>JBGPOZ010000013.1:0-40374 GCA_041488295.1 Allostellaceae bacterium
CTCGCCTGCGACGGTTTCCTCAATTGGGGCAAGTATTGCGATGCCAATCTCGACGCGTTTCTGGCGAAGGCGCGGCAGACGACGGTGATCGCCGAGCGGCAGAAGCTCTATGGCGAGGCGGCGGCGATCTATCTCGCCGCTCGGCCGCACATCTTCCTCTACCATTTGAAATGGCTGTGGGGCGTCACCGCCAAGCTCGAGGGCTTCACTCCCTATCCCGACGGCATCATCCGGCTGCAAGGGATGATTTTGCGGGAGTGACGGATAGCCCGATCCTGGTAACGGGCGCAGCCGGGATGGTCGGGCGGAGGCTCGTCGATCTCCTTCGCCAAGACGGCCGTGCCGTCATCGCCTGCGACCGCGTAGTGCCGCCCGATCCGGCCGATTTCGAGACAGTGATCGCCGAGCTCGGCGATGTCGATCGCCTGCACGCCGTCGCGGCGGAGGGCGTCGACGGGATCATTCACTGCGGCGGTATCTCCGGTCCGATGGTGGCGCCCGACGATCCCGCGCGGATTGCGCGCGTCAATATCGGCGGCACCGTCAATCTGCTCGAGATCGCCCGCCTCCTTCGTCTGCGGCGCTTCGTCTATTGCTCGTCCGTTTCCGCCTATGGCGATACGCCGCCTGGCCGCGATCCGGTCGGCGCCGACGCGCCGCTCGCCGCGACCGACATCTATGGCGCCAGCAAGGCGGCCGGCGATCTCATGGTGCGCGCCTATGCGCGGCAGCACGGACTCGACGCCGTGGCGCTCCGCATCGGTTTCGTCTACGGACCGCGCCGGCGCACCTCCAGCTTTCTCGCCCGGGCGCTGCACGACGCGCTCGACGGCCGGCCGACCGTGCTCGAGGTCGATGGCGAGCAGGCGATGCAGATGGTCCATGTCGAGGATGTCGCCGCCGCGCTTATCGCCGCATACGATGCGCCCGAACTCGGCAGCCGCGCCTTCAACGTCACCGGCGGGACGCGGGTGCCGCTCCGCGAATTGGCGTGGCTCGTACGCGAGCGCGTGCCCGGTGCGCAGATCGTGTTCGGGACGCTGCCCGATGGCGAGAACTACCAGCAAGCGCGGTTCGACATCGACGCGACGCTTCGCGGTCTCCGTTGGACGCCGCGCTTCGGCCTTGCCGAGGGCATCGCGCAATATGCCGATTGGCTGGCTGAACACCCCTATTGAGAAGAAAACGATGCTCGAATTACGAAGACGCGAAGGGCACGGAGAAATCTTATTGGCTCGTCAGAAAACAACGTCATCGACGCTTTCCAGTATCGTCGCTCCCGCGAAAAGCGGGAGCCCGGGAATCGTAGGCAATCCGCGATGTTGGCGACACTGGATGCCCGCTTTCGCGGGCAAGACGGCAGAAAAGGTGTTTCGATCATCGATCAACTTGAAATCGAGCCGATAGCGTTGACCGTCCGCAATCCACCGCCTTACATAGGGTCAGACTAAGGAGCGTCCGACGTGCCGTCAGCGGGTTCGCATTTCCTCGATCTCGACGCCTTCGCCACAACGCCTCTTCAGCGCGAGCCCTTCCCCTATCTCATCGTCCCACGGTTCCTGCGCGATACGGCATTGGCCGAAATCGCGGCCGATTTCCCACGCATCGCGAAGCCGGGCAGCTTTCCGGTGAGCGAGCTCAGTTTCGGGCCGCATTTCCGCGCGCTGCTCGATGCGCTCGAAGGACCGGAGTTGCGCCATGCCTTCGCCGCGAAATTCGATATGGACCTGACCGACCGCCCGACCATGGTGACGGTGCGCGGGCGCGCCCAGGCGAGGGATGGACGCATCCATGCCGACAGCAAGACGAAGCTCATCACCGTCCTGCTCTATATGAATGCCGGCTGGGAGGCGCCGGGCGGGCGCCTGCGGCTGCTGCGCTCGGCGGACAGCCTCGCCGATTACGTCGCCGAGGTGCCGCCGATCGAGGGTACGCTCATCGCCTTCAAGGTAACGCCGAATTCCTGGCATGGCCACGAGCCGACCGAGGGCGAGCGACGCGTTGTCCAGCTCAATTGGGTGCGCGACGACAAGGTCGTGCGCCACGAGCAATCGCGCCACCGCTTCTCGGCGCGCTTGAAGCGGCTCTTCACCCCCGCCTACTGACGCCGCCGCAGGAGCCGCCAGAGGCTCGGCACGAACGCCGCCGCCTCGCGCAGATAGAGCGGCCATTCGCGCAGGATGCCGCGGCTCGGCGGATGGACGCTCGCGACGATCGCGTGTCCGGCGGCGCGGAACAGCATGCGCGCGCGCGGCAGATGATAGCGATCGGTGACAAGGATGATCCGACGAAACCCGCGCTCATGCAGGAGGCGAGCCGTCTCGACCGCATTCTCGTAAGTGTTGCGCGAGCGCTGCTCGAGCAGGATTGCGGCGTCGGCGATGCCCTCGCGTCTTGCGATGTCGCGCATCGCCGTGGCTTCGGTCGGCCCGTCGCCGCCGCCGGCGAGCACGAGGCAGGGCGCCCTTCCCTGCCGCAAGAGCGCGACCGCGCAGCCGACGCGGCGGGCGAGGGCCGGGCTCGGCGCCCCGCCGCGCAGCGCGCAGCCGAGGACGATGATTGCGTCGGCATCGCCATTCCTTGGGCTCCCGGGTTTCGGCGGCATTCCGCAGCATATCTTGATCCTGCCCCCGGACGACCCCAAATGAGGTGAGCGATGCTGGTGTGATCGCAGAGTCGGGTGCCCTAGCGGGACCCATGCTGGTCTGCTCGCTCAAGGTCGAGGAGGAGGCGTTATGTCGCGGTTATCGCTGTTCAATTCGCCGCTATTGCTCGGCTTCGATCATTTCGAGCGGGCGCTCGACCGCGTCAGCAAGGCGGCGGCCGACGGCTACCCGCCCTACAATGTCGAGCAAACCGGCGAGAACACGTTGCGGATCACGCTGGCGGTTGCCGGCTTTACCATGGACGACCTCAAGATCCAGATCGAGGACAACCAGCTCGTCGTGCGCGGCAAGCAGACCGACGACAAGGAAAGGGTCTATCTCCACCGTGGCATCGCCGCGCGCCAGTTCCAACGCTCCTTTGTCCTCGCCGAGGGCATCGAAGTGGCGGGCGCCTGGCTCGATAACGGGCTCCTTCATATCGATTTGACCCGGCCATCGCCGGAAAACCGCGTCAGAACCATCGAAATCCGCCGTCCGGGGCCGTCCGCGCAGCGGAAAATCAGCCTCGCGGCTGGAAAAAACGGCGATTAGGGATTGTTTAACGATCACACGACGTATGATTCAAGGCTGCGGCGACAGCCGCGAAGGTGTCGCATCGGCCGTTGCAAAAGGACGAGATGATGAACACGATGCAGAATCTTCGCCAGATTTCCGCGCAGGAATTCGCCCTTCTTGGCGTGCAAGGCGTGGCGTATGTGAAGAGCGTTGTCGTCAACGGTGCGAACGTTTTCGCGATCCATGCCGCCGACGGGACCCAGCTGGCGCTGGTCCCGAGCCGCGATCTCGCTCTCGCCACGGTGCGACAGAACGAGCTGGAGCCGCTCAGCGTCCACTGAGCCGCGCGCTTTTCTCCAACATGCCTCGGGGATAGGAACCCGACTTCCCTTCAACGGCGTCACCTCGCGCTCGATCTCTGTCGTTTCGAGATAGGAATAATTTCGACGGGCTCGTCGCGAGCGGGCCAGCTGGCTCGCCCAGAGTTCGCGTGTCAGCCGCGCGCTAAAATAGAGGCGCGTCGCCGAACGCCGCCATCCGGGCGATCTCCGTCGCCGGGCGGCCGAGCGGTCGCGCCGCATCGGGGCTGGCGCAGCGCAGGAAGACGCCGCTGCCGCGCTCGGCGTGGAGCGCGCCGTCGGCGACGACGATCCGGCCGCGGCTCAGCACCGTCACCGGCCAACCCTTGATCCGCCGCCCTTCGTAGGGCGTGTAGCCGACATTGTCGTGCAGCGCGGCGCTCGTCACCGTGACCTCCCGCTCCGGGTCCCAGATCGCGATATCGGCATCCGCGCCGACGGCGATCGTCCCTTTCCGAGGATGGAGGCCGTAGAGCTTTGCGTGGTTGGTCGCGGTCAGCGCGACGAATTGCTGGAGATCGATGCGCCCCTTGCCGACGCCCTCCGAAAAGAGAAGCGGCAGGCGCAGCTCGATGCCGGGGACGCCGTTCGCCACGTCCTTGAAATTCGTCTTCTCGCCCTTCGGCAGCTTGCCCGAGGCATCGAAGCGGTAGGGCGCGTGGTCCGAGGAGAAGGCCTGGAAGGTGCCGTTGGCAAGGCCACGCCAGACCGCCTCCTGCGCCGCCTCGTCGCGCGGCGGCGGGCTGCAGCAGAATTTCGCGCCCTCGACGCCGGGCCGGTCGATGTCGGCGGCGGTGAGGAACAGATATTGCGGGCAGGTCTCGCCGAAGATCTTGAGCCCGCGCGTCTGCGCCGCGCGGATGGCGTCGATCGCCTCGGGCGCCGAGACATGGACGATCAGCATCGGTACGTCGACGAGTTCTGCCAAGGTGATGGCGCGCCCCGTCGCCTCGCCCTCGGCGAGCCGCGCATGGCTCACCGCGTGATAGCGTGGCGCGCCGTGGCCACGATCGAGGAGGCGCGCCGTCAGCCAGCGGATGATGTCGTGATTTTCGGCATGGACCATGACGAAGGCGCCCTCGCGCCGCGCCAGCGCCAGGATGTCGAGCATCTGATGATCGTCGAGCTTCAGGAGGTCGTAGGTCATATAGACCTTGAACGAGGTGTAGCCGTCGCGGATGAGCGCCGGCAGCTCCTGCCCCAGCACCTGCTCGGACGGGTCGGAGATGATGAGGTGGAAGGCGTAATCGATGACCGCCTTGGGCTCGGCCGCCGCGTGATAGTCCCGCACCACCTCGCGCAGCGACTGGCTCCGATGCTGCGCCGCAAAGGGAATGACCGTCGTCGTCCCGCCGAACGCCGCCGACACGGTCGCGCTGTGGAAATCGTCGGCGCATTGGATGCCGCCCGAGGATCGCTGCTCGATGTGGCAATGGCTGTCGACCCCGCCGGGTAGAACGAGCTTGCCCGTGGCGTCGATCTCGCGCGCGCCCGCACCGAGCCGCGCGCCGAGGGCGCGGATCGTCCCGCCGGCGATGCCGATGTCGCAGTGCGTCGTGTCGGACGCGGTGACGACGGTGCCGTTTCGAATGACGAGATCGAATTCGGGCATGGAGGGCTCCTTTGACTTCCAGTCTCCCCTCTCCCGCGTGCGGGCGAGGGTTGGGGTGAGGGTTGGCCGCGGGTGTCTCCGTCAGGGCCGTGCCAAGCCGAGATTAGCCCTCACCCTGCCCTCTCCCGCAAGCGGGAGAGGGGTCAAGATCATCGAAATCGCAAAAGAGGCGCTACAGCACGCGTCCGCGCCACGCGCCGTAGCGCAAACGCTCGGCTTCCTCGATCGGCACGATCGTGCGGCCGATCGGCCAGAGCGCGAGGCCGGCGAGCTTCAGATGCGCCCAGGCGAAGGGGATGCCGATGATGGTGAGGGCGAAGACGATGGCGTGCGCCAGATGGAGGAGCGCGATCCACCAGCCGCCGAGGACGAGCCAGATGAGGTTGCCGAGAAAACCCAAGGGGCCCGTGCCGAGACCGGGCCTTCCGGTGTACTCGTCCTCGCGGACGACCGTCTGCCCGAAGGGCAGCAGGGTGTACCAGGCATTGCGGAAGGCGGCGGCCGTCCAGGGCAGGCCGATGATGGTCAGCGCCATGAGGATGCCGGCGACGACCCAGGCAAGCGCCATCCAAAGACCGCCGAACACGACCCATAGGATGTTGAGGAGAAGCGAGGCGAGCGGCATGGGCGAGGCTCCGTTGCGTGCGGTTCAGCGACCGAGATCGCGGAATTTCCGGTGCAGGTCGAAATCTTGCGAGGTGACCGCCGCCTCCATGCGGGCCAAACGCTCGCGAAGCGACGAAAACTTCTGCACGAGGCCGTCGAGGGTGCGGTCGGGTGCGGTCGCGACGCCGCGCCAGAACGCCTCCTCATCGGGCGTGGCGTAAAGCGAGGGCGGCTTCGGCGGCAGGAACGCCGCGGCGGCGAAGTATGCCACGATCGTCGGCACGAAGAAGAAGACGAGGCTGACGACCGTGCCGATCCTGAGCACGGTCGGATCGATCCCGAAATAATCGGCGATGCCGGCGCAGACGCCGGCGATCTTGGCATGCTCGGTGTCGCGGTAGAGGCGGTAGGGGTTGCGCAGGCTGCCGTAGCGGTCCCAGAAGCTCATGGTTTGCTCCTCCAGCCCGGCGCGTCGGTGTCGAAGACGCGCTCGAGACCGTCGATGCGCGCCTCCAGCTTCTTCGCGCTCTCCCACAGCTCGGCCAGCATGCGCTCATCGCCGGCCGAGAGATTGCGCGCCCCGCGCCAGCGCGTCACGTAGTGCGCGACGATCCAGATCGGGAGGATGATCACCACGAAAAGGATGCCGAGCACGAGCGAAGCCACGCCCATCATCATGATGTCTCCTCACCGCGCCGGGTTCGCGCTGGGCTGAATGCTGTTGCCGAGCCGCTTCTTCAGCTCGGCCAGCTCGCTCTCGACGCCGGCTTCGGCTTCAAGGCCGGCGAGCTCGTCGCCCAGCGTCTTGCCGCGGCCGAGATCGTAGGCCTCGACCTTGCCCTCGACCTCGTCGAGCGCGCGCTCGACCTGCTCGAAGCGGGCGAAGGCGTCGGTGATGCGATCGTCGTAAAGGCGGGCGCGGATCTTCAAGCGGTTCGTCGCCGATTTCTGCCGCGCGGCGATGGTCTTCTCGCGCGCCTTGGCATCGATCAGCTTCGCCTGCAGCTTGGCGATGTCGTCGTTCTGCTTCTGCAGCGCATCGCCGATCTGGCGAAGCTGCCGCTCCAGGGCCTCCAGCTGTTCGGTGCAGCGCGCCTTGGCGAGAAGCGCGCCCTTGGCGAGATCCTCGCGCCCCTTGGTCACGGCGAATTCGGCTCGCCGCTGCCATTCGTCGCGCTCGCGCCGCATGCTCTCGCCGCGCCGCTCGAGCTCCTTGCGCTCAGCGATGGTGCGGACGGTCGAGGAGCGCACCTCGACCAAGGTGTCCTCCATCTCCTGGATGATGAGGCGGATGATCTTCTCCGGGTCCTGCGCCCGGTCGAGGATCGAATTGATGTTCGAATTCACGATGTCGGTGAGGCGCGAGAAGATGCCCATGGCAGGCCGGCTCCGTTCGAATGAGGTTCATCGCAAGCTTTGCACGGGCCGTGCCAAGCGCTGCGCGTTACGCCAAGTCGTTGATATTCCTGAATTTGACCTCGCGGGCTTGCACCAAAGGGCAAAGCGTCTTAGGTAGTTACAACCGAATATAGGTGTAAATTCCCACCATGCGCGACGTCCTGCATTCGCCACCCGCCTTGCCGCCGCTTCTCGGCGAAGCGCCCGCTTTTCGCGACATGCTGGCGCAGGTCTCGCGCGTGGCGCCGCTCGACCGTCCCGTGCTGGTCGTCGGCGAGCGCGGCACGGGAAAGGAGCTGGTGGCCTCGCGCCTCGCCTTCCTCTCGCCGCGTTGGGACAAGCCGCTCGTCAAGCTCAACTGCGCGACGCTTGCCGAGAGTCTGCTCGACAGCGAGCTCTTCGGCCATGAGGCGGGCGCCTTCACCGGCGCCGCGCGCCGCCGCGCCGGCCGCTTCGAGCTCGCCGATGGCGGCACGCTCTTTCTCGACGAGATCGCCAATGCCTCGCTCAATGTCCAGGAGAAGCTTCTGCGCGTCATCGAATATGGCAGCTTCGAGCGAGTCGGCGGCAACGAGACGCTCGAGGTCGATGTTCGAATCATCGCCGCGACCAACGTCGATTTGCCGCACCGTGCCGCGGCCGGCACCTTCCGCGACGACCTCCTCGATCGCCTCGCCTTCGACGTCGTAACCTTGCCGCCGCTCCGCGAGCGTCCGGAAGACATTCCGCTTCTCGCCGAGCATTTCGCCCTGGCGATCGCCCGCGAAATGGGCCGCGAGGGTTTTCCGGGGTTCACGCACCGCGCCACGACGAGCCTCGCCGCCCATTCCTGGCCCGGCAATGTGCGCGAGCTGCGCAACACGATCGAGCGCTCGGTCGCGCGGGCCGAGCTTGCGGAGCAGCCGATCGACGAGATCGCCTTCGATCCCTTCGCCTCGCCCTTCCGCCCGGGCAAGGCGCCGCGCACCGGTCCTGAACTGGCTCCGGCAATCGCGGTGAATGGCGCCAGCCTTCCGGCGCGAATCCGGCAATTCGAGGCGGCGCTCATCAATGAAGCGCTCGTCGCCTGCCGCTACAATCAACGCGCCACAGCGGCGCATCTCGGCCTCAGCTACGACCAGCTCCGCCACTATCTGAAAAAACACGGCATCGCCGCCACGCGGCAAAAGTGACGGCCTGAGAGGTCGCTCGCTTCGTTCCGCGAAGCGGCGAAAAAAAGTTAACCACGAAGACACGAAGGACACGAAGGCGCCGGGTGCATGCTCGGTCCCTTTGTGTCCTTCGTGTCTTCGTGGTTCAAACTTTTTTCGGCTTCGCCGACCTCTCGAAACCTCGTTAGTAGCGCCGCTTCAGGAAGGGCAGGGCGAGGAGCGAGAGGGCGAAGAAGAGCGCGAGGGCGAGGAATGCCTCGTTGAAGCTGGCGACCGCGGCGGCGCGGGCGACGAGGGGCTCGACGAGTTGGCGCGTCGCTTCGTCGATCGGACCCAGCGGCACGCCGTGGAACCGGTCGAGCGGCAGGCCGACGAAGCGCGCCGTATCGGGATCGCCCGCTTGAAGCCGGCGGATGAAAGCTGCGACATGCGCCGGCGCGCGGCGCTCGAGAATCGTATCGGCGAGCGCGATCCAGACGGCGCCGCCGAGATTGCGCATAAGGTTGAAGAGGGCGCTGGCATCGGCGAGCGCCGCGCCTTCTTGCCCTTCGAGCGCGGCCGTCGTTGTCGGCAAGAGGCAGAGCATGACGCCGGCGCCGCGCAAGAGCTGCGGCCAGAAGAGCGCGGCGAAATCCGTCTCGTATGTGGCAAACCCATTGGCCGCGAGGCCGATCGTAAAGAGACCGTAGCCGATCCCCGTCAGGAGGCGCCCGTCGATGCGCTTTTCAAGGAAGGCCCCGAAGGGCGCCGTCACGAGCTGCGCTGCTCCCGTGACGATCATGATCTCGCCGATCTCTAGCGCGCTGTGCTGCCGGACATACCCCAAGAAGAGCGGCAGGAGATAGACCGATCCGTATAGCCCGGCGCCGAGCACGAAGCTGTAGAAGGATGCTGCGGCGAAGGCGGGATCGCGAAAGCGCCCGAGATCAACGAGCGGTCGGGAGCGGGCAAGGCAGCGCCGGATGCCCGCGAACCCGCTCGCGGCGGAAAGCGTAAGGAGGAGGAGCGGGTAGGGGTGGCTCCAGCCGCGTTGCGGCGCCTCTTTCAAGGCGAGCTCGAGCGTCGCCAGGAACACCGAGAGAAGGACGAGGCTCGTGAGATCGAGCCGGCCGAGCGCCGCGGCGTCGGGCCGCTCGGTCCGCAAGAGCGCGCCGGCGACGATGCCGGCAAGGAGCCCCGCCGGCACATTGATGAGGAAGAGCCACGGCCAGCTGTAATTCTCGGTGATGTAGCCGCCGAGGCTCGGGCCCAAGGTCGGCGCGAGCATGGCGAAGATGCCGGCGACCGTCGTCGTACGGACATGCAGCTCTCGCGGAAAGAGCGCGAAGACCGCCGTGAAGACGGACGGGATGAGGGCACCGCCGCAAAACCCTTGGATAGTGCGGAAGAAGATGAGCACGGCAAAGCTGTGGCTCGCGGCGCAGCCGAGGCTCGCGAGGATGAAGCCGGTGAGCGCCGCGAGAAAAAGGCGCCGCAACGACAAGAGCCGCGTCGCCCACCCCGTGAGCGCGATCGCGATGATCTCGGCGATGAGATAAGCGGTCTGGATCCAGCTCAAATCTTCGAGGGGGATGGCGAGCCCCGTTTGAATGTCGGGCAGCGAGCTCGCGACGATCTGGATGTCGAGCACCGCCATGAACATGCCGATGCACATGGCGAGGTAGCCGAGCCAGGTGGCGATGCGGCGCGACGGGTCCCTTGGGTCGGCGTGAGGTGCGGCAGGCAGCATGAGCCACAATAAGGCGACGTATTGGTCGCTCGTTGGACCTACATCACGATCTTGGTCGCCGGCGCAACGATGGTGATCTTGCCGAGGCTCCGCGCGGCTTCGATCGCGACGTCGGTTTCGACGCAATTTGCCTGCGCATCGTACTCGTTCGCTCCCGGCGTCCGCGCTACCAGGAAATCGGTCGAGACCAGTCTTGTCTCGCCCGCGTAAAAACTTGCGCCGGCAATCGAGCTGATGAAGAGCTGTCGCTCCACGTTACTGAAGTTTTCCGGCATCACGTAGTAGCCGCAAACAGCGATCTTCTTGTTGTTCTCGAAGAAACGAAGATACAAAAGCGCTGTATTCACCATGTTGTTGAGCGGCGTAATCGTGGACTTCCCGACACCGGTGCGAAATTCGATCGGACTCTTCTTGTAGGTCGCATTTGCCTGCTCCGGCGGCAGCGGCGTGTAGCTCTGGCTGACGCAGCCGAGCAGCAGAAGGCCGATCGCCAGTGCTATTTTCCGCGTGTGAAGCACCGTTTCCTCCCAAGGTTGCGGCTGACAACGAATTGCCAGGCAAGAGGAGTCCGAAGTGTAGAGTTCTCGGCAATCTCGTGCAACTCATGGGTGATCTGCCGGGTCGAATGAAGATCTCCGCACCGGTTCTCGGGAGGGCGTGACGGGGCGGCTCGCCGGCCTCGACGCGCGATGATCTCCTCGGCACCCGGACTCCATCGAACGTGCCTGTCGACCTTTCTAGCTTTGGCGCGCGCCGGCGCAGTTGGGGTGCGATTTAAGGATCCGCTCGGTCGATGCGGGGTGCTTCAGCAGCATGTTCTTCGGCCGGATGGGGCGCCGCACGAGCTCTCCACCGCAATTCGGGCAGCGGCCGCCGAGGATGCCCTCGGCGCACGCGGCGCAGAACGTGCATTCGTAGGTACAGATGCGGGCCTCCATCGAGTCCGGCGGCAGGTTCGTGTCGCAGCACTCGCAATTGGGTCGTAATTTCAACATTGGTGGTTGTCCGGCGAAGGTGGGCATCGCGCGACACTGCCTCTTCCCCGTCTTGGCGGCAAGAACACCTATCCGGCGATTCCTGCCGAGCCGATTCCATTCGCGCGTCTAGAGCCATGAGACCGCGCAAAGAACGGCACGCCGACCTGCCGGCGATCGCCGCGACGCGGAACGGCGCCCCGCCTTCTGCCGTTTGCAGGGTCGATCCGCGGCCATTCATGACCCATCAGCAAATCATCATCTTCGCGATCCTCGGCGGGATGCTCGTCCTCTTCGTTTGGGACCGGTTGCGCTACGACGTCGTGGCGCTGCTGGCATTGCTCGCCGCCGTGCTGACCGGCATCATCCCGCCCGAGCATGCCTTTCGCGGCTTCAGCAACGAGGTCATCCCGCTCATTGCCGGCGCGCTCGTCGTCAGCGCAGCGATCGGCAATTCGGGGCTGATCGAGGCCTTGATCCGGCGCCTCTCGCCGATCCTCGCGACGGCCGATCTGCAAATCGGCGTTCTCGTCGCGATCGTCACCGCGCTCTCGGCCTTCATGAAGAACATCGGTGCCCTCGCGATCTTCCTGCCGATCGCGATCCAGGTGGCGGAAAAAAACGGCCGCTCGGCGTCGGAATTCCTGATGCCGCTCTCCTTCGGCTCGCTGCTCGGCGGTCTCGTCACTCTGATCGGCACCTCGCCCAACATCCTCATCGCCGGCATCCGCGCGCAGCTCGAAGGCGCGCCCTTCCGTATGTTCGACTTCACGCCGGTCGGGCTCGGGATCGCGCTCTGCGGCGTCGCCTTCCTCACCTTCGGCTGGCGCCTCCTGCCGCGCGGACGGCAGGCTCCTTCGCCGAAGGAGGAGCGCTTCACGATCGGTGATTACACCTCGGAGCTCTCGATCCCGCTCGACTCGCCGATGGTCGGGCAAACCGTCGGCGATCTCGAAGCCAAGGGCGAGGGTGCGCTCGCCGTGCGCGCGGTCATCCGCGGGGAGCTCCGTCATCCCGCGCCCGGCACGGATTGGACATTGCTCGCCAACGACGTGCTCGTCGTCGAGAGCGATCCGCACCTCCTCGCCAACATCGTCGCTGCAGCAAAGCTGACGCTGGTCGGCAGTAAGAAAATCCCGGGCGAGGTCAAGAAGGAGCTCAGTCAAGAAGAGAAGAGCGCCGGCCGAACCGGCGTCGTCGAGGCGGTGATCACCGAGAATTCACCGATGATCGGCGCCTCTGCGACGCAATTGCGCCTGCGCGAGCGTTACGGCGTCAATCTCCTGGCGATGTCGCGTCGCGGGCGCCGCACCACCGCGCGCCTGCGCCGCACGCCTTTTCGCAGCGGCGACGTCGTCGTGCTGCAAGGCGATCGCGAAAGCATGACAGTGACGCTCGCCGATCTCGGCTGCCTGCCCCTCGCCGAACGCAACCTTCGCCTCGGCAAGCCGCGGCAGGTGGTGCTGCCCCTGCTCATTCTCGCCGCGGCGATGATCGCGGCAGCGAGCGGAATCGTAACGGCGGCGATCGCCTTCGTCGCCGCGGCGCTCCTCATCGCCCTCCTCGGCATCTTGACATTGAACGAGATCTACGAGCGCATCGAATGGCCGATTCTCATCCTGCTCGGTGCCCTCATCCCGGTCGGCGAGGCGGTGCGCGAGACCGGCGCCGCCGATCTCATCGCCGGCACGATCTCGATGCTCGCCGCCATCTTTCCGCCCTTTGCGATGCTCGGCATCGTCCTCGTCATCACCATGCTGCTGACGCCGATCCTGCACCACGCCGCGGCGGTCATCGTGATGGGTCCTGTGGCGGCGAGCATCGCCACCCGCCTCGGCCTCGCGATTGATCCCTTCCTCATGGCCGTGGCGGTCGGCGCCGGATGCGATTTCCTGTCGCCGATCGGCCATCAGTGCAATACCCTGGTGCTCGGCCCCGGCGGCTACCGATTCCGCGACTATTGGCGGCTCGGCCTGCCGCTGTCGATGATCGTGGTTGCGGTCGGCGTGCCGCTGATCATGGTCTTCTGGCCATTGCGATGAACCGAGACGAGGGTGGGTGACTTGAGAACCATGCTTTTCGCGGCGCTTGCCATCGCGCTCGCCAGCTGCAGTTTCTTTCACTGGTCGAAGCCCGGCGCCGATAGCGCCGTCTTCGAACGCGAATCGGCCGAGTGCCAGCAGCAAACTTCGGGCGCTGGCGGCTGGGATGACTGCATGAAGGGGCGCGGCTGGACCTATTCCGGGTGGTAGGAGGCTGCCATCGCCGGGCGATCGGACCGCGGCAGTTTACAACAATTTAGCCAATTGCGTGCCAATGTCTAATTTCGACGCCCGCGCGCATTGCGCGGCCGATGGAATGGGCCGTGCATGGCACCCGATACTGCCGCATCGACACTCGCCGCCCTGCGCCTGCAGCGCGACCGCTTCGTCGGCTTTGCCTTTGCCGCGGCCGATCTGCTGCTGCAGGTGTCCGGCGAGGGCGTCATCACCTTCGCGGTAGGTGCCGCCCAGACCCTGCTCGGATGCGGCGTCGACGAGCTCGTCGGGCGCCGGTTCGATGAATTGTTGCAGCCGGCCGACCGCGCCATCGCCGCGTCGCTCCTCGGCTCGCTCGCGCGCGGCGAGCGTTTTCAGCCGGTGACTCTCGGCCTTGCCCGGGATGGGCAGCCGCCCGTCGTCTTCGGCGGCTGCCGGCTCGGCAACCGGCCGAATTCCTTCTTCCTGTCGTTGGCGATTTCACCCGCGACGGCGCCGCTCGATGCCCACAAGACCATCCTGCCGCGCGCGGATTTCGCGGAGCGTGCCGCTCAGCACATGATCGCGGGCGGCCGGAGCGATGCCAAATTGACCTTGGTCGCGATCGACGAGCTGGGCGCGTTGGAAGAGCGCCTCGGCGAGGAGGTCGGCGGCGGGCTCGTCAGCACGATCGAACGCTATCTCTATGCGAGCGCCGCCAGCGTCGAGGCGGCGGGCCAGCTCGGCACTGGCCGTTACGGCGTCATCCACAAGTCTGAGATCGATGCCGATCGGCTCCAATCGGGCGTTCAATCGCTCACCCGCGCGGTCGATCCCGAAGGCAAGGGCGTCACCTTGCGGACCTCGACCTTGGCGCTCGACGAGAGCGGCATGGAGGGGAGCGATGCCGCCCGCGCGCTCGTCTATTGCATCAATCAATTCGCCGATTCGGACAAGGGCGAGCTCTCGATCCCCTCGCTCCGCGACGGCCTCGACAAGGTGATGGCCGAGACGGTAGCGCGCGTCGGCAATCTACGCGTGACGGTCGCCGATCGCGATTTCACCCTCGTCTATCAGCCGATCGTCCATCTGGGTTCGCGCCAGGTCCACCATGTCGAAGCGCTCGCCCGCTTTCGCGACGGCGGCTCGCCGGGCGACACCGTCGCCTTCGCCGAAGCCGTCCGCCTCATCGCCGATTTCGACCTCGGCGTCTGCCAAAAGGTGGCGGCAGTGGTCCGCCAGCAGATCGGCGAGGCGGTGCCGGTCGCCGTCAACATCTCGGGCCGGTCCTTGGAGAGCGCTTTCTTCACGAATGCGCTCATGGCGCTGCTGAGGCCCGATCTCGCGCCCGGGCTTCTCATCGAGATCACCGAATCGGCGGTCGTCACGCACATGGGCGAGGTCAATGCGCGCATTCAAGCGCTGCGCAAAGCCGGCTTCAGGGTGTGTCTCGACGATTTCGGCGCCGGCGCCAACACGTTTCACTACCTGCGCAGCTTCGAGGTGGATTTCGTCAAGATCGACGGGTCGCTCGTCAAGGCCGCGCTGCAGAATCCGCGCGACGGCAAGCTGCTCGGCGCAGTCGCCGGCTTTTGCCGTGAGACCGGCATCGCCACGATCGGCGAGATGATCGAGGACGAGCCGGCGGCGATCGGCCTCCTCAATTTCGGCATCGACTACGCGCAGGGTTACCATTTCGGCAAGCCGGTCGCCGATCTCAACCACATCAAACTGCCATCGGCGCCTCCGGAAAAGGCGGAGGTCCGGCACAACGTCAAGCGGAAGGGCCCCGTCGCCACCTACGGCGTCGCCTAGACCCTGTCCGCACGGCTATTTCGGCGACACCACCATGATCATCTGCCGTCCCTCCATGCGCGGGAACTGCTCGACCTTGGCGATCGTGTCGAGATCGTCCTTGACGCGCATGAGGACGTTCATGCCGAGGTCCTGGTGGGCGAGCTCGCGGCCGCGGAAGCGCATCGTCACCTTGACCTTGTCGCCCTCCTCGATGAACTTGACCATGCTGCGCATCTTCACGTCGTAATCGTGCGCGTCGATGCCGGGGCGAAGCTTGATCTCCTTGACCTCGATGACCTTCTGCTTCTTGCGCGCCTCATTTTTCTTCTTCTGCTCCTCGTATTTGTATTTGCCGTAATCGAGGATCTTGCAGACCGGGGGATCGGCGCCGGGCGCCACCTCGACGAGGTCGAGGCCGGCTTCTTCGGCCATCGCCAGAGCTTCGTTCCGTCCGACGACCCCGACCATCTGGCCCTGATCGTCGACAAGCCGGACCTTGGGTACGGCGATTTCTTCATTGACGCGCGGACCGTCGCGCGTCGGCGTGAAATTCATCGGTGGCCTAGCTATGTAAAACCTCCTGCCAAAATGAGCGCGCTCAACCGACCGGCCGTCTCTTGCCCGGCCGATCGGCACGCAAACCCACGCTCAGCCGCGCGGGATCGCGGATTCCGCAGTCAATCTAGCGATGGCGTCGTCCAGCGCAAGAATTTCTTGCTCTTTCCCTCCCAAGCGCCGCATCGCGACCGTGCGATTCTCCGCCTCGCGCTTGCCGAGGACGAGCATTACGGGGATTTTCTTGAGGCTGTGCTCGCGGACCTTGTAGTTGATTTTCTCGTTGGCAAGGTCGAGTTCCGCGCGCAAACCCTTGTCCGCGCACAGCCGCCCGACCTCGAGCGCGTAGTCGTCGGCGTCCGAGGTGATGGTGGCGATGACGGCTTGCACCGGCGCCAGCCAGAGCGGGAATTTGCCGGCGTATTGCTCGATGAGGATGGCGATGAAGCGCTCCATCGAGCCGAAGATCGCCCGGTGCAGCATGACCGGGCGGCGACGCTGGCCGTCCTCGCCGATATAGCTGGCATCGAGCCGCTCGGGCAGCACGAAATCGACCTGCAAGGTGCCGCATTGCCAATCGCGGCCGATCGCGTCGCGCAGCACGAATTCGAGTTTGGGGCCGTAGAACGCGCCTTCGCCTGGATTGAGCGTATAGGGAAGCCCGGCGGCCTCAGTGGCGGCTTTAAGGGCCATTTCAGCGCGGTCCCAGACGGCGTCGCTCCCGGCGCGGACCGCCGGGCGGTCGGAGAATTTGACCGATACGTCTTCGAAGCCGAAATCCTTGTAAACAATGCGCAGTAGATCGCAGAACTTGATGCTCTCAGCCGTGATCTGGTCTTCGCTGCAGAAGATATGCGCGTCGTCCTGCGTGAAGGCCCTGACGCGCATGACGCCGTGCAAGGCGCCCGAGGGTTCGTTGCGATGGCATGATCCGAACTCGGCAATCCGCAGCGGCAGATCGCGGTAGCTCTTCAGCCCCTGGCGGAAGATTTGCACATGGCCGGGGCAGTTCATCGGCTTCAGCGCGAGCATTTTCTCATCGGCGCTTTGCGCGATGAACATGTTCTCGCGGAATTTTTCCCAATGCCCCGAGGCTTCCCAAAGCGCGCGGTCGAGAAGCTGCGGCGTCTTGACCTCGACATAACCGCCAAGTTCGAGCCGGGCGCGCAGATAGTTTTCAATGGTGCGCCACAAGGTCCAGCCCTTCGGGTGCCAAAAGACGCTGCCGACCGCTTCTTCCTGCTGGTGGAAGAGGTCGAGCTCGCGGCCGAGGCGCCGGTGGTCGCGCTTTTCCGCCTCTTCGAGCAGGGTGAGGTGGTGCTCGAGGTCTTTTTCATTGGCCCAGGCGGTGCCATAGACGCGCTGGAGTTGCGCATTCTTGGCGTCGCCCCGCCAATAGGCGCCCGCCACCTTCATCAGTTTGAAGGCCTGGCCGAGCTTGCCGGTCGACGGCAGATGCGGGCCGGTGCAGAGATCGACGAACCTGCCTTGCTTATAGATCGAGATCGCCTTATCGGCCGGGATCTCGCCGATCCACTCGGCCTTATAGGTTTCGCCGATCGATTTGAAGAACGCGACGGCGTCGTCTCGGCTCCACACCTCGCGGGTGATCGGCTCGTCGCGCTTGACGATCTCGCGCATGCGTGCCTCGAGCTTTTCGAGGTCTTCCGGGGTGAAGGGCGCGGGGCGCGCGAAATCGTAGTAAAAACCGGTCTCGGTCGCAGGGCCGAAGGTCACTTGAACGTCGGGATAGAGCTCTTTCGCCGCCTCGGCGAGGACATGCGCGGCGTCGTGGCGCAGGAGCTCCAGCGCCTCGGGCGAATCGCGCGTCACGATCGCAACGCGCGCATCCTTCTCGATCGGCGCCGAGAGATCTTGCAGCGCGCCGTCGACGCGAATGACGGCCGCGGCCTTGGCAAGGCCGGGACCGATCGCCGCGGCGATCTCGGCGCCGGTCACGGGTCCCGCAAATGCGCGGGTCTTGCCGTCCGGAAGGGTGATGGTGACGTCCATGTCCGGGATTTAGCCGATGCCGAGCGTCGCGGCAACCTCCTCCAGCGCAAGATCGTCGAGGTTGTTGCGGCGCAGGACCACGACATCCTTGCCGCGCGGCGCCGTCAGGGCGGGGTCGGACGCGGCGGAGAAGAGCACCGTCGCCGGGCAATGGATTGCGACGAGGAGGTGCATCGGACCGGTATCGTTGCCGATCGCGCGCCGCGCCTTGCGGCCAAGACCGATGATCTCGCCGAAGCCGGTCCGCCCGGTCAGATCGCGCGCGGCGGCGCATGCGGCGCCGATCGCCGCGCCGAGCGGCGCCTCGCCGGCGCCGCCGATGACTGCCGGCGTCACGCCCCGCGCGGCGATGGCGCGCGCAAGTGCCGCATAACGCTCGACCGGCCAACGTTTCTCCGGGCGATGCGCGGCGCCGCCCGGCACCAGGATCACGAAGGGTTCGGGCACGCCCAGATGCGCGACATCGTCGGCGGCCCAGGAGAGATCGGGCAGCGGCACATCGGCGATGCCGGCACGGCGGAGCTGGTCGATCTGCCGGTCGATCGTGTGCATGCGGTCGCGCGCGGGATTGTCGTGAGGGTGCGAGGCGCCCCGCGCGATCCCGCTCCATTGCGGGCGTGGGCCCGGTCCCATGAGGCGGTGGTAGGCACTCGACCGGCTACTCGTCTGCAGGTCGTAGATGCGCGCGAAACCGGCCTCGCGCAGTTGCCGACGGAGGCGAAGGAGCGCCCGCGGCGCGAAGAGGCTCGGCCGTTCGTCGATCCATACCGCATCGAAATAAGGTGAGCGGCGTCCCAGCTCGACAAAGGGCGCCGTCGTCAGGAGCGTGATATGCGCGTCGCGGTGATGCCTTCGGATCGCCGCCGCCGGTCCCATCGCCTGGACGAAATCGCCGAGCGCGCCGTGCTTGATGACGAGGATACGCGACGACGCGCTGCTGGTCACGACGGCGGCTCGCGCGCCTCGAGGCGCGGGAACAGGATTTCCTCATAGACGGCGAGCGTCTCCTCGCACATCCGCGCCGTGCTGAAATTCGTCCGGATGTGAGTAATGCCCCGCTCGGCGAGCGCGAGGCGCTCGTCCGCAGTGAGGGCGAGCGCCGCTGCGAGCGCTCCCGCCAGGGAATGCGGATCGCCCGGCGGTACCAGCCAGCCGGTCTCGCCCGTCAACACCGTCTCACGCGCGCCGCCGTGATCGGTGGCGATGACCGGCCGGCCCATCGCCTGCGCTTCGACGATGACCCGCCCGAACCCTTCGGGGCGGGTCGAGGCCGAGACGACGACGTCTGCGAGCATCAGAGCGGCGGGCATGTCGTTGCAATCATCGACGCAATGGCAGATGCGGGCGACGTCGTGCCGGATGATCGCGCGTTCCAGCTCGGCGCGGTAGCTGCCGCGGCCCTCATCGGAGCCGACGAAGATGCAATGGATGTCCTCGCGGCCGAGCATCGCCACGGCGGCGACGAGGTCGAGCTGTCCCTTCCAGCGTGTCATGCGCCCGGGCAGCATGATGACGGCGCGGCCATCCTCGAGCCGCCACTGCCGCGCGAGATCGACGAGACGCTCGGCGCCGACGCGGTGCGGATCGAAGCGCGCGAGATCGACGCCGCGTTGGATGACGCGAACCTTCTGCGGCTCCAGCCCATAGGTCGCGATCGCGTGCGACGCGACGAATTCAGAGATGGCGATGACCCGCTCGCCGCTTCCCATCACGGAATTGTACCAGCGGCGCAGGCGCGTGCCGTGCCCATAGGCGTTGTGGAAGGTCGTGACGAAATGCCGTCCCGTCCGCCTCGCCGCAGCGCGCGCGCTCCACGCCGGCGCGCGGCTTCGCGCATGGATGATGTCGATCTCCTGCGCCCGGATGATTTTGGCAAGACGACCCACGTTGCGGCGCATGACCAGCGGGTTCTTCGAGGTGAGCGGCAACGTTACATGGTGGCCGCCATGGCGCTCGATCTCGCGGGCCATCTTGCCGCCGGCGGAGGCGACGAAGGACTGCCAGCCGGCGGCGACCAGCGCCGCGGAAATCTCGACCGCGCCGCGCTCGACGCCGCCGCTGACGAGGGCGGGCAACACTTGCAGCACGCTCGGCGGCCGGCCTTCTTTGGGCGGCGCCGCTTTGTTAGGATCGGCGTCGTCGATGCTCATGTCTGGGTTGGTGCGATGAATCCCGATGCGACGCCCTCCGGCGCGGCTGCCGGACATCAGATTGTAACACGCGAGGACGGCACGACAATCGCCTACCACCGTCTCGCGGGCAAGTCGCCCGGCGTCGTCTTCCTCGGCGGCTTCATGTCGGACATGACGGGGACCAAGGCGTTGGCGCTCGAAGCCTTCTGCCGGGCGCACGGCCAAGCCTTCCTGCGCTTCGATTATTTCGGCCATGGGGCTTTCTCGGGACGTTTCGAGGACGCCACGATCGGTCGCTGGAAGAGCGACGCGCTCACCGTCCTCGACCAGCTGACGGAAGGGCCGCAGATTCTCGTCGGCTCGAGCATGGGCGGCTGGATCATGTTGCTCGCGGCACTGGCGCGTCCGCATCGCGTCGCCGCCCTCGTCGGCATCGCCGCCGCGCCCGACTTCACCGAGGATCTGCTTTGGCCGCGTCTCTCCGACGCGCAGCGTGCGGTGATCCTGCGCGAGGGTATGATCCGCATTCCCTCGGTCTACGATGCGCGGGGCTACGTCGTGACGCGTCGCCTCGTCGATGAGGGGCGCCAGCACCTCGTCACGCGGCGCGCCATCCCGCTCGACTGCCCGATCCGGCTTCTCCATGGCATGCGCGATGACGACGTGCCATGGCAGACGAGCCTGCGCCTCGCCGGGTGCGTGCGTTCTGCGGACGTCATGGTGACCCTCGCCGGCGAGGGCGATCACCGCCTGTCGGCCGAGGCCGATCTGGCGCGATTGAGGGACACGCTTTCATCGTTCCTCTAGTGGTTCTGCCGAAAATTCTCGGGCGCGGCGATCGATAAACGGGCGGGCTTGACAGATATTCGACATATGTCGACTATATCCTATGCCGCGCAAACCAAACAGCTCACGCCAGACCCGCGCCTTGTTGGCGGCCTTCCTGGACCGTTCCCGAATCTGGCGGCACGGGTATGACCTCTCGAAGGAGACGGGCCTTGGATCAGGTACCCTCTACCCCTTGCTGATGCGCCTCAGTGAGCAAGGTTTGCTGGAGTCGCGCTGGCAAGAGGCGGAGCGTCCCGGCCTGCCGCCTCGCCATGTCTACAGGCTGACCGCACGAGGGCTGGCGCTTGCTCATGAACAGGAGATGGAAGCGGCCGTGAGCGACGGCGCCGGAGCCACGGCATGAACGTGTCGAAACGGTGCCGGCGGCTGGCCGTTCGGCTGGTGCTGCATGCCGCGTCGGTCCTGCCCGGCGCAGGCGTGCCATGGGCCGCGGCGATGCGGCACGAGCTCGACTATATCGCGGACGATCTCGCCGCCTTGCGCTGGGCGTTCGGCTGCCTCGTGGCGAGCTACCGGGCGAGGCTCGCCGAGCTGCGCTGCATCGGCGCGCGAGCCTCGCTGCGGCACGTCTCGGCAGGCATCGCCCTCATGCTCGTGGTTGGACTTACTCTTGTGGGACACGCCAGCGGCCAGACCGAGCCGTCGCGGCCGGTCTTCGACGAAACGAGCTGCGATCTGCCCGGCATCTCGCCGGAGATCCGTCCGCGCCTGCGCTGCGGCTGGGTCAGCGTTCCGCGGGATTACGACAACCCTGGCGCCGGAAGCTTCAAGCTGGCGGTCGTCATCGTGCGGAGCGCGCAGCAACCAGCGTTGCCCGAGCCCGTCGTCTATATCAGCGGCGGCCCGGGCGGTCCGCTCACGATCTACACCGACCATCAGGCCCGGACTCCCTACGCCCCAAGCCGCAATCTCATCCTCGTCGATCAACGGGGAACCGGCCGATCGGAGCCGAGCCTCTGCCCTGATCTCAATGCCGCGCTCCTCGATGCCGACATTGCTGTCGCGACGGACCTGACCGAGGACGCATTGGCCAAGCGCCGGGCCACCTATTCTTCGTGCCGCGACGAGGCGATCGCGAGCGGCTTCGATCTGAACGATTTCGGAACCACGGTCACCGTCGCCGATTTCGAGCGGGTGAGACGGGCGCTCGGCATCGAGCGTTGGAACATCTACGGCGAATCCTACGGCACGACAGTGGCCATGACATTGGTCGCGCTGCATCCCGAGACGGTGCGCTCCGCCGTGCTCGATTCGATCTATCCGCCGGATCCGAGGCCGGTGCAGTCGGCCAACGTCGCCGACGCGCTCGATGCCTTCTTCGCGTATTGCGGCGGGGATAAACTCTGCGCCGCCTCATTTCCCGACCTCGCGGGAACGTACCGGGAGGCGCTGGCTCGGCTCGAGCGAACCCCGCTGATCGTTTCCTTGCCGCCGCAGATGCACCGTCCCGATGATCGAGTGCGCCTCACCGCGTCCCTGTTCGAAGTTCTCGTCGACAACCTGGTTTATTATCCCACCTACTACGAGGGCTTGCCGCGCCTGATCGCCTCCGTGCACGACGGCGACAGCCAAGATCTCGGGGCGGTGCTCGCCTCTGCGTACGCTACCGAGGTGTCGCTGAGCCGCGCGACAACCGTTGCTGTCGAATGCCGCGACCGTTCGCACTATCGCGAGCCGCTTCCGACCGGGGCGAGCGTGCGGGATCGCGCGCAGCTCAATGAAATCTGCAACGGTTGGTCGGCGCTCGGACCCGCGCCGCTCGTGCCGATCGGCACCGCGGTGCCGACCCTGGTGCTGGAAGGGCAATTCGACCCCGTCGCGCGGCCCTCCTTCAGCCGCCATGTTGCGGCGTTGATCGGCGGCAACGCGCACTGGGTCGAGTTTCCCCGTGTCGGTCACAACGTCAGGGCCTTCAGCCGGTGCGGCGTCAAGATCGCGGCGGATTTCATCGACAATCCGGCGCAGGTGCCGGATACCTCGTGTGCCGACCGGCGGCCGCGCATCGCGTTCTTCCCGAGAGGCCAGACGCCCTAAGCGTGCTGGTCGGCATGCATGCGTCGATCACTCGATTGCGGCGTTCGGCCGCTACGCGCCAAGGGCGAGGAGCGCGCGGAGCCCGTCACGATAGCTGGGATAGCGCAGGATGACGCCAAGCTCGCGCTTCATCCGCGCGTTGGCGACGCGTTTGTTGTCATCATAGAAGCTGCGCGCCATCGGCGAGAGCGTTGCCGCATCGAACGGCACGAGCGGCGGCGGCGCAACGTCGAGCAATTCGCAAGCGAAGGCAACGACCTCCTGCGGAGGCGCTGGATCGTCATCGCAAAGATTATAGACGGCACCCGGATTAGGCCGCGCAATCGAGGCTTCGAGCGCGCCGGCAATGTCCTCGACATGGATGCGCGAGAAGACCTGGTCGGGTTTCTCGATGCGTTGCGCCGTGCCGCGCCGGACCGCGTCGAGCGCGCTCCTCCCGGGGCCGTAGATCCCGGCGAGACGGAAGCGATGCACCGGGATGCTGAACTGACGCTGCAGGGCGAGCCATGCCATCTCGGCGGCGAGCCGCCGCCGGCCGCGCTCGCCGCTCGGGCGCAGCTCCGAGTCCTCGTCGACCCAGCCGCCCTCGCGGTCGCCGTAGACGCCGGTCGTCGAGAGATATCCGGCCCAGTGAAGGCCGTGCCCGAGCGCCGCGAGATCATCGCCATGATGCTCGAGGACGGGGTCTCCGCCGGCGTCGGGCGGCACCGAGCTCAGGAGATGCGTCGTGCCGGCGAGCGCCGCCGCGGCGTCGGCGAGGGGATGGTCGCGCGCGAACAAGAAAGCCTCGATCCCGGCGGCGGCGAGGGCGCGGCGCTTCTCTTCCGTGCGACAGGTGCCGGCGATGCGCCACCCGGACGCGGCAAGACGGCCCGCGAGGCGCAACGCGCTGTAGCCAAGACCGAAGCAGAAGAGACGCGGCGAGCTCGTCATTCGGCGCTTTCGGGAACGGCTTCGAGCTGGCGTGCCACGACGTTTTGGCGCAGCCGCGCCCATAGCCAGTAGAGGACGCACAGAATGGCGCCGGCGGCGATCGGCAGGCGCAAGCCGAAATGCGTCGAGAGCGTCCCCATGATGACGGCGCCGAGCGCCGGGCCGCCGCGAAAGATCATGCCGTAAAGCGCCATGACGCGGCCGCGCATCCGCGCGTCGACCGCGCTTTGGACCAAGGTCTGGGCGCCGATGCCGCTGACGACAAGGCCGAACCCGGCGAGCCACAGGCACGGCAGCGCCACCCAGAATTGCGCCGTCGCGGTGAAGCCGAGAACCGCCCCGGACATCAGCACCGTATTGGCGAAGACGATCGAGGTCAGGCCTTCGACCGCAGGCCGGCGCACCATCCAGAGGCCGCCGAACACGGCGCCGAGCCCGACCGTCGCCGTCATGGTGGCATAACCTTGCGGGCCGCGCGCGAAGACGGTGTCGGCGAAGCCCGGCAGCATCTCGATGAAGCCGCGCGTGCCGAGCGAGGTGATTGCCATGAGGAGCAGCATCGCGCCGATGCCTGGGTGGCGCGCGGCGTAGATGTAGCCTTCGAGCATCGCGCGGATGATGTTGCGTTCGCTTGCGTTTCTCCGGCTGGGCGGGAGATCGAGGCGGGCCAGCGCAACGGCGAAGGCGGTGTAGCTCAAGGCGTTGAGCGCGAAAGCGAGGGAGATGCTGCCGCCGGCGATCACCAAGCCGGCAATGGCCGGGCCAATGACGCGCGCGCCGTTGAAGATGAGCGAGTTGATGGCGACCGCCGAGGCAAGGCTGGCGCGGTCGACGAGATCCGGAATGAGGGCGAGGCGCGCCGGCTGGTTGATGGCGTTGGCGACACCCATCAGCGCCGCCAATGCGAACAGGCCGACGATGTCGATGGCATCGAAATATGTCAGCGCGGCGAGGACGAAGGCCTGGGTCATCGCGATGCATTGCGACAGCCAGATCACCCGGACCCGCTCGAACCGGTCGGCGATCGCTCCGGCGAGCGGGCTCAGAATCACCGTCGGGAAGAGATCGGCGAAGGAGACGAGGCCAAGCCAGGTTCCCGAATGCGCGAGGGTCCAGGCGAGCCAGAGAACGGCGGCGCGTTGCAGCCAGGTGCCGGTCAGCGAGATGGCGTTGCCGGTCGCGTAGACGCGATAATTGCGATTGGCGAAGGCGCGCGCGATGTTGCCGAACCCGCCCAACCGATCTCCCCTCGAGCGAATTGTGTTTGTGCAGCGCGGCACCCCGCCATCGTGCGACGGAGCACCGCACCCGGCAAGCGGACGGTCGACGGCGACGAGAGATAAATCCGACGACGCGCCGTCCGTTCGCCAATTCGACGTTAATCAAGACGTTAATCAATGCTATTATATCAAAATAATCAAAGGGCGCGGCTCCGACCCTCGCTGCTTCACAAGCGTGTGAGACGGGCATCTTGCCGGTCATCGCACCAGCGAGTCGAGATGCACTCAGCCCTTTTGGGGTGTATAAATCCGCCCCTCCGCCTCATCGATCGGGGCTGGGGCCGCGCGGTTCACGGGGGCGAATTCGGGAAACGTCAATCGATGAAACGAATTTTGATCGCCCTGGCGTTTCTCGCGGTGCTTGGCGGCGCGGGCTTTGCATATCGGAACTACCATCTCGCCGCGGTCGCGCCGACGCCGGAGGCGCCGCCGACCCCGCAACCGGTTCCCGTCGTCGCCGCCGCCGTGGTGCGCAAGCCGATGCCCGTGATGGTCAATGCGATCGGGACCGTTCAGCCGATCGCCACGGTGGTCGTGAAATCGCGCATCGACGGACAAATCGCCAAGGTCAATGTCCGCGACGGTCAGGAAGTGAAGGCGGGCGAAATCCTCTTCGTGCTCGACAGCCGCTCGGCCGAGGCCCAGGTGCGTCAGGCCGAGGCGCAACTCGTCAAGGACCGCGCGCAGCTCGCCAACGCCCGCCGCGAGTCGGGCCGGCAGGGCGAATTGGCGGCCAAGAACTATGCCTCGCAATCGATTGCCGACACCGCGCAGACCAACGCGGCGGCGCTCGACGCGGCGGTCCGTGCCGATGAGGCGGTGCTCGACAATCTGAAGACCTTGCTCTCGTACTATACGATCACCTCCTCGATCGACGGGCGCATCGGCGCGATCGCTCTCAAGGAAGGCAACGCGGTGAAAGCGGTCGACACGATCGCCCTCCTCACCGTCAATCAGATGCGGCCGATCTATGTCGCCTTCTCGGTGCCGCAGAACAATCTGCCGGCCATTCGCGAGGAGAAGGCGAAGCGCGATCTTCCGGTCACGGCCCAGGCGCCCGGCCAGGCGACGTCCGAGACCGGGAAGCTCGCCTTCATCGACAACGCGGTCGACGCCACCACCGGCACGGTCATGCTGCGCGGGGTGTTCGACAATCCGAAAGAAACGTTGTGGCCGGGGCAGTTCGTCAACGCGTCGCTGACCTTGCGCGTTGAGGCCGCCGCGTTGGTCATTCCTGCTCAGGCGGTGCAAGTCGGGCAGGAATCGAGCTATGTCTACGTCATCAAGCCGGACAATACGGTCGAGCCGCGCACGGTGAAAATCAGTCGTTCGGCGGCCGGCGAGAGCGTCGTCGCCAGCGGTCTCAGCGAGGGCGATAAGGTTGTTGTAGACGGTCAGCTTCGGTTGACCAAGGGAACCTTGGTCGAACCGCGCGAGGCCACCAAGCAAAGCGGCGGCACCACCTCATGAACCTGCCGATCGTCTGCATTCATCGGCCGGTCATGACGACCCTGCTCATGATGGCCTTCGTCATTTTCGGCCTGTTCGGTTATCGCCTGCTGCCGGTGGCGGCGTTGCCGCGCGTCGATTTCCCGACCATCGTCGTCACCGCCGACCTGCCGGGTGCAAGCGCGGAGACGATGGCGTCCTCGGTCGCCGGCGTGCTCGAGCGGCAGTTCTCGACGATTTCGGGGATCAACTCGATCACCTCGACCAGCGGCGAGGGCGTCACCACCGTCACCATGCAGTTCGATCTCGAGCGCAATATCGACGGCGCCGCGCTCGACGTCCAATCGGCGCTGACCACGGCGGCGCGCAAGCTGCCGGTCGAGATGACGACACCGCCGAGCTTCCGCAAGGTCAATCCCGCGGATTTTCCGGTGATGTTCCTGACCCTCGCCTCCGATCTTCTGCCGCTGTCGGCGGTCGATGAGTATGGCGAGACGCTGATTGCGCAGCGTGTCTCGACCTTGCCCGGAGTGGCGCAGGTCCAAGTCTACGGCGCGCAGAAATTCGCCGTGCGCGTCCAGGCCAATCCCGAGGCGCTCGCCGCCAAGGGGCTCAGTATCGATGATCTGCGGAGCGCCGTCGCCACCGCCAATTCGAACACGCCGGTCGGCACCATGAACGGGCCGGCGCAGACCTTCACGATCGAGGCATCGACGACGCTCCCCGACGCCGCGGACTACCGCTCGGTGATCATCGCCTATCGCAATGGCGCGCCGATCCGTCTCGGCGAGGTCGCGAACGCCGTGAACAGTGTCGAGAACGACAAGGTGGCGAGCTGGTTCAACGGCAAGCGCAACATCCTGCTTGCCGTGCTGCGTCAACCCGACGCCAATACGGTCGAGGTCGTCGACAGCGTCAAGGCGCTGCTCCCGATCTTCCGCGCGGCGATCCCGCCATCGGTCGACCTCGAGATCGTCAACGACCGGTCGATCTCGATCCGCAACTCGGTCGCCGACGTGCAATTCACCTTGATGCTGACGGTGGCGCTCGTCGTCCTCGTCATCTTCGTCTTCTTGCGCAACGTCACCGCGACGATCATTCCGGCGCTGGCATTGCCGGTGTCGCTGATCGGCACCTTCGCCGGCATGTACATGTTCGGCTATTCGATCGACAATCTCTCGCTCCTCGCGATCACGCTCTCGGTCGGCTTCGTCGTCGACGACGCCATCGTCATGCTCGAGAACATCGTCCGCCACATCGAGGGCGGCATGCGCCCGATGGAAGCGGCGCTCAAGGGCTCGGCGGAGATCGGCTTCACCATTCTGTCGATCACCCTCTCGCTCTGCGCCGTCTTCATCCCGGTGCTGTTCATGGGCGGCATCGTCGGGCGCCTCTTCCGCGAATTCGCCGTCACGATCAGCCTGACGATCATGATTTCCGGCCTCGTGTCGCTGACCCTGACGCCGATGCTGAGCTCGCGCCTCCTCAAGGTGCATCCGGCCGGCGAGCGTCACAACTGGTTCTACCGCGCGTCGGAGGCGACCTTCGACGCCTGGCTGCGCGGCTATGCCCGCACCTTGCGCGGGATCATACGGTGGCGGTCCGTCACGCTCGTTGCGACGTTCCTGTCGCTCGGCGCCGCGATCTATCTCTTCGCCATCGTGCCGAAGGGCTTTTTCCCGATCGAGGATACCGGGCTCATCTTCGCCATCACCGAGGCGGCGGAAGACACCTCTTTCGCCGCGATGAGCGAGCGGCAGAAGATGGTTGCCGCGATCGTCAAGGAGAACCCGAATGTCGCCGTCGCCAATTCGAGCGCCGGCGCGACCGGCTTCAGCCCGGCGACCAATCAGGGGCGCATCTTCATCAATCTGAAGCCGCGCGACCATCGCCAGGCGGGCGTCCTCGAGATCATCCAGCAGCTGCGCAAGGCGGTCGCGACGGTGCCGGGCATCAAGGTGTTCTTCCAGCCGATTCAGAACATCCAGGTCGGCGGGCGCCTGTCGAAGAGCCTCTACCAGTACACGTTGCAGGACGGTTCCCTCGACGAGCTCTACCACTTCGCGCCGGTGATGAACAAAAAGCTGTCGGAGCTGCCAGGCTTTCAGGACGTGACCTCGGATCTGCAGCTCGGCAACCTCAAGGCGGTGATCGACGTCGACAGCGACAAGGCCTCGCGCTTCGGCATCACCGTCGATGCGATCCGCAACACCTTGTTCAGCGCCTTCGGCGACCGCCAGGTCTCGACGATCTACAGCCCGTCCAACGATTACGAAGTCATCCTCGAGGCCGATCCGCAATTCCAGGCGGACCCCGCCGCGCTGTCGCGCATCTATGTCCGCCCGACCATCGGCGCGACGACCCAGCCGATCCAACTCGACGCCTTCGCGACGGTGCGCCGGTCGGTCGGCCCGCTCACCGTCAACCACCAAGGCCAGCTGCCGTCGGTGACGATCTCCTTCAACCTCGCGCCGGGCGTCTCGCTGGGCGATGCCGTGCAGCGCATCCAGCAGGCCGAACGCGAGATGAACCTGCCGGTCACGGTCTCGACCGGCTTTCAGGGGACGGCGCAAGTCTTCCAGGATTCCCTGCGCGGCCAGGGCCTGCTGCTCACTGCCGCCGTCCTCGTCATCTACATGGTGCTAGGAATTCTCTACGAGAGCTTCATTCACCCGATCACCATTCTGTCCGGCCTGCCCTCCGCCGCGCTTGGCGCGCTGTTGACGCTGATGCTGTTCCACCAGGATCTCAGCGTCATCGCCATCATCGGCATCGTCATGCTGATCGGCATCGTCAAGAAGAACGCAATCATGATGATCGATTTCGCGATCGAGCGGCGCAAGACGCCGGGAACGAGCGCGGAGGAGGCGATCTATGAAGCCTGCCTCCTGCGCTTTCGCCCGATCATGATGACGACCATGGCGGCAATCATGGGGACGTTGCCGATCGCGCTCGGGGTCGGCTCCGGCTCGGAGCTGCGCCGGCCCTTGGGGCTCGTCGTGGTGGGCGGCCTGTGCGTCTCGCAGCTTTTGACGCTCTACATCACGCCGGTCGTCTACATCTACATGGAAAAGGCGCGCGCTCTCTTCGGCGCGTCCGAGGACGCAGCGCCGGTCGCCGCGCCGCGTCCCGAGATCGGTCTCACGGCACCGGGTGAATGATCGCTGGCTGCGCGCCTCGCCTCTTCGGATCGAGCGGTGACGGCGCGCGGCGTGCGGTCGTCATTCTAGCGCTGATCGGCATTCTCCTGTCCGCGACGCCGGCCGGCGCACAGCATTTGCCGGCGGTGGAAGCCGATCATTATGCGCGCTGCATGGATGATGCGCGGCGCAATCCCGCGGCCGCCTTGGAGAGCGCGACGGTCTGGCGTGACGGCGGCGGCGGCCATCCCGCCGAGCATTGCGCCGCTGTCGCCCTCATCGGGCTCAAGCGATACGGCGAGGCCGGCAAGCGGCTCGATACGCTCGCCGACGCGATGATCAAGGCACCGGTGGAGCTGCGTGCCGAGGTGCTCGACCAGGCAGGGCAGGCTTGGCTGCTCGCCGGCGATGCGGCGCGTGCCGAGGGATCGCTCACCTCCGCTCTCGTCCTCATGCCCGATGACCCCGATCTTCTGACCGACCGGTCCGAGGCGTATGCGGCGCAAAAGCGCTACAACGAGGCGATCGCCGACCTCGATCGCGCGCTGGCGCGTGACGCTGGGCGCATCGATGCGCTCATCTTCCGCGCGTCGGCCAATCGCTTCAGCGGCAAGCTCGATGAGGCGTTGCGCGACGCCGAAGCGGCGGTGCGGCTTGCGCCCAAGGATCCGGATGCGTTGCTCGAGCGCGGCAATGTGCGACGCCTCAAGGGCGATGATGCCGGCGCGCGTCAGGATTGGCGCCGCGTCGCCGAGCTTGCTCCCAACACGCCGGCCGCGGCGGCGTCGAGGGATAATCTCGCAAAGCTCGACGGCGCCGCAGCTGCGCCGCCGGCGGCTCCGGCCGCGCGCCAACCGGCGGCAAAGAAGCCGGTCGTCAAACCGCCGTGACGGGGCGATGGACGCCCTTCGTGTCGCCGACGAACGGATAAGGCCCGGCGAATTGTCCGACATAGGCCTGATGCGTGATGATGCCGGCGTCCGGGACCCATGAATGGAGGTGGAAAGCGGGCGGCTCGAGATCGAAGGTCGCCGGCGCGTCCGGGGTCAGATCGAGCGTCACCTGATGCGCCGTCGACGGCGCGACGCTGCCGATCGTGCCGGCCCACCGGATCTGGATCGGCCGATGGTGATGGCCGCACAGGACGCGTTCAATTTGCGGATGACGCGCGACGATCGCGGCCATCGCCGCGCCGTCGATGCAATTGATGCGGTCCATGTGGCCGATGCCGGTCGGAAACGGTGGATGATGCATGAAGACGATGGTCGGTCGCGCCGGCGCGTCGGCGAGGCGCGCCTCGAGCCAGGCGAGTTGCTCCACGCCGATTTCGCCCTCGGTCCTGCCGGGAATCTGCGTGTCGAGTGCGACGAGGCGGACAGCGTGGTCGTCGACGACGTAGCTGAGCCGTCCCTTGGCGGGAAGATAGGCGTGGTCGGGGAAAACTTCGCGCAACGCCTCGCGGCCGTCGTGGTTGCCGGGGATGAGGTAGACCGGCATCCCCAGCTTGTCGAGCGCGCGGCGCAGCACGCGATACTCGTCGACGCGGCCTGAATCGACGAGATCGCCGGTGGCGATGACGACGTCCGGCAGCGGGCGAAACGCGCCGATCGCCGCGATCGCACGGTCGAGCATCGCGTTGGTGTCGACGACGTGGTTGCACAGCCAGCCCTCCGGGCGGGCATGAAGATCGGTGATTTGCGCGATCAGCACGCGGGGACGCTCCTCGAGTTCAAAAATCCAGATCGGCGTAGTGCTTGGGCGGCGCGGCGCCGGGGATGTGGTCGGCGAGAAGCGGGCGGAAGGAGGGGCGCGACTTGATGCGCGCGTACCATTCCTTCGCCGGCTCGTGATCGTCCCACGGCACGTCGCCCAAATAGTCGAGCGTCGAGAGATGCGCCGCCGCGGTGATGTCGGCGAGCGAGAAATTGTCGCCCGCGAGCCAGCGCCGTCGCTCGGTCAGATAGCCGATATAGTCGAGGTGATGGACGAGATTGAGGTGGCCGGCGCGGATCGCGCTCGAATTCGGCTGCCCCAAACCGAGGAAGCGCTTCAGGATCTTCTCGCCGACGAGGTTCTCGGTCACCTCGTGGTTCATCTTGACATCGAACCAGGCGACGAGGCGCCGCACCTCCGCGCGGTCCACCGGATTGAGCCCGAGCAGGATCTTCTCGCGGTAGACCTCGTCGAGATACTCGCCGATCGCATGCACGCCGGCGATGACCGCGCCCTCGGGCTCGATCAGCACCGGCACCTCGCCAGCCGGGTTGAGGGCAAGGAACTCGGGGCGCCGCTCCCACACCTTTTCGGCCTTCATGGTGAATTCGAGATTCTTCTCCTTCAGCACGACCCGGATCGTACGCGAGAAGGCGGAGAGCCAGAGATGGTAGAGGACACGCATGGCCTAATGTCTCTGCCGCGAGGCGATCACTCGGGCATCGCGAACCCAGACGATCGATGGTGCGTGCGGTCCCTCGACGACCACATCATAAAATACCCGATCGGCCGTCACGAGTGGGCATCCGTCACGCAGCGCCAGTGATAGGTAGAGATGGTCGTAAACGGTCGCTGAGTTGTTCGCCGCCAGCGCCAGCGCGTCGGCGGCAAGCGCCTTCGAATCATGGACTGCGAGCGGCACTTCCTCCAACAGGCGGTAGTAGCTCGCCGCGTCTCCCCGCGTGATTTCGTTTCGCCGCAGCCGCTTCCAGAAGACATTTGCGACTTCCGCGTAAAAAAAATCCGGCACGGAAAATTCCGTCTCGGCAGTGAGAAGCGCCCGTGCGTCCTCGGAATGATCTTCGAACAGATACCATTTCACGGCGACGCTTGCATCGAGCACGAAGCGCATCACCGTTCACGATCTTCGCGGATCAGTTCGGCGCTGTCGGACAAGCGCCGCCGCGGCTGGTTTCGCCAGAACTCCGCCATGCGGGCGCGAACTTCCTCCATCGTCAGAGGAGTATTGTTCTTCAGGATCTCCTTGACCTCACTCTGGACCGAGCGGCCGCGCTGCTTTGCCCACAGCTTCAGCCGCTCCAAGAGTTCGGGATCAAGATCGCGGATAAGGAGATCGGGCATGGAAGCACTCCTGATATCAAAATGATATCATGGTCGGCACGGCCGGTAAACGCCGATCTTCGCCCCGGCTAGCGCTCGAGCATCGGCACGTGCCCGGGCTGTGCCCGGACGCGGCCGAGCCACGCCGCAATCGCCGGGAACCGTGCGAGATCGAAACCGCCTTGATCGGCGACATGGGTATAGGCGTAAAGCGCGATGTCGGCGACCGAGTAGCGGTTCGCGACGAAGAAATCCGTCGTCGCGAGATGTCCTTCCATGACGGCGAGAGCGGTGTAGCCGGCGACGCGCTTTTGCGCTAGGACCGGCGCGCGGCCCGGGGTCAGGTGCCCGTGGCGTAGCCAATAGCGCGAGGTCGCGATATTGGGCTCGTGACTATATTGCTCGAAGAAGAGCCATTGCAGAGCGAGCGCGCGGCCGATAGCGCCCTCCGGCATGAGCTTCGTCCCGTCGGCAAGGTAACAGAGGATCGCGTTCGATTCGGCAAGGCGCGTTCCGTCCTCGAGCTCGAGCAGCGGGATGCGGCCATTCGGATTCTTGGCGAGGAATTCCGGCGTCCGCGTTTCGCCTTTCTCGATGTCGCACTCGGTCAGCGTATAGGGAATCCTGAGCTGAGCCAGCGCGAGGCGCGCTTTATAGCCGTTGCCGGAATCGTGATAGTCGTAGAGGCGAAGCATCGTCGTGATCCTTTAATCGCCCGCCTGCGCCGCCACCGTCTCTTGGCTCAGCGGATGCGGCAAGCGCGCCAGCATCTCCTTCGGCACGACCTGCCAGAAGTGCGCGAGCTCGCGCTCCCAATCGAGGAGAAGCTGCTCGGCGAAGCGCGACTGCGTCATCGCGACATGCTCTTCGACGAGATCGCGCAGCACGGCCTCCCAATCGGGCGAGGCGACGCGCTGCCATATCACCGTGTCGGGATTGACCGCCGTCTCGAAGCTGCTTTCCGCGTCGTAGACAAAGGCCATGCCGCCAAACATGCCTGCGGCGAAATTGGCGCCGACGGGTCCGAGGATGACAGTCGTGCCGGAGGTCATGTACTCGCAACCGTTGGAGCCGCAGCCCTCGATGACGGCGTCGGCGCCGGAATTGCGCACGGCGAAGCGCTCGCCGGCTTGCCCAGCGGCGAACAGCTTCCCGGCGGTCGCGCCGTAAAGGACCGTGTTGCCGATGATCGTGTTCTTGTTGGTGACGAGCGGCGAGGCGGTCATCGGCCGCACGACGATGGTGCCGCCGGAAAGGCCCTTGCCGACATAGTCGTTGGCATCGCCGAAGACTTCGAGCTTCAGGCCCTGCACGGCGAAGGCGCCGAGGGATTGCCCCGCCGAGCCGCGCAAGCGCACCGTGATGTGCCCCGGCCGCAGCCCCGTCATGCCGAAGCGGCGCGTCATCATCGACGAGAGGCGCGTGCCGATGGCGCGGTGCGTGTTGCGGATGTTGTAGGTGAGTTGCATCTTCTCGCCGACCTCGAACAAGGCCTTGGCGTCCTTGAGCATCTGCGCATCGAGCGTGTCCGGCACCTCGTTGCGGCCTTCGAGCGTGCAGTAGCGCGGATAGTCCCCGGGATCGGCCTGCGCCAGGATTGGGTTGAGGTCGAGGTCGTCGAGGTGGCTGCTGCCGCGGCTCACCTGCGCCAGGAGGTCGGTGCGGCCGATCACCTCGTTCAAGCTCCGCATGCCGAGCGAGGCCAGGATCTCGCGCACCTCCTCGGCGACGAAGCTGAAGAGGTTGACGACTTTCTCCGGCGTCCCCTCGAACTTGGCGCGCAGCTTCTCGTCCTGGGTACAGATGCCGACCGGGCAGGTGTTGGAATGGCATTGCCGCACCAGGATGCAGCCCATCGCGACGAGCGAGGCGGTGCCGAGCCCGAATTCCTCGGCGCCGAGGATGGCGGCGATGACGACGTCGCGACCGGTCTTGATCCCGCCATCGACCCTGAGACGCACGCGGTGGCGCAAGCGATTGAGGACGAGCACCTGATGAACCTCTGAAAGGCCCATCTCCCACGAGACGCCGGCGTATTTGATCGAGCTTTGCGGCGAGGCGCCAGTGCCGCCGGAATGGCCGGAGATGAGGATCACGTCGGCGCGCGCCTTGGCGACTCCGGCGGCGACCGTGCCGATGCCCGAGCGCGCCACCAGCTTGACGCAGACCTTGGCGTCCGGATTGATCTGTTTCAGATCGTAGATGAGCTGCGCCAGATCCTCGATCGAGTAGATGTCGTGATGCGGCGGCGGCGACACCAAGGTGACGCCCGGCGTCGAGTGCCGCAGCTTGGCGATCAAGCCGTTGACCTTGGTGCCCGGGAGCTGGCCGCCCTCACCGGGCTTGGCGCCTTGCGCGATCTTGATTTCGAGCTCGCGGCAATTGTTGAGGTATTCGGCGGTGACGCCGAAGCGGCCGGACGCCACCTGCTTGATCGCCGAGGAGGCGTTGTCGCCGTTGCGTCGCGGCTGGTAGCGCGCGCGATCCTCTCCGCCCTCGCCCGAATCCGATTTGGCGCCGATCCGGTTCATCGCGATCGACAAGGTCTCGTGCGCCTCCGGGCCGAGCGCGCCCAAGGAAATACCAGGCGATACGAGGCGCTTCCTGATCTCGGTGATGCTTTCCACCTCGTCGGGCGAGATCGCCGCGTTCTTCGAGCGAAAATCGAGGAGGTCGCGCAGATTGAGTGGCGGCATCTTTCGTATGCCATCGGAATAGCGCTTGTATGTCGCGTAGCTGTCGCTGGCGACGGCGGTTTGCAGCGTGTGGACGAGGGTTCCCTCGAAGCCATGCATTTCACCGCCGCGCCGAAAGCGATAAAAGCCGCCGACAGGCAGCGCCGCCAGCTCCTCGTCGAAGGCGCGCACGTGGTTCTCAAGGACCTTCTTCTGGATGCCGGAGAGGCCGATGCCGGAAATGCGCGAATTCATCCCCGGAAAGAATTCGGCGACGAGCGTGCGCGACAGGCCCACCGCTTCGAAATTGTAGGCGCCGCGATAGGATGAAACGACCGCGATCCCCATCTTCGACATGATCTTGAGAAGGCCCTCATCGGCCGCCTTCTTGTAGCGCGCGACGCACTCGGCGAAGCTCATGCCGGGCAAGAGGCCGCGGCGGTGGCGGTCGGCGATCGTCTCTTGCGCCAAATACGCATTGACGGTGGTCGCGCCGACGCCGATCAGCACGGCGAAGTAATGGACGTCGAGACACTCGCCCGAGCGGACATTGAGCGAGGTGAAGGTGCGGAGCTGCTGGCGCACGAGGTGGGAGTGGACGCCGCCGGTCGCGAGGATCATCGGAATCGGCGCACGCGTCGCCGTCAGCGCCTTGTCGGACAGGATGACGTGGGTGCAGCCGCCGCGCACCGCATCCTCGGCTTCGCGCTGGATGCGGCGGATGCCGTCGCGCAGCGCCGTCTCGCCCGCTACCGGATCGTCCGCTACCGGATCGAAGGTGGCGTCGATCTCGACGGCGGTGTCGCCCATATAGGCGCGCATCGCCGCGAATTCGGCGTTGGACAGCACCGGCGAATCGAGTTGGAGCAGATTGCACTGGCTGTCATCCTCATCGAGGATGTTGCCGAGATTGCCGAGCCGGGTGCGCAAGGTCATGACCCGCTTCTCGCGCAGGCTGTCGATCGGCGGGTTCGTCACTTGGCTGAAATTCTGCCGGAAGAAGTGGTGGAGCCCGCGATACTGGTCGGAGAGGACGGCGAGCGGCGTGTCGTCGCCCATCGACCCCACCGCCTCCTTCGCATCCTCGACCATCGGATGGAGGATGAGCTCCAGCTCCTCGAGGCTCCAACCGAAGGCAAGCTGGCGCCGCCGCAACGCGTCGCGGTCGAACTCGACCGTCTCGTTGCTGCCGCGGATCAAGGTGTCGATCCGGGTGATCCGGCCGACCCACTTGGAAAAGGGCCGCGTCGCCGCCAGCATGTCCTTGATCGCGCGATCGCGGTAGAGCTTCCCAGAGGCAAGGTCGACAGCGATCATCTGGCCGGGCCCGACGCGGCCCTTCTCGATGATCTCGGCTTCATCGAGCCGGACCATCCCGGTCTCCGAGCCGGTGACGATGAGGCCGCCGCGCGTGATCGCATAGCGCATCGGGCGGAGGCCGTTGCGGTCCATGCCGCCCAGCACCCAGCGTCCGTCGGTCATGGCGAGCGCGGCCGGGCCGTCCCACGGCTCCATCACCGAATTGAGGTAGGAGTACATGTCGCGATGTGCCTGCGGCATCGTCTTGGTGTTGCCGGCGGCCTCCGGCACCATCATCGACTTCACCATCGGCAGCGCGCGGCCGGCGCGGACAAGCACCTCGAAGACGGCGTCGAGCGATGCCGAATCGGAGCCGCCGACCTGGATGACCGGCTTCACGTCCTCGATGTGCTCGCCGAAGACCTCGGACGCCATGCGCGTCTCGTGGCTCTTCATCCAATTGATGTTGCCGCGCAGGGTGTTGATCTCGCCGTTATGGGCGAGGATGCGGAAGGGTTGCGCCAGCGGCCAGGTCGGGAAAGTGTTGGTCGAGTAACGCTGATGATAGATCGCAAAGCTCGAGACGAAGCGCTCGTCCAGGAGATCGGGATAGAAGGATGTGAGCTGCTCGGCAAGGAACATGCCCTTGTAGATGAGCGAGCGGCAGGATAGCGAGCAGATGTAGAAATCCTTCACCTGATCGGCGATCGCCCGCTTCTCGATGCGGCGGCGCAGGATGTAGAGATCGCGCTCGAACATTTCGGCATCGGTGCCGCGCGTGTCGGCGATCATGATCTGCTCGATCTCGGGGCGCGTCGCGTTCGCCTTCTCGCCGATGACGTCGATGTTGACCGGCACCTGGCGCCAACCATAGATCCGATAGCCGAAGGACAGGATCTCCGCCTCGACGATGGTGCGGCAGCGCTCCTGCCCCTCGAGATCCGTGCGCGGCAGGAAGATCATGCCGATCGCGAGCTGCGCCGCGCGCGGCTGATGCCCGGTGCGCTGGATGTGCTCGCGGAAGAAATCCTGCGGGATCTGCACATGGATGCCGGCGCCGTCGCCGGTCTTGCCGTCGGCGTCGACCGCGCCGCGGTGCCACACCGATTTCAACGCGTTGATCGCCGCGACCACGACCTCGCGGCGCGGCTTGCCGTCGATCGCGGCGACGAAACCGACGCCGCACGCATCGTGCTCCTCGGCGGGATCGTAGAGTCCGTTTGCGGCAAGGTGCGCCGCATTGGCGCGGAATTCATCGGCAAAGCTCATCGCGCCCTCCTCGATTCCATCATCGAGCTGTTGGCAGCCCCCACCCCGACCCTCCCCCTCGACGAAGGAGGGTCGGGGTGGGGGTGTTTGGGAGCAAGCTGCCCACAATTCGATACATCGACCCAATCACTCCGCCGCCTCCGCCCGCTCGCTCTCGCCGGCGGCCTTCGCCTCGAGATAGCGGTGCATCTGCGCCGCGACGTCTCTGCCGTCGCGCACCGCCCAGACGACGAGCGAGGCGCCGCGCACGATGTCGCCGGCGGCGAAGACACCGTCGAGCGAAGTCATCATGGTGCGGTGATCGACCGCGATGGTGCCCCAACGTGTCACCTTCAACTCAGCCGCGCCGAAGAGACCGGGCACATCCTCGGGATCGAAGCCCAAGGCCTTGATCACGAGGTCCGCTTCGAGCTTGAAATGGCTGTCCTCGATCGGCTCCGGCACCTGGCGGCCGGTGGCGTCGGGCATGGCGAGATGCATGCGGTGGGCGCGCAGATGCGTCACCTTGCGCCTGCCGAGGAAGGCCTCGGGCGCGGCAAGCCAGACGAACTCGACGCCTTCCTCCTCGGCGTGGCGTACCTCGCGCAGCGAGCCCGGCATGTTCTCGCGGTCGCGCCGGTAGAGGCAGCGCACCGACAAGGCGCCCTGGCGCACCGCCGTCCGCACGCAATCCATCGCCGTGTCGCCGCCGCCGATGACGACGACATGCCTGCCTGCGGCATCGAGACTGCCATCGTCGAACTCCGGCACCGCGTCGCCAAGGCCCTTGCGGTTGGAGGCGATGAGATAGTCGAGCGCCGGCACGATGTTCTTGAGGCCGCTTCCCGGGCAGGCGATGTCGCGCGGCCGATAGACGCCGGTCGCGACCAGCACGGCGTCGTGCCGCGCGCGCAATTCTTCGAGGCTCGCATCGCGCCCGACCGCGAAATCGCTTTTGAAGACGATGCCGCCTGCGGCGAGAAGCGCGTGGCGCCGCGCGACGACATGCTTTTCCAGCTTGAAATTGGGAATGCCGTAGACGAGAAGCCCGCCGACACGGTCATGGCGGTCATAGACCACCACCTGGTAGCCCTTGCGGCGAAGCTGCTCGGCGGCGGCGAGGCCGGCGGGGCCCGCGCCGATGATGCCGACGGACTGCGCGCGCTCGCGGATGGGCTTGGGCGGCTTCACCCAGCCTTCGGCGAAGGCGGTCTCGGTGATGAACTTCTCGACCGAGCCGATCGAGACCGATTGGAAGCCCTTCTCGATGACGCAATTGCCCTCGCAGAGCCGATCCTGAGGGCAGATGCGCCCGCAGATCTCCGGGAAGTTGTTGGTCGCGGACGAGACCTCGTAGGCCTCTTCGAGGCGCCCCTCGGCGGTCAGCTTCAGCCAATCGGGGATGTTGTTCTGCAGCGGGCAATGGATCTGGCAGAAGGGGATGCCGCATTGCGAGCAGCGGCCCGCCTGCGCGGCCGCAGCCTCGGTCTCGAACTCGCCGTAGATCTCGGCGAAATCCTCGCGCCGGGCGCCGGCCGGGCGCTTCTCCGGCATCGCCTTCTCGACCGCCACGAACTGCAACAATTTCTGCGCCATATCCCCTCGCGCGGCGGCCTCGCGGTCAGCCATGCCCGACACGGAATTATTAGTTCAAGTTTGACAGGCGCGCGAGCAAAATTCAACCGATAGGACAAGATTCATGACTTATATGTCAGGCTGTGGTCTTCCAGCCACGCCATTCGGTCCGGCACTGCACCATCAATGGAAAATATAGTTCCATATTGAGACGATTGGAGATGCTTGCAACCGATTGGAGCGGCGCGCTATTCACGATGGATGCTGAAGCCGCGCCCGTTCTTTTACCTTCGTCATGGCGAGACCGATTGGAACCGGGATCATCGCGCCCAGGGTCAGACGGATGTGCCCTTGAACGAGCGCGGGCTGGCGCAAGCCCATGCGGCGAAGGCGCTTCTGCAGCGATGCGAGGTCGCCACGATCTGCGTCAGCCCGCTCCGGCGCGCACACGACACCGCATTGATCGTCAACGAAGATCTGGGCCGCCCCATCGTCGTCATCGATGAGCTGAAAGAGGTCGGATTTGGCGCGGCGGAGGGGACCTCGATGCGCGAATGGGTGGCGGATTGGCGCCGCGGGACGACGCCGCAAGGCGCCGAGACTTATCCGGGTTTCATCGCGCGCGCCTTGCGCGGCATCAACGCCGCCCTCGCGCATGGCGGTCCCGTGCTGATCGTCGCCCATGGCGGCGTCTATTGGGCGATCCAGGAACACGCCCGAATCGAGCGCGAGGAGGCGCTCCCGAATTGCGTTCCGATCCGCCATGACCCGCCGGCACCCGGTCTTCCCTGCTGGCGGGCAACGATCGTCGCGTGATCTCGGCCGGAGCTCCTATACCACCATCCGATGGCTGCCGAACCAGCCGCCACGGCGATAACGGTCCATATAGGTCGGCAGGATCGCCTCGACATTCGTCGGGGTGATGCCGAGATCGGCGAGGGTGAGGGCGCCCGGCGCCACGACATTGTCGCGCTGCAGGAGGCTCACCTGGTCGCGCGTCAGCGGCGGCACCGGCAGCCATTCGAGAAAGGCGGCCTGGAGCCGCGCCAGGCCCCACGGCACGTTGATGAGAAGGCACCGGCGGTGCGTCTCGTGGAGGACGAGCTCCATCACC
>JBGPOZ010000014.1:0-40223 GCA_041488295.1 Allostellaceae bacterium
CCCGCTGCTCGTGCTCCTCGAAATGCGAGCGCGGATGCATCGCAACGCGCCGGCAGCCGGTCCGCTCGGTCAGCACCTTGAGCGCGATGAGCTGCGCCATCGTCCCCGTCGGAACGAAGAGCGCCGCTGCTTTGCCGAGGAGCCCCGCCACGCGTGCCTCGAGCCGCTCCGCGAGCGCGCCCTCGGCATAGTAGTCGGCGTCGACATCGCCGGCGTAAGCGGCGAGCGCCGCCAAGGCCTCGGCCGGTGGCGGCGGGTTGAGCGCGAGGAGGCGCGTGCAACGACGGCGGATCGCATCCCGGTCTCTCGGCATCGGACAGTCCTTAGGGTGGCGACGTGGCAGGAAACGAGGATATGGGCGGGGGACGAGCGCGGACAACCGCTGTCGCTCGCACTGCCGAAACTTCGCTCGACATGCCCATCGGCGGCGACGACGAATCGCTCTCGATCAACCAGGAAGCCACAAATTTGAACCGATGTTCAAGCTGATGCGTTGATATAACGCACGATGCGGCGCGCTCGGTCTAAGATGGGCGAAGAGCAAGGGGATGGATAGGGCGGCCGCCTCCTATCGCTAATGAAGCGTCCTGCACCCGGAGAAATCTCATGAGGCCACGCTCTGCAATGCGCATCCTTCCGTTCGCCGCGATCGTCATGTTCTCGCTCGGTGCCGCGCGCGCCGCCGATGACGCGACGAGTTTCGTCGGCGATCTCGGCAAGCGGGCGATCGACGTCTTGACCTCGCAATCCGCCGAGCAGCAACGCGAGGCGCAGTTCCGCGCGCTGTTCGATGAGGGCTTCGACGTGCCGGCGCTGGCACGCTTCGTGCTTGGTCCACATTGGCGCACGGCGACTGATCCGCAGCGCCAGGAATTCACCAAGCTGTTCGAGACCTATGTCGTGCACGCCTACACGGTGCGCTTCAACCAATACAGCAATCAGCAATTCAAGGTGCTGGGAAACCGCCCCGAGGGCGAAGCCTCATCGCTCGTCTCGAGCCAGATCACCCAGCCGAATAACGCGCCGCCGGTCAAGGTCGACTGGCGCGTCGCCAAGACCGATCACGGCTTCAAAATCACCGATGTCATCGTCGAGGGCGCCAGCATGGCGGTCACCGAGCGTGAGGAGTTCGCCTCCGTCATCCAGCGTGGCGGCGGCCAGATCGAGGCGCTGCTCAAGCTGTTGCGGGAGAAGACGGGGCAGGGGTAAGCGCAACGGCTAAGTGTCGAGGCTGATCGGTGGCGCCTTGTGCAAGCGATCGAAGCGTGCTTCTGCCGGGACCTTCGACTGTTCTCGGTGCGATCCGGAATTGCCGCAGGTTTCGCAAATAAAGCGATCGTGCCGAATAACTTCGGCTGCAACCACGTCCCACGTCCCACAGTGACTACATGGCACAAGAATTTGTTGCAATTCGACTTGCATGACCGCCCCTTCGATAAATCAGACTTGCGGGAACATTGAGTGGTCACTGTACAGACTTGAATAAATAGCTCAAATGATTTGTGATTTCCAAAATAAAGTCACTGGCTTATCCAGAACGCATTGACTCCTCAAGTAGCTCTAGTGCCGTTCAATTCAGAAATATCCCCGGTTTTCACAGCCGATACACAAGTGCGGGCGACGCGGCCTTCCCCGAAGGTCGTGCAGTTCCTACAAATGATCGAAGATGTAGTTCAGAAGATGAACCGGCCAGAGCAATGCGCGGTAAAGGATGAAGGGTGTCGTGTCGAGGACGGCTCCCAGGCTCTCACGCCCAAGCTGGACCGTTTCCGAGACGACGATTCCGAGGAATGCGAGTGCTGCAACGAGCAGGTAGGCAGCCATCCAGAGCACGACTTGATCGCTTCGGCGCATGCCCGTCGCCTTGCTCCACGCGACGTGCAACCCACGTGATCGCGTGCCGGACATCTAAGCCGGACACCGTGGTGCAGCAAGGATGGGCAGGTTCGGCCTAAGGCGTGACAACCGGATACTCTCCGGGGCCAACCGATGCGTAGTGGTTGAGCCTTTTCTGGCGCTTCCAATCCTTGGGCCGCCAACATCCCGCATTCGGCTCGGACCGCGACTGTTGCAGGAGGTGAAGCGCGGAGAGGCAGTCTTGCTGCGTCGTGAACGCGAACTCCATGACCCGCGCCTCGACACTGTATGCGGCAGGCTGCGCCGTCGGCAGAGGCACCGCCACCGTAACGAAATAGACGAGCAACCAGCCCATGTTATCCCCAGCCAGCCATATAGGGTCGGCAAAGTACCGGGCGCGCCGCGACATCGCCTGTGAGGAGGTTGTGTTATCGCGCCAGATCGATCAGAGGTTTGGCGCGGTGCCGGCACCCGCCGTATCGAGGAGAGCCAACAGGCCGCCGAGGAGCTGCATCGGGCTCGGCGGGCAGCCGCGGATGTGGAGATCGACCGGGACCACCGCGGCGACGCCGCCGACGATCGCGTAGCTTCCGGCGAAAATGCCGCCGTCGCGGGCGCAATCGCCGCAGGCGACGACCCATTTCGGGCCAGGGGTCGCCGCATAGGTGCGCTCCAGCGCCTCGCGCATGTTGCGCGTGACCGGGCCGGTGACGAGCAGCACATCGGCATGGCGGGGCGATGCAACGAAGCGCAGGCCGAAGCGCTCCAAATCGTAATAGGGGTTGGCGAGCGCGTGGATCTCGAGCTCGCAGCCATTGCACGAGCCGGCATCGACCTGACGGATCGAGAGGCTGCGGCCGAGTCGCGCCCGCACCCGCTCCTTGAGCTGCGCGCCGAGCTCGACGAGCTGCGCGTCTTCGGGCGGCAGAGCGGCCTCCGGCAGGGGCTTCGAGATCAGTGTCAGGCCAAGACGTTTCCACATGACGGCATTGAGAATCCCTAGAGGTCGTGCCCCGAATAGGAGCAGTTGAAGGATTTGTTGCAGAGCGGGAAGTCGGCGACGATGTTGCCTTCGATTGCCGCCTCGATGAGCGGCCATTGGAACCATGAGGGATCGCGCGGAAAGCAACGCGCGACCGTGCCGTCCGGGGCGAGACGGACCCAATTCATGATGTCGCCGCGGAAGCTCTCGACGATCGCCATGCCTTCGCCCGCCGCCGCGGGCAGCGTCGTCGTCGTTTCGCCCGCCGGCAATTCGTCGAGGAGCTGGTTCAGGAGGTCGAGGCTCGCGCGCACCTCGTCGATGCGGATGAGAACACGGCTGTGGACGTCGCCTTCGAGAAGGACAGGGACGACGAATTCGAGCTCGTCATAGGGCAGATAACCCGGGTTGCGGCGGGCATCGAGGCCGCGACCGCTGGCCCGCCCGATGAATCCGCCGGCAGCAAAGCGGCGCGCGAGCTCGGGCGTCACGATGCCGGTCCCGACGGTCCGGTCGAGCAGCGAGGGCCGACCGCGATAGATGCGGACCAGCTCCGAGAAGCGCCGCTCCAGCTCGCTGCCAAGCTTGCGCAAGGCGGCGATGCCGTCGCCGGAGAGATCGTTGGCGACGCCGCCCGGCACCACGCGGTCCATCATCAGGCGGTGGCCGAAGCAATCCTGCGCCGCGCGCAGCACGCGTTCGCGCAAGACGCTGCAATGCGCGTGCATGAACGAGAACGACGCATCGTTGCAAATGGCGCCGATGTCGCCGAAATGGTTCGCCAGACGCTCGAGCTCGGCCATGACGGCACGCAGGAACTCGGCGCGGCGCGGCGCGGCGATGCCGAGTGCCGCCTCGACCGCATGCGCGAAGGCGAGAGAGTGCGCGACCGTGCTGTCGCCCGAGATGCGCGCGGCGAGCCGCGCGGCATCGCCGACCGAGCGACCGGCCATCAGCGCTTCGGTGCCCTTGTGGACATAGCCGAAGCGCGCCTCGAGACGGGCCACCGTCTCGCCATTGGCATGGAAGCGAAAATGGCCGGGCTCGATGATCCCGGCATGCACCGGGCCGACGGCGATCTGGTGCAGCTCGTCGCTCGTGGCGGCGAGGAAGCGGTACGCGCTCCCGCCATATGCGCCGGGCGTCGCCGGCCGCACGCCAGGCTGCGCCGAGAGGGGGTGAACGACCGTCCAATTGCCATGGTCGAGCCACGGCCGGCCGTCGACCGAACCGATCGGCAAATGGCCGAAGAGGTCGAAGATCGCGCGCTCGAGGCGTATCGCGCCGGGCCGGACGTCGCCGATCGCCGGAAAACGTCCCGCGGGACAGGGCAGCGTCGCGACCGCGATCTCGGCGGCGCCCTCGTCGTGCAGCGCCATGTGCACGCAATCGCGCTCTCCCCAGATCCCGAGCAATGACCAATCGGCAGCGGCGAGGCGCTCGGTCAGCGCCCCCCAGCCGGCCGCATCGAGCATGAAGCGGGGCCACGGGCGATGCCCCTCGACGAGCCGGCCGTCCGCGCCATTTCCGGGGGGAGCCGCGAGGAAGGTGTGGAGGGAGGAGATCGCTTGCTCGCTCATCGCCTAGCCGAGGAGTTGCGCCACATGCTGGAACCAGGCAACGAGCGCTGCCGGCAGATAAAGCCCGGCGACGAGGACGAGACCGAGATGGGCGTAGAGCGGCGCGAGCGAAGCTTCGACCGGCGCGTCGCTTCCTTCCGCCTTGCCGAAGGCCAAGCCCTGAAGACGCAGAATGAGCGCACCGAAGCCGAGGAGGAGGCCGAGGACGAGCGGCACGGCGAGAAAGGGCTGTCGCGCCATCGTCGAGGTGACGACGAGGAACTCCGAGGTGAAGATGCCAAGCGGCGGCAGACCGGCGATCGCGATGACGCCCAGCACCAGCCCCCAGCCGAGCAGCGGATGGCTCGAGGTGAGGCCGCGGATCTCGGCGATCTTCTGCGAGCCCTTGACTTGCGCGACATGCCCCACGGCGAAGAAGATCGCCGATTTCGTCAGGCTGTGCATCGTCATGTGCAGCAGGCCGGCGAAATTGGCGAGCGGCCCGCCCATGCCGAAGGCGAAGGTGATGATCCCCATATGCTCGATCGAGGAATAGGCGAAAAACCGCTTGATATCGCGCCGGCGGTAGAGCATCGCCGATGCCAGCAGCAGCGATGAGAGCCCCATCACGATCATCAGCGGTCCGGGCGCGATGGCGCCGGCATTGGTCGCGAGCAGCATCTTGAAGCGCAAGACGGCGTAGAGCGCGACGTTGAGGAGAAGGCCGGAGAGCACCGCCGAGATCGGCGTCGGACCCTCGGCATGGGCATCGGGCAGCCAGGCATGGAGCGGCGCCAGACCGACCTTGGTGCCGTAGCCGACGAGGAGAAAGACGAACGCCAGATTGAGGATGTGCGGATCGAAATTCGCGACGTGACCGATGAGCGACAGCCACGCCATCGCCGCCATTCCCGGCCCCATCTCCGGCTGCGCCGCCAGATAGATGAGGATCGTGCCGAAGAGCGCGAGCGCGATGCCGACGCCGCACAGGATGAAATACTTCCACGCCGCCTCGATCGCCTGATGCGTGCGGTAGAGGCTGACCATGAGCGCGGTCGTCAGGGTCGCGCCTTCGACCGCGACCCACATCACCCCGAGATTGTTGGCGACGAGCGCCAGCAGCATCGTCAGGATGAAGGCTTGGTACATCGCGTGATAGGAGCGCAGCCGGGCCGGCGTCAGCCGGCCGGACGCGACCTCGTGGTCGATGTAGCTCGCGCTGAAAAGGCTCGTCGTGAAGGCGACGAAGGTCGTCAGCACCACGAGATAGATGTTGAAATCGTCGATGAAGACGAGGTCGCCGGGCGTCACCTCGTAGCGAAACAGCGAAAGCCCGGCGAGAAAGGTCAGGAACGAGCCCGCGACGTTGATGCGTGCCGCGGCGCGATGCCATGGGATGAACACGAGCAGCACCGCGGTGACGAGCGGCACGCCGAGGATCGCCTGAACCGGATCGAAGGTGAATGCCATCCGGTCGCGCCTATCGCTGCTCGCCGCGGAACGTCTCGATATATTGCAGATCGAGCGTGTCGAACCGTTCGCGGATATGGAAGAAGAAGACGCCGAAGATGATGAAGGCGACCATCACCTCGAAAGCGATGCTCATCTCGACGACGAGCGGCATGCCTTTGACGCTGACGGCGGCGAGGATGAGCCCATTCTCGAGCGACATGAATCCGACGACCTGCGTCACCGCATTGCGCCGCGAGATCATCATGAGAAGACCGATCAGCACCACCGAGAGCGCCATCGCCAGGCTTTCGCGGGTGAGCGCTCCGGAGGCGAAGGTGACGGGCAGGACGAGGAGGATCGACAAGGCGACGAGTCCGACGCCAGCCATCATCGTCGCCCCGACGCCGATCACCGTCTCGATCGTGTGGTGGATGCCGAGAGACGTGACGATGCGCCGCAACGCGAACGGGATGACGATCGCCTTGAAGATCAGCGCGATGCCGGCGGTCGCGTAGAGATGCGTCGCGTCCTGCACATGCGCCTGCCAGGCCGCCGCCACGGCGATGAGGAGAGCCTGCAGCGTGAAGGCATTGAAGACCGCGAGAAGGCGCCGCTGATATAGGAGGGCGAAGCTTAGCAGGAGGACGCCGCCGTCGAGCAGGTGCGTCGTGTCGTAGGCAAGGGTCAGCATCGCTAAAGGCCTTGCGAGACGTAGAGCAGGAAGACGGCGAGAAGGCCGAGAAGGAGCGCGCCGCCGAGGAACTCGCCGACGCGGAAGACCCGCATCTTGGCGATGCTTGTCTCGAAGACGCCGAGCAGAACGCCGCCGATGGCGAGCTTTGCGACATAGGTGGCAATGCCGCGCGGAAAAGCAACGATCTCGCCGCCGACATCCATGCCCCAGGGCGCGAAGATGCAGGCGATGAGGGAAAAATAGAGGAGCAGCTTCAGCATCGCGGCGGCTTCGATGAGGGCGAGGTGGCGTCCGGAATATTCGAGCACCATCGCCTCATGTACCATCGTCAGCTCGAGATGGGTCGCCGGATTGTCGATCGGCACGCGCCCGGTCTCGGCGATGCCGACCATGACAAGAGCGACAAGCGCCATGCCGAGCGAGACGCGCAGGCCAACGTCATGCGCGAGGATGAATGCCGAGATCGAGACGAGCGAGGTCGAGCCGATCAACAACGAGACCGTGAACGTCACCATGAGCATCGCTGGCTCGGCGAGCGAGGCGATCATCATCTCGCGCGAGGAGCCGATGCCGCCGAAGGCGGTGCCGACATCCATGCCGGCGAGCGCCAGGAAGAAACGTGCGCCGCCGAGTAGGGCGATGAGCGCGATGAGGTCGGCCGTCGGGCTCAAGAGAAGCCCGGTTGTGAAGCTCGGCACCAGCGAGGCGGCGAGCCAGATCGCCGCGAAGACGCAATAGGGCGTCGTGCGGAAGAGCCAGGAGGCGTTCTCGGCCAGCACCACCTCCTTGCGCAGGAGCCGGAGCAGGTCGCGATAAGGCTGGGTGAGGGCAGGGCCGCGCCGCCCGAGAAGGCGCGCCTTGGTCTTGCGGACGAGGCCGGTCAACCCCGGCGCCAGGGCGATGACGAGGACCATGTGCAGGAGCTGGGCGAAGAGCGCCGTCATTGCGAGAGCGCAACGATCGAGAGCAGCACGATGAGGGCCGCGAAGGTGAGGCTCAGGTAGCGGCGGATGGTGAGGAACTGCAGAATGTTGATGCGCTCCGTCACCCAACCGACGAGGCCCGCGACCGGCTCGTAGAACCACTCCCAGACGAAATCGTGCAGCGTCACCGTGAAGCCCGCTGCTCGAGTCTCGCCGGGGGCCGGCATGTCGACGGTTTCACGTGCGCGAAATACGCTTGTCCCGAAGACGCGGCGGATCGGCTGGGCGAAGCTCGAGGCGGTGTATTGCGTCTGCGGCAGGTTGCTCGGAAAGCCGCAATCCCAGGCCGGCGCGCGGCGCAACCGATCCGAGGCGAAGCGATGGATGACCCAGACGAGGAGAATGACAAGCGCCGTGATCGCAAGAAACACGATGAGCGCGCCATACGAACCTCGCGCGGCGCTCAGAGGGACCAGCCAGAGCGCGTCCGATTCCATGAATGGCAGGGAACCGGGGCCGAGGAGCTGCACCGCGACGGGCTTGAAGAGAGCGATGACGGCGCCGGGAAAGATGCCGCACAGGCCGCAGAGCGCGGCGAGGGCGATCATTGCGGCCGGCATCGGCCCCGGCGCCTCGCGCGCCTCGGCTGCGGCGGCGCTGCGCGGCCGGCCGAGGAAGGCGATGCCGTATGCCCGCACGAAGCACACGGCGGCGAGCGCCGCCGCGAGCGCGAGGACGAGCCCGGCCACCGGAACCGCGAATTTGAGCAGCCATTGCGGCAGCGCGGAGCCGTTGAGGATGGCTTGGAAGATCAGCCATTCCGAAGCGAAGCCGTTGAGCGGCGGTATGGCGGAGATGGCGGCGGCACCGACCAGGAAACAGAACGCGGTCTTGGGCAGCCGGTGATTGAGGCCGCCAAGATGCTCGATGTCGCGCTCACCCGTAGCAACCAGCACCGAACCCGCGCCGATGAAGAGAAGGCTCTTGAAGAGTGCATGGTTGAAGGCATGGAAGAGCGCGGCGATGAGGGCGATTCCGGCCAGCGTCTGCAAGCCGTTCGCCTTGAAGGCGAGGGCGAGGCCGAGGGCGATGACGATGATGCCGACATTCTCGACCGTGCTGTAGGCGAGCAGCGTCTTCAGATCGCGCTGCATCACGGCATAGAGCACGCCGAGGAGAGCGCTTGCCGAGCCGAGCAGCAGAAGGATGCCGCCCCACCACCAGAAGGCGCCGCCGAGAAGATCGAAAAGAATGCGCGTCAACGCATAGAGGGCGACCTTCGTCATGACGCCGCTCATCAATGCCGAGACGTGGCTCGGCGCTGCCGGATGCGCGAGCGGGAGCCAGGCGTGGAGCGGCACGATACCGGCCTTCGAGCCGGCGCCGAGCAGCGTAAGCACAAGAACAAGTCCCGCCGGCAGCGCAGCCGGCACGACATGGCGCATGGCGGCGAAGCTGTAGTCGCCGGCAATGCCGCCGAGTATGCCGAAGGCGAGCAGCAGCGCCGCTGTGCCGAACGCCGCCATCACGAGATAGACATAGGCCGCACGCGCCGTCCCCTCCTGGCGATGGTTCGCAAGGACGAGGAGCCAGGAGCTTAAAGACATGAGCTCCCAGCTGACGAGGAACGAATAGGCATCGGCCGCCAGCATTACGAGGTTCATCGCGGCAAGGAAGAGCGGGTAGAGGGGCAGGACCCGCCGTGGTTCGGCATCGTGCGCGCCGTAGCCAATGGCAAAGACCCCGACGAGCGCCGCAACCAGGTTGACCATCAGCAGGAAGACGGCGCTCAGCGCGTCGAGGCGCAAATGCATCGGCAACCAGGGGAGGCCGATCGACAGCATTGCCTCGAGCGGCATTCCCCCACCGCCGAGCAGAAAGCTGAATGCGGACGCGGCGCCACACCCGGCCGCGAGGGCTGTCGCGACGTAGACGAACCTCCCGGCGAGCATTGTGGCGAAGAGGCCGCACAGTGCGGCGACGAGATCGAAAGCGATCGCCCCGACGATGAGGCTCAGCACGGGGCCGCACCGTGCGCTGCCGGATCAACGGCTACGGCGGCGCGACACCGCGGCCGCTTCGGCGCGCAATTACACGATCGAGGCGGGAGGAACATCGGCGCCAGGCTTTTTCGGGAGGGCGATCCTACATGGCCCTCAGCCCAGTCTGCAAGCAAGCCTCACACGCCGCCGTCGCGGTTCTAGCCGAGCCTCAATGCTGCGTCGCTAGAGCGCGCGCCAGTTGGCTCAACGCCTCCTGATGCTTTTCGTTGGAGATCTGCGAGAAGTTGCGCGCGAGTTCCAGGCACATCCGCTCACGCGAGCTCACGGCCCGGCCGCTCTCGCCGTCGAGCCCCTCGAAGAAATAGCTGACGGGGACACTCAGCACGCGGGTGATTTCGTACAGCCTTCCGGCCGACACGCGATTGATGCCGCGCTCGTATTTGTGCGCTTGCTGATAGGTGACGCCGATGAGGTCGGCAAGCTGTTGCTGGGTGAGCCCCAGCATGATGCGGCGTTCGCGGATACGAGCGCCGACGTGGCGGTCGATATCCTGTGTACGGCTGGTCGTTCGCTTCATTGGTGCGCTCGCTTGGTTGACTGCCGGGCGGAGCCGAGTGCACGTGGTGGCCTTGAGCCACGCGCGTCGCTGTACTCCCTCGCGCTCCGCTCGGCGGGTTTGCATGCTTCCCGAAGATGGTAGCGACAGTCTTAGATCATCCAAAAGCTCGAAGGAACGTCAGGAGCAATCGAGCTCGAACAAGTCACAGGATACTCACGGACTTCCGGTCCGATGTTTGATTGAAGCCGGACGATTGCTCGGCTCTTCGGCCGCCTCACTTGCGAAAGATTGGCCGCCAGGACCGATCGAGCGCATCGACGGCGGTCGTTGCCGGCAGTGGCACGGCAAACGCCGCAAGCCGGCGGAAGTTCCAAGGATGCCGCTGCGCGCGCCCTGCATGCCAGCCTTCATGGCGCCGCGTTTGACAGAGCGACGGGACCTCTGCTAACGAGCACCACCTTAAGGTTACCAGCGGAACCGCACAGCATGCCGCGCATTGCGATTGGCGATTGTCAACTCTACTACGAGCGGCATGGGGCTGGGTTCCCCGTCATATTCATCTCGGGGTTGGGTGGGTACGCGGCCTATTGGCGTGACCAAATCCCGGTTTTCGCCAAGCACTTCGAGGTGATCGCGCACGACCACCGCGGCATCGGGCAGAGCGATCACAGCCGCGTATCCTACACCGTCGATCTGCTGGCGAGCGATGTCGTCGCCTTGATGGATAGCCTCGGTCTCGAAAAGGCACACATCGTCGGCCACTCGACGGGCGGCGCCGTCGCGCAGATCTTGGCGATCGAGCATCCCAAGCGCCTCGCGAGCATCGTCGTCGCCGCAAGCTGGACCAAGGCGGACGCCTATTTTCGCCGGCTGTTCGCGTTGCGCAAGGATATCTTGCTGCGTCTCGGCGCTGCGGCTTATCTGCAAAGCGCAACGCTCTTTCTCTATCCGAGCTGGTGGATCGCCAAGCATAATGAGCCTTTGCGTCAGGCCGAGGCGCAGAATCTCGCCACCTTTTCAGCGCCCGAGATCGTCGCCAGCCGTATCGATGCCATCCTCGCCTTCGATCGCACCGCGGAACTCAAGCGGATCCGCACGCCGACACTGGTCGTCGGTTGCGAGGATGACATCGTGACGCCGCCTTATTTCTCCGAGGAGCTTGCCCGCCTCATTCCCGGCGCCGAGGTCAAGATGTTTCCGCGCGGCGGTCATTGTTTCAACCAGGTGGCGGCGCGCGACTTCAATCACGCGGTCCTGCCTTTCCTGACGGCGCATTCCCCGAAATCTTGACGCGGCAAATTCTGGACGGACGCGGATTGTTCCAGGATTGTTCGCGGCCGCTCGAACGTTCGAGCCGATTGTGGCTCAGGCTTCGATCGCGACGCAACCGGTCCGGTCGTCGGCCTCGGCGGCGCGATAGGCGGTCTCTCGCTCGCGCCAGCGTGGCGCCGGTTCTGCCGTTTCGGTGAACTCCTGGGCGAGATATTGTGCCAGGAACGGCAGGCCGCGAAAACCCGGCGCGCGCGGCAAAACGATGGAAATCGGCGCTCGATCGGCATGGAAAGGTATCGGCTGCGGCGCCCTGACCGGCACGCGCGCCACTCGCCCATCGGCGACCGGCAAGGGGGATAAGGACTCGATCAGCGCCAAACTATTCCGTTCCGCTTAGGCGCCGCGGCGGCGCGACCGCGCCTGCGGCAGGGAAACAATCGATCAAATATCCATCAAATGCGAGCTAAATGCAACTATTTGGCTTAAGGCTTCGTCAATGAATGACCAATAGGTTTCGGAGGCTATCCAAGTTCCCCCGGATTGTGCCATCCGATCAGGTCATCTCCGCATGCTTCCGTCCGAGAACGTTACCGTTCGATTGCAGGCCGCGCTCTCGGCAGCGGGGGATCTTGCCTATGAATGGGACCTGCAGAGCGATGCGATTTCCTGGCATGGCTCGGTCGATACGGCACTCGGCATCGACGACCGCCTCGCGATCGGGACCGGACGCGCATTCGCCGGCCGCATCAATCCCGAGGATCTGCCGCAACGGCAGGATCGTTTGAGCGAAAGCCGGCGCGGTGCGGTCTATGAAAGCGAGTATCGCCTGCGCAGCGGGGACGGCCGCTTCTGCTGGGTCGAGGATCGCGGCCAATGCGAATTGGACGGGGCCGGCCGGGCGGTGCGGATGCTCGGCGTCGTGCGCGTCATCACCGCGCGCAAGGCCGCAGAGCTGCGTCTAGAGCGGCTCGCCAATTTCGATGATCTGACGGGACATTTCAACAAGCTGAAATTGCGCGAAGCGGTTCACCAGGTGGTCGGCGAAGGCGGCCCTAGCGGCGCCTATCTGGCGATCGGCATCGACAACATGACGATGATCAACGATGCCTTCGGCTATGAGGCGGCTGACGGCGTCATCATCGAGGTCGGACGCCGTCTTGAAGCGTGTCTCGACGCCAAGGACCTGATCGGCAGAGTCGGCGGCGATCGCTTCGGCATCCTGCTCCGCAGTTGCGCAGAAGATATGATCGCGAGCGCGGCGGCGCGGCTTCTTGGTGCGATCAGCGAGGACCCGATCGCCACCGCGGTCGGTCCCATCTACATCACTGTGTCATTGGGCAGCATTGCCTTTCCGCGTCAGGCAGCGACCGCGCAGGACATCATGACCCGCGCCGAGACCGCGCTGGCCGAGGCCAAGCGTGCCGGCCGCGACTGCGTTGCCGCATATCAACTGACCGATTCCAAGCGCGGCGAGCATCGCGCCGGCATGGCGATCGGCGAGCGGGTGCAGCGCGCCCTGAAGGAGGGCCGCCTCCTGTTCGCCTTTCAGCCGGTCGTGCACAGCGCCTCGGGCGCGGTCGACTATTACGAATGCCTGCTGCGCATGCGCGAGGAGGACGGCACGATCGTGCCCGCCGGCGCCTTCGTGCCGATGATCGAGCAGCTCGGCCTCATCCGCAACATCGACCGGTTCGTGCTCGAGCTCGCGGTCGAAGAGCTCGCCGCCTCTCCGGGCTTCAATCTCGGCTTCAACATTTCCGGGTTGACGGCGGCGGACCAACCATGGCTGCACGCTTGCGTCTCGCTGCTCACCGGCAAACCGCACATCGCCAACCGCATCGTCGTCGAGATCACGGAGACGACGGCGTTGCGCGACTTCGAGGATTCGGGCCGCTTCGTCAAAACCTTGCGCGATCTCGGCTGTCGCGTCGCGCTCGACGATTTCGGCGCCGGCTTCACCTCGGTGCGCCATCTTCAGGCGCTCGGCGTCGACACCGTGAAGATCGATGGATCCTTCGTTCGCAATCTCGCCGATCACCCGGAAAACCAAGTCTTCCTGCGGCACCTCCTCGGTCTCGTGCATGGGCTCGGCCTCAAGACGGTCGCCGAATGCGTCGAAACGGCCGAAGAAATGGCCATCTTGCGACAGCAGGGCGTCGACTTCATGCAGGGTTATTACTTCGGCAAGCCGGTGATCGAGCGAAGCTGGTCGACGAGGTCGCCTGACGAGATGGCCGCCAAGCCCGCCCGCCTGCGGCGGTCCTTGTCGAGCGCCGCCTGCTGACAGCGCGTCACTCTCGCTGTGAACGGGGTGACTGCGCCGGTCATCGGCGTCATAAGCCACTCTTCGTCTCACGCCAAGACGATCGATAGCGCAAGACGCGTGACCGCGCGGCGCGCTTGGCGTCAGCCCTAGCTTTTCCGCTTCTTCGTCAGGGCATCGATCTGCTGCTGCAGCGCGTTGAGACGGTCGGTCAAATCGCGCAAGCTGCCTTCCTCGCCCGGCGCCGTCTTGGCCTTCTCGGCCACCCCATTCGGGGGGAATGGCGAGAACATCTTCATCGTCTTTTCGAACAGCGCCAGGTTCTGCTTGCTCATCTCCTCGAAGCCGCCGAAGGGGAAGAGACCGCCGAACGCCTCCTTGAGGTTCTTGCGCATCTGCTCCTGATTGTGCGCGAAGGATGTCATCGCGTGCTCGAGATAGCGCGGCACCAGCCATTGCATGCTGTCGCCGTAGAGGCTGATAAGCTGGCGCAGGAAACTGATGGGCAGGAGGTTCTGCCCCTTTTGCTCCTCCTCGACGATGATCTGCGTCAGCACCGACCGCGTGATGTCCTCGCCCGTCTTGGCGTCGTAGACGACGAAGTCGCCGCCTGCCTTCACCATCAAGCTCAGATCGTCGAGGGTGACGTAGCTGCTGGTCGCGGTATTGTAGAGCCGGCGATTGGCATACTTCTTGATGACGGTCGGCGGAGCCGTGGTCGTGGTGCTTTCGCTCATTGGCCTGAGGCTTTCGCTGCGGGCGGACGGAGAGGAGGCGCGGAGCATAGCAGCTTTCGTGGCGCCGTGCCGCACTGCTGACGGCCCACGCTGGCCACCGGACGGCGGCGCCGTTATAGTGGGTCATGACGCAACCGCCGGACCTCTCGCAACTCGCAAAACGGTATATCGAGCTGTGGCAGGACTATCTGACGACGGCGGCCGCCGACCCCGACTTGATCGACAGCTTGGCGCGGCTCGTCGCTGGCATGGGAGCTGCGTTCCCGGCGGCGTTCGCCCCCGCGCATTGGACCGCTTCCGGCTTTGCCGAGCGCGGTGGCTTCGGCCCGAGGGCCGGTCATGACGGCGGAGCGGCAACCGAGCCGCCAACCGGGCGCGCGACGGCGCCGCCTCGCGCCGCGGCCGCTGGCGCTGCACATGATGAGCGCGGCGACGGCTTGGCTCAGCTCGCGCGCCGCCTTGCCCTTGTTGAGGAGCGCCTGGCCTCGCTCGAGACCGGACCTCGACAAGGCGCGCGCAGAGCTCGAGGCCCAGCTCGCCGGAACCGATCCTGAACAATTTGCGGCCGCGGTCGACCGTGCTCTTGCCGAAGAGGCGGAACTCTTCCTGCGTGGCATCGAACGGTATCGGCGCAATCCCTATCGGCGCAGATTGGAGGAGCCTCCCGTCGTTTGGCAGGCGGGAACGACGCGGCTTATCGACTATCGCCCGGCGGGCGGCGCGCCGGTGCTCGTCATCCCCTCGCTGATCAATCGCTACCACATCCTCGATCTCGGCGCCGAAACCAGCTTGATGCGCCATCTTGCCGCGCTCGGGCTGCGCCCCCTCCTCATCGATTGGGGAAAGCCCGGTGCCCTCGAGCGAAGTTTCTCCCTGACCGAGTACGTTGCCGGGCGTCTTGACGCGGCCTTCACCGCCGCGTCAGCGCTCGCCGGCACGCCGCTCATCGTGCTCGGCTATTGCATGGGCGGCCTTCTGGCGCTGGCGCTGGCGCAACGTCGAGAGCGCGAGGTCGCCGCGCTCGCCCTCCTTGCAACGCCTTGGGATTTTCATCGCGAGCATGCGGAGTCCGCGCGTCTTCTCGGCAGCCTCGCCGATCCTCTCGCGATGCTTTACGGTCCGCTCGGCGAGCTGCCGGTCGATCTCTTGCAGAGCCTTTTCGCGGCCCTCGACCCGTTGCTTGTCCTGCGCAAATTCACCCGGTTCGGCGCGCTCGAGCCTGACGGTGCCGACGGCGAGGCGTTCGTCGCGTTGGAAGACTGGCTCAATGACGGCGTGCCGCTCGCGCTGCCGGTGGCGCGCGAGTGCCTCGGCGGCTGGTATGGCGCGAACACGCCGGCCCGCGGTGCCTGGCGCATCGCCGGCAATCCCGTCGAGCCCGAACGGTTTGCGCGCCCGGCCCTCGTCGTCGTGCCGTCGCGCGATCGCATCGTTCCGCCGGCCTCGGCCGCGGCGCTGGCAGCGGCGTTGCCGCGGGCGGAGCGGCTCGCGCCGCGGCTCGGCCATATCGGCATGATCGTCGGCGGACAGGCCCGCGCCGAGGTCTGGGCGCCGCTCGCGGGGTGGCTGCGCCGACACGCCGCGTCCACGCATGGGTGACCTCGGACTGAAACGGCTTTAAACTTTCCCGCGACGGCCAATCTAATGTGCAGGTGAAGACGAGGGAAAGGAACCAAGGGATGACCGAGATCGTAATCGCCGGCGCAGCGCGCACGCCGGTCGGCGCCTTCAACGGCAGCCTCAGCAGCGTACCGGCCCATTATCTCGGCCAGACCGCCATCGCCGAGGCGATCCGCCGCGCGCATGTCGAGCCCGCCGAGATCTCGGAAGTCATCATGGGGCAGATCCTTGCCGCCGGCGAAGGCCAGAACCCGGCGCGCCAGGCGTCGATCGGCGCCGGCATCCCGGTCGAGGTCACCGCCTACGGGGTCAACCAGCTGTGCGGCTCGGGCTTGCGCACCGTCGCGCTCGGCTACCAGGCGATCCGCACCGGCGATTCCGCGATCGTCGTCGCCGGCGGGCATGAGAGTATGAGCCAGGCGCCGCATTGCATGTACCTACGTTCGGGCGTCAAGATGGGCGATGCGCAGTTCGTCGACACGATGATCAAGGACGGGCTCTGGGACGCCTTCAACGGCTACCACATGGGCAACACCGCCGAGAACGTGGCACAGCGCTGGCAGATCACGCGAGAGCAGCAGGATCAATTTGCGGCGTCCTCGCAAAAGAAAGCCGAGGCCGCGCAGAAGGAGGGCCGCTTCAAGGACGAGATCGTCCCGGTGAAGATCGCGACGCGCAAGGGCGAGATCGTCGTCGACACCGACGAGTACCCCAAGCACGGCACGACCGTCGAGACATTGGCGAAGTTGCGTCCCGCCTTCGACAAGAACGGAACAGTGACCGCGGGCAATGCCTCGGGCATCAATGACGGCGGCGCCGCCGTCGTGCTCATGACCGCGGTCGAAGCCGAGAGGCGGGGCATCAGGTCCTTGGCGCGAATCGTCTCTTGGGCGACGGCGGGGGTCGACCCGGCGATCATGGGATCGGGGCCCATCCCGGCAAGCCGGCTCGCGCTCAAGAAGGCGGGCTGGAAGGCCGAGGACCTCGACCTCATCGAGGCGAACGAGGCATTCGCGGCGCAAGCCTGCGCCGTCAACAAGGATCTCGGTTGGGATCCGTCCAAGGTCAATGTCAATGGCGGGGCGATCGCACTCGGTCATCCGATCGGCGCATCGGGGGCGCGGGTGCTCGTGACCTTGCTCCACGAGATGGGTCGCCGCAACGCCAAGAAAGGCTTGGCGACCTTGTGCATCGGCGGCGGCATGGGCATCGCGATGTGCCTTGCGCGCGATTGATCTAGATCACTGCGCCGCTCCGGCGCGCCGCCTAAGGATTCAACGAAAGGCGGCCGTCGGATCGGGATCGGCAAAGGGTGCCTTCGAGGGAGGAAAGCATGGCGCGTGTCGCGGTCGTCACAGGTGGAACCCGAGGAATCGGTCGGGCAATCAGCGAGGGGCTCAAGGCGGCCGGCTGCAAGGTCGCGGCAAACTACGGCGGCAATGACACGGTGGCGGCCGCCTTCACCAAGGAGACGGGCATTCCCGCCTACCGCTTCGACGTCGCCAATTTCGCCGCCTGCCAGGACGGCGTGAAGCAGATCGCCGCCGATCTCGGCCCGGTCGAGATTCTCGTCAACAATGCCGGGATCACCCGCGACGGTACGCTCCAACGCATGAATTTCGAGCAATGGGATGCGGTGATCCAGACCAATCTCGGCTCGTGCTTCAACATGTGCCGTTGCGTCATCGAAGGCATGCGCGAGCGCAATTTCGGGCGCATCGTCAATATCGGCTCGATCAACGGTCAGGCCGGTCAGTACGGTCAAGTGAACTACGCCGCCGCGAAATCCGGCATTCACGGCTTCACCAAGGCGCTGGCGCAAGAGGGCGCGAGCAAGGGCATTACGGTCAATGCCATCGCGCCCGGCTACATCGATACCGAGATGGTCCGCGCCGTGCCGCCGAACGTGCTCGAGAAGATCGTCGCGCGGATTCCCGTCGGCCGGCTCGGCCATGCCGAGGAGATCGCCCGCGGCGTCCTCTTCCTGGTCGCCGACGAAGCCGGCTTCATCACCGGCTCGACGCTGTCGATCAACGGCGGCCAGCACATGTATTAGGTGTCAGGAGTCGGGCGTCAGGACTGAGGATATTGGCGCCTCACGCGCTCTTCCCTGACTCCTGATTCCTGACCCCTGAAACCTGTTATCCCTGCGGCACCGTCTCCTTGATCGACGGGCGCTTCGACATCTCTGCGAACCATGCCGCAAGGCGCGGCCGCGTCTTGCGCCAACCTTCGTCGGGGAAGCGGAAATCGAGGTAGCCCAGGGCGCAGGCGAGGGTGATCGTGCCGATGTCGAAGACGCCGTCGAGCCGCTCGCCCTCGAGCGCGTCGAGCGCACCGCGCACCTTGCGCATCTGCCCCTCGATCCAGTCGCCCCATTGCAGCTCCTTCGGTCGCGCCGTCATCTCGTAGCGGCAGAGAATCGCCGCATCGAGGATGCCGTCGCCGAGCGCTTGGCGGCGCAGCGCGGTCCAGCGCGCGGGCCCCGCCGCCGGAAACATCTTGGTGCCGCCATGCAAGCTGTCGAGGTACTCGCAGATGACCGGTGAATCGTACAGCGTCTCGCCGGCATCGGTCGTCAGCGCCGGGATCTTGACGAGCGGGTTCTCGGGCTTCAGCTCGTCATTGGGCTTCACCGGGAGGACGGCGGTCGGGATTTTTTCGATACGGCCGGCGAGGCCGCATTCGATGGCGAGGATCATGACCTTGCGGACATAGGGCGAGAGCGGCGAATGGCGCAGTTTCATCAGAGCTTCCTCTTTCTCTCGGGTCGGAAGGCGGGGTCTCCGGAATGGAGCCTCGCCGAGCCTAGCGCAGAAAGCGCCGCGTCGCATCGTCTGCGGCCGTAAATCCGCGATCAACACCTTGTGTTAAGATGCGGCATGAATTCCGACGTCGTCGATCTGCGTGATTTCTATGCGACGAGCCTGGGTCAAGTGGCATGCCGCATGATCCGGCGGCGCATTCGCCTCTTCTGGCCCGATCTCGCCGGCCAGCGGCTGCTCGGCCTCGGCTACGCGGTTCCGTATCTGAGGCCCTTTCGCGACGAAGCCGAGCGGGTCGTCGCGATCATGCCGGCGCTGCAGGGCGTCCTGCCCTGGCCGCCCGAGGGGCCGAACCTCGTCTCGCTCGCCGATGAGGGCGAGCTGCCGTTCGACGACAGCTCGATGGACCGGGTGCTCCTGGTTCATGCGCTCGAATCGAGCGAGGAAGTGCGGCCGCTTCTGAAGGAGGTGTGGCGCGTCCTCACCGGTTCCGGCCGCGCCCTCATCGTCGTGCCGAATCGGCGCGGCATCTGGGCGCGGCTCGATCGCACGCCGTTCGGTCTCGGGCATCCCTATACGCCGGGCCAGCTGACGCGCCTTCTGCGCGAGGAATTGTTCACGCCGGTGCAGTCGGCCGCGGCGCTCTATATTCCGCCTTCCGCCTCACGCGTCATGCTGCGCGCCGCGCCCGCTTGGGAAAAACTCGGCGAGCGCTGGTTCACGCGCTTTGCCGGCGTGGCGATGGTCGAGGCGGCCAAGGAGATCTACGCGCGACCAACGGCGAAACCAAAGCCGAAGCCGCGGCGGCGTCCTGCCTACGCGCCGTTGCCGCGGCCGGCGGTCTCGCGCGGTCAGTCGGAAAATTATTTCTGGCGTTAACCATTTGTTGACGGATGCCGCCCTATAAAGACCATGCGGTTGGAGACAGCCGCAAGTCCTTCGGGCTTTTCCTCCCTGAACTAGGGCCGCGCTTGTCGCGGCCCTTTTTTCATGGGTCGAGCGCTCGACATGCGCCGCCGCGCCGAGGCTGAGTGGCAAGGTCCATGCCGACGACACGGCACTTGCCCTGTCTACGTTCGGGCGATGGGTGATCCATCAAGAAGGCAGTCCCGCCCCTCAGCGTCCGGGCTTCGCCGTTCGTCGAGCGATGCGGCGAAGCGGCGCCAGGCGCGGAATTGCCGGCGATAGAGCGCCAGATCGTCGAGCAGCGCCGGGTAATGGCTGCCATCGGCACGCCGCCGCCTGATCGTCGCGATCTGACCTTTCACCATCGCGGCGAAGAACGAGGTCTCCGCGCCGGCGCGGATCCGCAAAGCTGCGAGGGCGGAGCCGAGATGCGCCGCGCGCAGCGTCGGCTCCGGAACGGGGCCGTTATAGACCGCCTCGAGCTCGCGAACGATGCCGAGGCGAGCCCGCTCGGTGGCGAATGTCGATCGAAGCGCGCTATTTCGGCCTTGCCAGAACATTTCGGTCTTATAACCGAAACAGTCATAGAATGCAAGACCCAACCTCGCTTCCGCGCTGCCGATGCGGCGAACGCGGACCCATCCGCTCTCAGCGCAGATCGAGCGCGCCGACGATCCGGTAGATTGCGTGGATGTCGGCTTGCGCCAAGTCGAACTCCTCTTCGCGCGGATGATATTGGCGGAGAGTCACCCCGCTGGCGGTGCGCCGCACGAGCTCCTTGATGATCGCCTCGTCGCTGCGTTTGACGATCAGCACGCCATCGCCTGGTTTGACCGGCAGATGCGGGTGGATCCACAGCGTCTGGCCGTGCTTGTACATCGGATGCATGCTGTTGTCGTAGGCGAAGATCGCGAACGCGTCCGTCACACCGCGCAGTTGCGGCGGTCGATACGTCCAATCGACCGGTGGAGCCTCCGTCGGCAGCATCAAGACGCCATTCGGTCCGCCTTGCGCTCTACCTCTGATAGGTAGGTCGGGCGGTCCGAATTCGATCGCGCCGGCGTTCAGCGTTGCCGGAAGATCATGAAGCCTCCGCGCGACGCCGCCGGCCACATCGGCGGTTCCGGGGCCCGGGCCGATCACCATCAGCTCCTTCGGATCGACGCCGAGCGCATTGCCCAGGCGGATCATCCAGTCGACGGTGAGCTTCCGCTCGCCCTTCTCGAGCTTGTTGATCTGTGGGGCGCTGGTCTTCGCACGGTCGGCCAGCGCTTGCATCGAGAGCCCCGCCCGCTGGCGGAACTCGCGGATGCGGTTGGAAGACAAGTTTTTCATCGCCATCTCGACAAAAGAGTTGAACGCTCCAAAACGGTCATATATGATATGTCCGATATGTAGTTCCTATACTATAGTACCGGTCATGCAATTTGTCACGAACGAAGAGAGGAAGCACGATGAAACGCATCGCGGTGACGGTGGGACCATCGGGTCGCGCCGCAGCTCGGCGGGTCTGGCGCCCCCGAAATCGACCGAGAAACGCACCGGCGAGGACGAGATTCGGGCGGCGACATTGTGGTCGGCGATCATCCGCGGCGAGCCGACAACGCGCGGCCGGATGCATGAGGTTGTTCTGACGGATGGGGTAGCGCGGCTCATCAAAAGCCGCCCGGCGCGCCTCTGGCAGAACCGCGCGATGATGCAGCTCTTGAACCGCCGGCCGGAACGGCCGCTCGCCGTCGCCCTCGCGCTCGAATGCCGGATCTGGTCCGGCGGCGGCGAGGTCGACGATGCGCTCCTCGTCGAAGTGCTGGAGCGCGCGGCGATCATCGCGAGTGGGAGGCAGATCCGCGAGCGGCATGTCTTCACCGTCGAGGAACGCGAGGACCCGCGCATCCTGGTGCGCCTCGCGCGATCCACCGAGGGTGCGTGATGGCGCGGACGAGAGCCGCGCGCCGCGCGCTTCCCCGCCCCGTCGCCGATCGCGGCACGGCCGAGCGGGCGCAGCATGGCGAGGTCTCGGCGCGCGAGACGATGGTCGCCGGCGTCACCGGCGCCCGCGTCAAGCACGAATGCCGGCTCGACTGGTATTGGGACAAGAGCAGCATCCACGACCGCCAGCACGCCGCCGGCATTCGCTTCCGTCGGGAGTGGTCCCTCGCCACCGCCTCGCCGACGGTCGTCGGCCGCTACGGGCCGCGCGTCACGGGCCATCACGAATTCGCCGACTCCCAGCTTGCGGCGCGCCGCCGCATCAGGCGCGCGGTCGCGCATCTTGGCGGCGATCTCGCGCGCATCGTCGTCGATGTCTGCTGCTTCGACAATTGGGCGGCCGGGCGCCTGCCCAGGCTGCGTGAAGGGCTGACCGCGCTCGCCGACCATTATGGGCTGGCGCGGGCGGTCGAGGGGCGAAGCGGCGAGTGATGCCCGTCACATCACGCGCGATGCCGAGGTGGCATAGTCGACCCACAAGCACATTCCACGGCACGCCGCGGTGCGGCGGTGATCTCGATCATCGGCGTCGCCTTCGCCGCAAAGGATCCGCAGCGCCGTATGCGGGCAAGCACATTCGCGCAGGCGATCTCGTCAGAAGCATGTTTTCTGGGGCGGATCGCGCCGAAGGCTCATACCTTCGGCGTGATTCGTCTCATGCGCCGCGGCAAAGCTAGGCCGCGCCGCGCGGTCCGCTCAGGCCCATCAGCGCGGCGAGGCGCCCGGCATCCTGGCGCAACGTGGCGCTCGGACCGTCATGGACGATCCTGCCGCGATCGAGAATGACGGCGCGCTCGGCAAAATCGAAGGCGCGCCTCGTGTGCTGCTCGACGAGGAGAATTGCGAGCCCGCCCGCGGCGCGCAGTTTCTCCATCGCCGCAAGCAGGCTCTCGACGATGATCGGCGCCAAACCCTCGAGCGGCTCGTCCATGAGAAGGAGACGCGGGCTCCCCATCAGGGCCCGGCCGATGCTCAGCATCTGCTGCTCGCCGCCCGAGAGCTGCCCCCCCATGTTCCGCCGCCGCTCGGCGAGGCGCGGAAAGAGCTCGAAGACACGCTCCGTCGTCCATTGCCGGCCGCGCCGCGCCACGGTCAGATTCTCCTCGACGCTGAGCGAGGGAAAGATCTCGCGCTCCTGCGGCACGAACCCGATGCCGGCGCGCGCACGGCGATGCGGCGGGAGGGGCGTCAGGTCGCGCGCGGCGAACCGAATGGCGCCATGATGGAGCGTCGTATGCCCCATGACCGTGCGCAGCAAGGTCGTCTTGCCGACGCCGTTGCGTCCGAGGATCGCGCAGGTTTCGCCCTCGCCGAGGCGCAAGGTCAGCGCGTCGAGGATGACGGTCGAGCCGTAGCCGGCGGCGATGCCATCGAGCGCAAGGAGCGGGGTCACGACGGCGCCGTCTCGCCGAGATAGACGGTGCGCACGCGTGGATCGGCGGCGATTTCCGCCGGAGTTCCCTCGACCAGGATGGCGCCCTGCACCATTACCGCGATGCGTTGCGCCAAGCGGAAGACGAGGTCCATGTCGTGCTCGATGACGAGCACGGCGATGTCGCGCGGGAGGTTTTCGATCGTCTCGACGATGATGTCGGCCTCCGCCGTCGGCACGCCCGCCGCCGGCTCGTCGAGCAACAGCACCTTCGGCTGCAGCGCGAGGGCGAGAGCGATCTCGACAAGGCGTTGACGGCCGTAGGGCAGCTCGCGGACCGGACGTCCGGCGTCGTTCGCCAAGCCGAGCCCCTCGAGCAGCGCAAACCCTTCCTCGGCGAGCGGACGGTACGCGCTCGCCGATCGCAGCATCGCGCCGGCGACGCCGTGCCGCTCGGCGAGCGCCAGAAGCACGTTCTCGAGCACGTTGAACGGCGCAAAGAGCGTGTTGATCTGAAATGTCCGGCCGATGCCGCGCCGGACGCGCGCTGCGGCCGGCAATTTCGTCACATCCTCGCCGCCAAGCAAGATCTGTCCGGCGTCGGCCGCGAGATGGCCGGTCACGAGGTTGATGAAGCTCGTCTTGCCCGCGCCGTTGGGGCCGATCAGCGCGTGCCGGGCGCCGATCTCGAGGCGGAAATCGATGCCGCGGACGACGCGCAGACCGCCCAAGGATTTGGTAAGCGCGCGCGTCTCGAGGGCAGGTGTCCCGATCATCGCTTCTCGCCATGGCGGAGCGATGTGAAACGGTCGATGAGGCCGAGCGCGCCGCCCGGGGCAAACAGCACCGAGAGGACGAGAAGGAGGCCGATCCAGAACAGCCAATAGACCGGATCCTCTTTGGCGAGTTGATCCTGCGCGATCATGTAGAGCGGGGCACCGACGAAGGCGCCGTAGAGCCGGCCGGCGCCGCCGAGGATCAGCATGACGAGCACGGTGCCCGAAAGCTCGAAGCTGAGCGCTTGCAGGCCGACGAATTGCGTCGTGTGCGTGAGGAGGGCGCCGGCGAGCCCGGCAAGCGCGGCGGCGACGGCATAGACGCACAGCCGGCGCCCGAATACGGGCGCGCCCAATGCCTGCATGCGCGTCTCGCTCTCGCGCAGGCCCGTCAGCGAGCGGCCGAACGGCGAGTGGACGATCCGTCGCGCCAGCCACCAGGCGAGGAAGAGCACGACCAGCGCGTAGAGATACGCGGTCCGGCCGTAGAGGTCGAAGGCAAAGCGGCCAAGCACCGGGGCGATCGTGATGCCTTGCAGGCCATCGGTCCCGCCCGTCAGCCAGCCGAGTTTGTTCGCCGCTTCCTGAAGCATCTCGGCGACGACGAGCGTCAGCATGAGCAACGAGAGCCGGCGCGCCCGCAGGACGATGGCGCCGGTGGCGAGGCCGAGTCCGCCGGAGACGAACCCGGCGAGCACGAGACCGCTGATCGGCTCGCTCCAGCCGCGCACGGCGAGAATGCCGGCGAGGTAGGCTCCAGTTCCGAAAAAGGCGGCATGGCCCAAGGTGACGATGCCGGCATAGCCGAGCACGAGATCGAGCGAGAGGGCAAAGAGGATCATGACCAGAATTTGGCTGCCGAGCGCCAGATAGTCGGGCAGCGCGAAGAAGGCGGCGAGGGCGCAGATCCAGGGGAGCGCCTCGATCGGCCGCAAGCGGTGGCGGCGGAGCATGGCAGAGACCGCGTCGGACGGCGCGGCGTGCGGCGCCGTCTCGGCGCTCACCGGGTCGCGCTCCCGAACAAGCCGTAGGGGCGCCACAGCAGAACGGCGAGGGTCGCCGCATAGATGAAAAAGGCGCCGAATTCGGGGATCAGATACTTGCACGCCGTGTCGGTCACGCCGAGCAGCAACGCCGCCGCGAACGGTCCCTTGATGCTGCCGAGACCGCCGACCGCGACGACGATGAGGAAGGCGACGAGGTGTTCCTGCGCGTAGCTCGGGTCGATCGCCAGGATGTCGGCGCCGAGCGCGCCGCCGAGCGCCGCAAGGCCGCTGCCGAGGGCGAAGGTGCAGGTGAAGAGGAGGCCGGTGTTGATGCCGATCGACTGCGCCATTGCACGGTTGTCGACCGCGGCTCTGATCTGCGCGCCGAAGCGTGTCCGCTCGATTCCGAGCCAGAGCGCCGTGACGAGCACGGCGCCGCCGCAGATGAGAAAGACGCGATAGACCGGAAAGCTGCGCGCCCCAAGGGTAAGCTGGCCGCGCAGATATTCCGGCACGAGCGCTGGCTGCGGCTGCGGGCCGTAAAAATACTTCGCAGTCGCAACGGCCATGAAGACGAGGCCGATCGTGAGGAGAACCTGGTCGAGCTCGCCGGTGCCGTAGAGGCGGCGATAGAGCATCCGTTCGAGTACCATGCCGGCGAGGGCAACGAGAACAAAGGCGAGGAGGAGCGCGACGGGGAAGGGAAGGCCTGCGCGAATCATCAAGGTGACCGCGACATAGCCGCCCGCCATGGCGAAGACGCCATGCGCCAGATTGACGATGCCCATGAGCCCCATCGTCACCGAGAGCCCGACCGCGATGAGATAGAGGACCATCCCGTAGGCGAGCCCGTGGAAGGCGATGCTGACGATCGCGGAGAGAGCAGCGTCCATCTGGTCGGACTCAGGCGACGGGCGAGCGCCGCGTCGGCTCCGGGCGACTATTGCGGGTTCATGACCTTCCAGGGATCCTTCACCTGCGGGATCGTCTCGAACTCGACATTGGCGAGGGCTCCGTCGACCTTCTCGATGCGGCGGATGTAAATGTTCTGGATGATGTCGCCGGTCGCGGCGTCGATCTCGATCGGGCCGCGGGGGCTATCCGGGTTTTTCCAGCCCTTCAGGATCTGCATCGTCTTGTCGGCATCGATCTTGCCGTTTTGCGCCTTGATCGCGGCGAAGATCGCGGCCATGCCGTCCCAGCCGCTGACCGCCATGTAGCCCGGCACCGAGGCGGCGCCATAATCGCGCTTCCAGGCGGCAACGAAGCTCTTGTTCTGAGGCCGGTTCGCCGCCTCGGAGTAGTCGCCCGCCGTCACGACGCCGAGCGGCGCGTCGCCCATATTGGCAAGCTCCTCGTCGGGAGTGATGTCCTGCGGCCCGACGAGCTTGATGCCCGCTGCCTGTAGGCCGAGCTCGCCATAAACCTTCATGAGAGCGGTCGCCTGCTTGCCCGCCGGCACGAAGACGTAGAGGAGGTCGGGGTTGGCATCCTTGATACGCTGCAGGAAGGGCGCGAAATCGGGATCCTTGATCGGCATGTGCACGGTGCCGACGATTTCGCCGCCCGCTTCCTTGAAGCCTTTGCTGAAGGCTTCCTCGCCGTCATGGCCGGGCGCAAAATCGGTGACGGCGATGTAAGCCTTCTTGGCGCCCTGCTTTGCCGCCCATTGGCCAAGCGGATAGCTCGATTGCCAGAGGGTGAAGGAGGTGCGCACCACATAGGGCGAAACCCGTGGGATGGTGGTGCCGGCGGCGTTCATGATGACGAACGGAACCTTCGCCTCTTTCGTCAATGGAGCGATCGCCGCGGCGTTCGGGGTCCAGACGACGCCGGCCAGGAAGTCGACCTTGTCGCGCGTGATGAGCTCCTGCGCGAGGCGCTTGGCGACATCGGGATTGGGGCCGGTGTCGTCGCGCCGGACGATTTCGACCGTGACGCCGGCCGGCAGATCCTTTGTATGCTCTTTGACGTAGAGCTTGATGCCGTTGTCGATTTGCTCGCCGAGCGACGCGTTGGGCCCGGAATAGGTCAAGACGACGCCGATTTTGACGGCGTTGTCCGCCGCGGCAGCGCTGCCAACCAAGATCCCAGCCATGATGAGCGCCGCACCGATTTGCCGCTGGCGCGGTCGCAGTTTCCCGTCCGTCACCGAAACCTCCCTCGTTTTTTCCTACGACTTCCGATGTTGCGCCACTATAGCGATCGGCGCGCGCCAGCAGAAACGAAACCGCGCGGCTGTCATCGAAGCGTTACGAACTGTCGCCAAATTTTACAATTGCGCCGAAATTCCAAAGCGGGGAATTCGGGACGCGATGAGTTTCGCCCGAGTCTACGCGCCAAGAGCGAACGTGGCACAGTTTTTGCTTCAGATACTTTAGGGTATGCTCGACCGCCGCAGCCTCGCCGCAGCAAGGGGCCGCTCGGTGGCTTCGTTCAGTCGGGTTCATTGTCGGAAGTGGGGCCCGAGGCTGGCGAGATCAGAGATAGATATGCCAACAAGAATGCCGAATCCGCCAGAACCCCACCGCTACTCGGCCCGGGCATCGATCACATTGTGGATCGTATTTGCTGCCTTCATTTGGGTGACGATCGGCGTGATCTACAGCATCGCCGGGTCAAGCGGAGACAATACGGTCGAGGCGAAGGCCCGCAATCTCTCGAATATCGCTCCGGCGGCAGGCTCTCCGGCGGCCAATTCAGCGACATTCGACATGGCGCCGACGAGTCCATCGAAGTAGGCGGCTGCGGCGCGTGGCGGCCGGAAATCACTCGCGGCGCCGCTGCGTCAGGCGTCGAGCACGGCATTGATCTCCAGCGGCGCGCGCAATGTCTGCAGGACGACGCAGTACCGTTCGGTAAGCTTGAGCAAGCTCGCGAGTTGGTCGGGTGTGGCATCGGCGTCGATCGCAAAGCGCAGCCGGATGGCGCGAAAGCCGACCGGAGCGTCCTTGGCGACGCCGAGCGTCCCGCGGAAGTCGAGATCGCCTTCGGCGAAGACCTTGCCGCCGCGCAGCTTCAGATCGAGCGCGGTTGCCACCGCCTTCAGCGTGACGCCCGCGCACGCGACCAGGGCTTCCAGCAGCATGTCGCCCGAACAGGCGCTGAGCCCGCTTCCGCCGGTCGCTGGATGCAGCCCGGCTTCGACCAGCGCCCGCCCCGTCTCCACCTTGCAAGTGAGGGTGTCGGAACCGATCTCACCCGCCGCCCGCAAGGTGATCGTCGCGGCCGTGGGATCATCTCGATAACGGGATTTCAGCGGCGCCTGCAGCGCACGCAGTTCCTCGCCTCTCATCGGACCTCTCCTCGCACTCTTGGTGGCGTCGCCATCGGGCTGTCGCCACCATGCAGGAAGAGCGCTACCGCATCAAGAGAGTGCCGGCGCGCGGTCAGTCGAAGAGTGCGTCGACGTCGGTTTGGTTGATCGCCGCGCCGTTGACCGCGGGCGCCGCAGCCTGCGGCTTGGCGGTCTGCGTCGGCTTTGCGACGGCGTGCAGCGCCGCGGCAGGGGCAGGTTTTTGCGGCGGCGCGGATTCTGATTCCGCCGTGCGGCCGAGGGCGGTGTTTGCCGTGTCGGGCGGTGCCAGATCGTTCAGCTCGGCGAGCAGCGCGTCGACATCGTCCTGGCTCACGCCTTCGAGCGATGGACCATTCAGGAGATGCGCATCGGGGCGCGTGTCTCCGATGTCGTCGGCTGCAGTTTTGAGGCTGGCGACACCCCAGATCTCGATCATCGAATTGACGCGCTTTTCGAGATAGTGAAGCGTGTTGACGACCTTGGTCGTGCGCTGCCCGGTGATATCTTGGAACGAGCAGGCGGTGAGGATCTCGGTGATCTGCGCGTCGAGTTCGTCGCGGATCTGCTTCGTTTCGTCGGTCTTCGGCAGGCGCGCGGTCAGCGCCTGGATGCGTTCGGCCGAGTTGAGGATGTCCGAAGTCGCGCGCTCCGTCGCAGTCACGATGGCGTCGAGCTCGCCGGTCGCCGCCATGATGCGGTTGTTGCCGGAATCATCCGGGCGCAAGGCGGCGATCTCGGAGCGCGTCTGCTGGATGTAGACGCTCATCTCCTGCAGCTCCTGGCGCAGGATGTGGATGTGCGTCGGGCTGTATTTCTCGGGTGTGGCCGTCGCGCCCTTCATCGAGGCGACGAGGCTGCGCATCAGGCGCTTCACCTCTTCGGCGGCAACCGTCCGGGCACGTTGGTCGCGCATGCGCAGGAAGGCGCGGCCACGTGCGTTGGCGGCAAGGGCGTCCTCGATGACCGAGTATTCGTCCTCGCTCAGGCGAAGCAGCTTGTTCATCGCAAGGGACTCACATCCTTAAGCGGCGCCGGCGAACCTGGTTACAGCGGTCCGAGGACGCTCTCGATCTTCTTCTTCAAGGTGTCGGCATTGAACGGCTTGATGATGTAGTTGCTGACACCGGCCTGCTTGGCGGCGACGACGTTCTCGGTCTTGCTTTCCGCCGTGACCATGATGAACGGCATCGCCTTCAGCTTATTGTCGGCCCGCACTTCCTGCAGAAGTTGCAGCCCGGTCATCGGCTCCATGTTCCAGTCGGAAATGACGAGCCCGAACTGCCGCTCGCGCAGCTTGCCGAGGGCCGTTGCGCCATCCGCCGCCTCGTCGACATTGTTGAAGCCGATCTGCGCCAGAAGATTGCGGATGATGCGCCGCATGGTTCCGTAATCGTCCACCACCAGGACGGTAGAGTTCAAATTCGCCACGGTAACACACTCCCGATTTGCTGAGGACACGCCGCGTCATGGGCTCGCTTTCGGGATGGGACGTTAATGGAATTGTGTAAAAACATTCTTTAGAGAATTTGAGTTACTACTCATCTGTCACGGGCTTGACCGGACAGCAATAGTGGGAGACGTTGGCTACTCGATCGGGACCAACTGTCGCCACGAGGAAATGACGAGGCTGGTCATGGCGCAGAGCGCCGCTAAATCGGCGATCGGAGCCGGCGGAAAGCCGCTCTTGGTACGCCTGCGCGCATGGCTCGGCCTCGGCGCGAAGCCGCCGCCCGTCACTGTGCCGCGCGCGGCACGGATACGCGCGGAAGCGGCGCAGGAACCGGCCAGCGCCCCGCTCTCGCGCATGACCGTGGCGCAGTGGCTATGGGGCGATGGCTTCGTCATGCCGGGCGATGCCGATTTCGTCCTCGATCTGGTGAAGCCGTTTGGCCTCAGCCCCGCCATGAGCATGCTCGACCTTTCGGCCGGGCTCGGCGGGCCGGCGCGGGTGATCGCGCAGGCCTACGGGACCTACGTGACCGGCCTCGAGCGTTCGCCCGAACGCGCCAAGCACGGCATGGAGGTATCGACCACGGCCAATCTCGCCAAGCGTGCCGCCATTGCCCACTATGATCCGGAGTCGGTCGAGCTGCGCGCGAATAGCTTCGACTGCATCCTCGGACGTGGCGCCACATACAACGTCGTCGAGAAGGAGCGCCTGCTGCGCGTGCTGTATAGCGGCCTGAAGCAGCGCGGTCAGCTGGTGCTCAACGAGTTTACCGTCGATCCCGCCGCCGGCAAGCGCCCCGAACTCGCCAGTTGGGCGGCGAAGGAGAGCTTTCCGCCTCAGCTCTGGACGATCGCCCAGTACACCGATTGCCTGACGAGCCTCGGCTTCGACGTTCGCGTCATCGAGGATGTGACGGCCCTCTACCGCAACATGATCGTCGCCGGCTGGGCGCGCCTCCTCAAGGAGGTCGATTTGCGGGCGATGTCGCGCAAGCACCGCGTCACCGTGGTCGACGAGGCCGAGCTATGGATGTATCGGATCGGCGCCCTGGAAAGCGGTGCCCTGCGCGTCTTCAAGATTTATGCGCTCGTCAACAAACCGGCGAAATAATTGACAGGACGCCGCCGCATCCCTATGGTCCCGCCCTCGCGCGAGCGGGACGCACAGGAAGTCGGGTAACATGAAGATCGTCAATTCTCTCAGATCGCTGAAGAAGCGCGACAAGAACTGCCGCATCGTCCGGCGCAAGGGTCGCGTCTACGTCATCAACAAGGCGAACCCGCGCTTCAAGGCCCGCCAGGGCTAACAGCCGCAGCGTGGCGCCGTGTTGCCGGCGTCGCAATTTGGGTTGCATCGTCGCATTGCGGTTGTAGTCTCGGGCGGTCGTTCCGTTGTGGAATTTCTGCGGGAAGGCGGCTCATGCGCATGCCGGAACCCGATGCGGGCGTGCTCGCGCACCGCGCCGAGATCATCGAGGCGCTTCGTCGCATCGTCCCCGGCGAAGGGGTGATCAGCGACGCCGACGAGCTCCGCGCCTATGAAAGCGACGGGCTCACCGCCTATCGGCAGTCGCCGATGATCGCGGTGCTGCCCGAGACGACGGACCAAGTCTCGCGAATCCTGCGCTATTGCCAGTCGGAAGGCATCAAGGTGGTGCCGCGCGGCGCCGGTACCTCGCTGTCCGGCGGCGCCTTGCCGCTCGCCGACGGCATCCTTCTTGGCCTCGGCAAGTTCAACCGCGTCATCGAGATCGATTTCGCCAATCGCTGCGCGGTCGTTCAGCCCGGCGTCACCAATCTCGGCATCAGCAATGCGGTGGCGCATGCCGGCTTCTACTATGCGCCCGATCCCTCGAGCCAGATCGCCTGCACCATCGGCGGCAATGTCGCGGAGAATTCAGGCGGCGTGCATTGCCTCAAATACGGCCTCACAACCAACAACGTGCTCGGCATCGAGATGGTGCTGATCGACGGCACGGTCATGCGGCTGGGCGGCAAGGAGCTCGATGCCGCCGGCTACGATCTCCTCGGCATCATGGTCGGCTCCGAAGGGCTGCTCGGCGTCGTGACCGAGGTGACGGTGCGCATCCTGCGCCGGCCGACGACGGCGCGGGCGCTTCTCATCGGCTTCCCCAGCAACGAAAGCGCCGGCGATTGCGTTGCCGCGATCATCGGCGCTGGCATCATCCCGGGCGGCATGGAGATGATGGACAAGCCGGCGATCGCCGCCGCCGAGGCCTTCGTCAAGGCGGGATATCCGCTCGACGTCGAGGCGCTCCTCATCGTCGAGCTCGACGGCCCGCAGATCGAGGTCGACCACCTCATCGAGCGCGTGCGCGAGATCGCAGCGGCGACCGGCTCCGTGTCGCTGCGCGTCAGCGGGAACGAGGAGGAACGGCTCACCTTCTGGGCCGGCCGCAAGGCGGCATTTCCGGCGGTCGGTCGCATCTCGCCCGACTACTACTGCATGGACGGCACGATCCCGCGCGGCCGCTTGCCCGAGGTGCTGGCAAAGATGCGCGATTTTTCCGCGCAATATGGCCTGCGCGTCGCCAACGTCTTCCATGCCGGCGACGGCAATCTGCATCCGCTCATCCTTTACGATGCCAACAAGCCGGGCGAGCTCGAGCGCGCCGAGGCCTTCGGCGCCGACATTCTGCGCCTCTGCGTCGCAGTCGGCGGAGTTCTCACCGGCGAGCACGGCGTCGGCGTCGAGAAGCGCGATCTCATGCCGACGATGTTCAATGAGACCGACCTCGCGCATCAGATGCGCCTCAAATGCGCCTTCGATCCCGATGGTCTCCTCAATCCGGGCAAGGTCTTCCCGCAGCTCCATCGCTGCGCGGAATTGGGCCGCGTCCACGTCCATCGTGGCGCCGTCAGGCATCCGGACCTGCCGCGCTTCTGATGTCCGAATTCATCCCAGCCGACGCCGAGGAGCTGCGTCGCGTCGTCGCCTGGGCGGCCGGCGACCGGGAACCCCTGGAGGTGATCGGCGGCGGCAGCAAGCGGGCATTGGGACGTCCGCCGCAGCTTCCGCATAGCCTGGCGCTTGCACGCCTTTCGGGAATCCTTTCGTACGAGCCGAATGAACTCGTCTTGACGGCGCGCGCCGCGACGCCGCTTGCCCTCATCGAGGCGGCGCTCGCCGAGCGCGACCAGATGCTCGCCTTCGAGCCGCCCGATTGGGGGCGGCTCCTCGAGGGCGCGGCGCCGGGCGCGCAGACGATCGGCGGCGTCCTCGCCTGCAACCTTTCGGGGCCGCGGCGGTTCAAGGCAGGCGCCGCGCGCGATCATTTCCTGGGGTTCGCAGCGGTGAGCGGGCGCGGCGAGGCCTTCAAGGCCGGCGGCAAGGTCGTGAAGAACGTCACCGGCTACGATCTCTCGAAGTTGATGGCCGGCGCCTTCGGTACGCTCGCCGTCATGAGCGAGGTCACGGTCAAAGTCCTGCCGCGACCGGAAGAGACGCGCACGGTGCTCGTCTTCGACACCGATGTCGAACGGGCCCTGGCGGCGATGACCGGCGCTCTCAGCACGCCGCATGAGGTATCGGGCGCGGCCTTCCTGCCGGTGGAGCTGGCCCGCGGCTCATCAGTCTCCACCGTGGCGCAGGCGCGCAGATCGATCGTGGCGCTCCGCGTCGAGGGGCCGGGCCCGTCGGTCGGCTATCGCTGCGCCGCGCTGCGGCGCGAGCTTGCCGGGTCAGGCCCAAGCGACGAATTGCGCGGTCAAGAATCCTCCGTGCTATGGCGCGAGCTGCGCGATGCGGGGCCGCTCGCGGCGGAGCACCGGCGTGTGCTCTGGCGCCTCTCGCTTGCGCCGACCTCGGCACCGGCGATCGTGCGGCGGATCGCGGAGTCGTACGATCTCCGGTATTTCCTCGATTGGGGTGGCGGCCTCCTCTGGCTCGCCGTTGCGGGCGCGCAGGATGGCGGCGCCGTCGCGATCCGGGCGGCAATCGCCGGCTCGGGTCACGCGACTTTGCTGCGCGCGCCGGCAGCGTTGCGCCTCGCAGTGCCGGTCTTCGAGCCCGAGCCGCCGGCGCTCGCGGCGCTGACGCGGCGCGTCAAGGAGAGCTTCGATCCGCACGGCATTCTCAACCCCGGCCGCATGTATCGGGGGATTTGAGCGGCGATGCAGACGAATTTCAGCCTTGCGCAGCTCGCCGATTCCGACACCGCGGCATCCGAGAAGATCCTGCGCGCCTGCGTCCATTGCGGCTTTTGCACCGCGACCTGTCCGACCTACCTCCTCCTTGGCGACGAGCTCGACAGCCCGCGCGGCCGGATCTATCTCATCAAGGACATGCTGGAGAACGACCGGCCGGCTTCGGCGCGGGTCGTGACGCACATCGACCGTTGTCTCTCCTGCCTCTCCTGCATGACGACCTGCCCCTCCGGCGTCCACTACATGCACCTTGTCGACCATGCGCGGCGGAGGATCGAGGAAACCTACACAAGGCCGCTGGCAGACCGGCTCTTGCGGCGCATGCTGGGATTGGTGTTGCCGCGCCCCATTCTCTTCCGTCTCGCGCTCATCGGCGCGCGCCTCGCCCGGCCGTTGACGCCGCTTCTGCCCGAACGGCTCGCGGCGATGTTGCGTCTCGCCGCGCCGTTGGCGCCGCCGTCGCGCATGGGCCGGCCGCAGAGCTTTCCAGCGGAAGGCAGGCGCGTCAGGCGGGTCGCGCTCCTCGCCGGCTGCGTCCAGCAGGTGATGGCGCCGCAGATCAACGAGGCGACCGTGCGGCTGTTGACGCGTCATGGTTGCGAGGTCGTCATCGCCGCGGGAGCCGGCTGTTGCGGCGCGCTCAACCATCACCTCGGCAAGGCAGGGCCAGCCCTTGACGCCGCGCGCGCCAATGTCGATGCCTGGCTCGCCCTCGAGCGCCAAGGCGGCCTCGATGCGATCATCGTCAACGCGTCCGGCTGCGGCACGCAAATCAAGGATTACGGCTTCCTGCTGCGCGAGGATGCGGCATATGCGGCGAAGGCGGCGCATGTTTCGGCGCTGGCGCGCGATGTGACCGAGCTCATGGCCGAGCTCGGCCTCAAGCTGCCTCTTCGTCCGACCGGGCAGCGCGTCGCATACCACTCCGCCTGCTCGATGCAGCATGGCCAGGGCATCCGCGCCCAGCCGAAGGCCTTGCTTGCCGCCGCCGGCTACGCGGTTCTCGACGTGCCGGAAGGGCATCTCTGCTGCGGCTCGGCCGGGACCTACAATCTGCTGCAGCCGGCGCTCGCAACGCGGTTGCTCCAGCGCAAGCTCGGCAATATCGAGAGCCTGCACCCCGAGCTCGTCGCCACCGGCAATATCGGCTGCATGACCCAGCTCGCTGCCGGCACCAAGATCCCGATCGTTCACACGGTGGAGCTGCTCGACTGGGCGACCGGCGGACCGCCGCCCGACGGGCTGCCCGTCGGGCTAGAGTGAAGCCCGGCCCCCGCAATCGTCGATCCGAGCTCGGAGCGCTCTGCAAAGAAATGGCGGCTCGGCGACGATCTCGATGTTTGAGGGCGATGCCAAAGGAACGCTACCATACTGACGGGCGTCCCCCTCGGTGGGGTTGCCTGGATCGACAAGGGAAGGCCGACGTCACGCCGCCGGGCGAAGGGTCGGGTGCAAGGGAGGACGGTTCAAATGGGCGATGCCAATCGCAATCTCGGTGCGCGAGGCTGGTGGTATCTGCTGCCGCTCGTCCAGCTCGTCGCGGTTCTGCGGGCGCCGTTCTACAATTCGGTCGAGCCGATGTGGCGTCTGGGAACTGGCATCGGCCCAAGGCCGATGGCATATTGACTGCCGTCAATAACAGGCTGGACGGTCGAACCGGCCGGTGTTTTCGGGGAGATGGTGGCGCGTGCAATTCCTGTTGGTGTCTAGTCGGCTGATCGACCGGCTCAATGAGCGGGTCGGCCATGCGGTCTATTGGATGGTGCTGGCCGCGGTGCTGGTGAGCTCCGGCAACGCCGTGGTGCGCTACATCTTCGATTACAGCTCCAATGGCTGGCTCGAGTTGCAGTGGTATCTCTATACCAGCTTCTTCCTGGTCGGCGCCGGCTACACCCATCTCCGGAACGAGCACGTCCGCATCGACATCATCAACAGCCGCCTGCCGCCGCGCGCCCGCGCCTGGATCGACCTGCTGGGCGGGCTTTTCTTTTTGCTGCCCATGGCGCTCGTCATCATGACCCTGGCCTGGCCGGTGTTCACCAAATCCTTCGCGCTTCATGAGACCTCGCCCAGCGCCAACGGCCTCTTGCGCTGGCCGGTGAAGCTAATGATGCCGGTCGGGTTCTTCCTGCTCGCCTTGCAGGGCGTCTCCGAGATCATCAAGCGGGCGGCCTTCCTGATGCATCTCATCCCCGACCCGACGCCGCGCCACGCCCACGGCGCGGATGAAATAGCACCGCACGACCTGGTCGAGGGGGATGAGCGATGAGCGCGCTGTTCATCGCCAATATCGGGCCGCTGATGTTCGCGATGTTGATCGTCCTGCTGATGATCGGCTATCCGGTGGCGTTCTCGCTCTCAGCCAATGGTCTACTTTTCGGCGCCATTGCCATCCATTATGGCCTGCTGGGGCCGGACTTGATCCAGGCGCTGCCGCAACGCGTCTTCGGCATCATGTCGAACGATACGCTACTGGCGATCCCGTTCTTCACATTCATGGGCCTGATCCTGGAACGCAGCGGCATGGCCGAGGATCTGCTCGACACCATCGGCCAGATGTTCGGGCCGATCCGTGGCGGCCTTGCCTATGCGGTCGTGTTCGTGGGTGCCTTGCTTGCGGCGACGACCGGCGTGGTCGCGGCCTCAGTGATCTCGATGGGCCTCATCTCGCTGCCGATCATGCTGCGCTATGGCTATGACCGGCGCGTAGCGGCGGGCGTGATCGCGGCCTCGGGCACGCTGGCGCAGATCATTCCGCCGAGCTTGGTGCTGATCGTGATGGCCGACCAGCTCGGCCGCTCGGTCGGCGACATGTATCAGGGCGCCTTCATTCCCGGCCTCGGCCTCGCGGCGCTCTACGCGGTGTGGATCTTCATCGTCTCGATCATCCGTCCGGGTCACGTGCCGGCGCTGCCGCTCGACGCCATCACCGTCCGCGAATCGACCGGCAAGGCGGGCTACGCCTCGCTCGTGGCGGTCGTGGTAATCGCCGTGGCGGTCACCTATGCTCTCACCGCTTACGATGTCATACATCCGATCTGGGCTTGCGCGCTGGTGGGCGGGGGCGCCTATGCAGCGGCGCTCGCCGACAAATACCTCAATCTGCATATCCTCAGCCTGCTCGCGCGCCAGGTAGTGATCGTCATGATGCCGCCTCTGGCGCTGATCTTCCTTGTGCTCGGCACCATCTTCCTCGGCATCGCCACGCCCACCGAGGGCGGCGCCATGGGCTCGACGGGCGCGCTGATCCTGGCCTTCGCCAATCGCCGGCTCGACTTGAAGCTGATGAAGCAGGCGATGGACACGACCGCCAAGCTCAGCTCCTTCGTCATGTTCATCCTGGTCGGCTCGACGGTGTTCAGCCTGGTGTTCCGCGGTGTCAACGGCGATCTTTGGGTCGAGAGCCTGCTGATCGGCCTGCCCGGCGGCCAGATCGGCTTTCTCATCGTCGTCAACGCGCTGGCCTTCGTGCTGGCATTCTTCCTCGATTTCTTCGAGCTCGCCTTCATCATCGTGCCGCTGCTGGGCCCGGTGGCGGAGAAGCTCGGCATCGATCTGATCTGGTTCGGCGTGCTGCTGGGCGTCAATATGCAGACCTCGTTCATGCACCCGCCCTTCGGCTACGCCCTGTTCTATCTCCGCAGCGTCGCCCCCACCGAGGAATACACCGACCGCGTCACCGGCAAGCGGCTGGCGCCGCTCACCACGGGGCAGATCTATTGGGGCGTCATCCCCTACGTGGCCATCCAGGTCGTGATGGTTGGTATCGTCATCGCCTTCCCGAGCATGGTCACCGGGGTGCTCGACAAAGGCACAGGGGTCAATCCGAGCTCGATCCATTTCGAGGTGCCGGTGCCGCAGGACACCAGTCCGCCGCCGGACTTCAAGTAAAATAGCTCGCCTCAAATCGCGCGCCCGCCGGTCGTGAAGAAAGCCCCGCGGGCTCGCGGGGCTTTCACATTCGAGCAGAACCGCCGGTCAGGCTTTCGTGCCGACCCTTCCGTACATGTAATTGTCGAACTGTTGCTCTTCGACGCGCATCCATTCGTCTTGCGCAGCAAGATACTCCGACCACGGGTCGTAGATTTTCTTGAATTTCGGGTTCCGCGCCGATTCTTCCGCGTAAAGCTCGCGGGACGCCTTGTAGCAGGCGTCCAGGATCGGCTTCGACCAGAAACGCAGCTGGGTGCCGGCGGCAATGAGGCGCTTGAGGGCTTGCGGATTGAGGAAGTCGTAGGCGGCGAGCACCCGGTTGTTGGCGTCGGCGGCGGCGGTCTGGATCATCGACTTGTAGGCCGGCGGCAGGGTGTCCCACTGCGCCAGGTTGACATAAAGCGACAGGTTGGTCTGACCCTCCCACCAGCCCGGCGCGTAGTAGTATTTGACGATCTTGTAGAAGCCAAGCTTCTCGTCGTCATAGGGGCCAACCCATTCGGCAGCGTCGATCGTGCCCTTCTCGAGCGCCGGATAGATGTCGGCGCCGCCCAGTTGCTGGGGCACCACGCCGAGCTTCGTCAGAACCGCGCCGCCCCAGCCGCCGATGCGGAACTTGACGCCCTTCAGATCGTCGACGGTGTTGATTTCCTTGCGCCACCAGCCGCCCGACTGGGTCCCGGTGTTACCGGCCGGCATCGATAGGATATTGAAGTCCTTGAAGAACTCGTTGATCAAGGCCTGGCCGCCGGCCTCGCGCAGCCACGAATTCATGATGCGATAGTTCATGCCGAAGGGCACGGTGGAGTCGAAGGTGAAGGTCGGGTCCTTGCCGACATAATAATAGCTGGCGGTGTGGCCCATCTCGACCGTGTTGTTCTGCACCGCGTCCAGCACCTGAAGCGGCGGCACGATCTCGCCGCCGGCGAAGACGCGGATCTGGAAGTTGTTGTCGCTCATCTCCGCGATGCGCTTGGCGAAATACTCGGCGCCGCCGAAAATCGTGTCGAGACTCTTGGGCCAGCTCGTCGCCATGCGCCACTTGAGCGTCGGCGCCGATTGCGCGATCGCCGGTGCGGCGATGGTGGTGGCAGCCAATCCAGCGCCGCCGGCGGCTAAAAACTTGCGACGATTCATTGAAGCTCCTCCCGGTTTGATTCTTACGATGGCCCTGGTTTTGCCGCGTGGCCGAGCCTGCCGGCGATCATACACGATCAAGCGCCGCGCCCAAGGCCAATTCCCCGCATCGCCGCCGGGACGAGACCAGGCCGAACGCCGGCGGCTTCGGGCTGGTCCGGCTGCCGCCCGAGGCCGTTTCCGGCCCGGGGCTCGGCGCGGGCGACGCCGTTCCAGGCTGCGGGAATGGCGGTGACGATGGCTGGCTGGAACCAGACCAGCGCCAGCACGACCAGTTGCACGATGATGAAGGGCACGGCGCCCCAATATATGTCGCCGGTCGAGATCGATCGGGGCGCGAGGCTGCGCATGAAGAACAGCGCGAAGCCAAAGGGCGGGTGCAAAAAGCTGGTCTGCAGATTGATCGCGGTCAGCACCGCCAGCCACACCGGATCGGCGCCCAGGAACAACAGCGGCGGCATCGCGATCGGGACCACCAGGAAGATGATCTCGAGCGCGTCGAGAAAGAACCCGAGGCCGAAGCACACCGCCATCACTACTGCGACCGGGCCGATCGTGCCGCCCGGCAGCGACGACAGCAGATGCGTGACATAGACGTCGCCCGAGAAGCCGCGGAACACCAGCGAGAAGGTGGTGGCGCCGATCAGCAGCATGAACACCATGGCGGTGAGCTTCATCACGCTTTGCGCGGTCTCGGCCAGGCGGCGGAGCGTGAGCTGCCGGCGGGCCAGCGCGTAGAGCGTGGCGCCGATGGCGCCGCTGGCCGCGGCCTCGACGGTGTACATCATGCCGGTGACGATGGCGCCAAGCAGCAACACGATCAGGCCGAGCGGCGTGAACAGGCGGAAGATCAGCGAGCGAAGGGCGGGCGGATGTGCCAGCACCGCGGGCGAGGGCGGGCAGCGCTCCGGCCGGAAATACGCCACCAGCGCGACGTAGGCGATGCCGAGGCCCAGCACCAGCGCCGCCGGGCCGAGCGCGCCGAGATAGACGTCCTCGATGGTGAGCGGGTTGACCACGGTCTCGCCGCGCGCCAGCTGCGCCTCGACGGTCGCGCTCTGCATGAAATTGCCGAGCAGGATCAGCACGATCGAGGGCGGCAGGATTGTCCCTAGCGTGCCGGCGCTGCACACAATGCCGCTCGCCAGCCGCTGGTCGTAGCCGGCGTTGAGCATGCTCGGCAGCGCCAGGAGCCCGATGGTTAGCACGGTGGCGCCGACCGCGCCTGTCATGGGCGCGAACAGTGCGCCGATAACGAAGCTCGCGATGCCGATGCCGCCGGCGCGTCGGCCGAACAGGCCGCTCATGCCATCGAGCAAATCGGCCGCCAGCGTGGTGCGCTCCAGCACGACGCCGAGATAAAGGAACAGCGGCACCGCCTGGAGCAGGTCGTTTTCCATCAGCCCGATGACGCGCAGCGGCAGCGCCGAGAGCAGGTGGAAATCGAACACGCCAAGCAGCGATCCCAGCGCTGCCATGAAGACCGCGGTGCCCACCAGGGTGAAAGCAACCGGGAACCCGAAC
>JBGPOZ010000015.1:0-39539 GCA_041488295.1 Allostellaceae bacterium
CCGATCTACGACATCCCCGGCTATCCGGTGATCGACGCGGCGGCGCTCATCGAGAAGCTGCAGAGCCAGGCGGCGCCCTTTCACCCGGTCTATCATCTCGGCGAGGAGGTGGCGGCGGTGACGCGCGCGGAAGATGGCGGGTTCGTCGTCGAGACTGCGAAGGGAGCGCGCCTTTCCTCGCGCGCCGTCATCATTGCCGCCGGGGTCGGCGCCTTCGGTCCGAACCGACTGCCCTTGCCCGGCATCGAGGCGTTCGAGGGCAAGAGCGTCTTCTACCTCGTGAAGCGGCGCGAGGATTTCCGCGGCAAACGCGTCGTCATCGCCGGCGGCGGTGATTCGGCCGTCGATTGGGCGCTCTCCCTCGCCGATATCGCCGAGCGCGTCATGGTGATCCACCGGCGGGCGAAGTTCCGCGCCGCGCCCGAATCGGCGGCACGGCTCCAGCAGCTCGCCGAGGCAGGGCGCATCGAGCTCGTCGTGCCGTATCAGCTCGAGGCGCTCGAGGGCGCAAAGGGGCAGCTCAGCCACGTCGTCGTCGCCGATCTCCAGGGCAACAGGAAGAGCCTTCCCGCCGACGCGCTCCTCGCCTTCTTCGGCCTGGCGATGAATCTCGGCCCGATCGCCGGCTGGGGCGTCGCGCTCGAGCGCAATCACATCGTCGTCGATCCGGCGAGCGGCGCCACCTCGGTACCGGGGATCTTCGCGATCGGCGACATCGCGACTTACAAGAACAAGCTGAAGCTCATCCTGTCGGGCTTCGCCGAGGCGGCGATGGCGGCGCATGCCATCCATCCGCTGGTCCATCCCGGCGAGGCGCTGCATTTCGAATATTCGACGACGACCGGCGTGCCTGGGCTCGGCTGATCGGCGCGAGGCTTCGCTCAGGAGGCGCGCGCCGCCCAGGAGGCGTTCGGATCCGGCCGCGGCTCCTCGTCCGCGGCGCTGGCGATCGGGAGGAACAAGGTCACGGTGGTCCCCTTGCCCTGCTCGGAGACCATCTCGACCCTGCCGCCATGCAGCTCGATGAAGCTCTTGACGAGCGAGAGGCCGAGCCCCGCCCCGGATTGTCGCGCCTGCGGATTGCCGCGCTCGAACTTCTCGAAGACGCGCGCCTGATGCTCGCTCGGGATGCCGACGCCGTTATCGGCGACGATGAGGGCGACCTCGTTCCCCTCGCGCCGCGCGGCGAGGCGGATGGTGCCGTTGGGCGGCGTGAATTTGATGGCGTTGGAGATGAGATTGAAGAGCGCCTGCTTGAGGCGCCGCTCATCGGCCGAGATCGTGCCGAGATCGGGCGGACAGTCGAATTCGAGGGTGAGATTTTGCTTGCGCGCCCGCTCGCCGGTAAGCGCCAGCATGCTCGTCATCAGGCTGTGAATGTCGATGCGGTCGTTCTCGAGCATCATATAGCCGGCCTCGATCGTCGCCAGATCGAGGATGTCGTTGATCAGCGACAAGAGCCGGTGCGAGCTGTCGAGGATACCCTTGCTGTAATCGAGCTGGCGCGGGTTGAGCTCGCCGAAATACTGCTTCGTCAGAATCTCGGCAAAGCCGATGATCGCATTCAACGGCGTGCGCAGCTCGTAGGAGACGTTGGCGATGAATTCGCTCTTGAGCCGTCCCGCCGTCTCGAGCGCTTCGTTGCGCTCGCGCAGCGCCCGCTCGACCCGCGTCGTATCGGTCACGTCGAGATAGCTCAGCAGCACGTTGCCGTCGGGCAGCGGCACGGTGGCGACGCGCAAGGTCGAGCCGTCCTGGCGCTCCAACGTGCCGCTCGAGAGGGTATGCTCGGCGACGCGCGCGATGATCCGCGCCTTGAGCTCGACCCAGTCGCCGCCATCGTCGAAGAAGGCCCTGGTCTTGTCGACGATGTCGCTGATATGCGGTTCGCCCTGCAGATCCTCGGGGCTGAGCTGCCAGACTTGGCCGTAGGCCGGGTTCGAGAGCTTGAGCCGCCCGTCGCTACCGAACACCGCGATCGCCTCGTAGAGATTGTCGAGCGTCTCGCGCTGCACCTCGATAAGGGTGTTGTACGAACGCTCGAGCGCCAGCTTGTCGGTGACGTCCTCGTAAACGAAGGTCAGGCCGCCGAAGGGGTGCGGCGAGACGACGAGGCGCAGGGTGCGGTCATCGGGCAGGTGCAGCAGCTCCTCGTCGGGCTCGATGAGGGAGGTGAACATCGCGAGCTGCTGCTTCTTGAAGGCGCGGAAATCGGCATGCTCGGGAATGCGCCGCCGCTCGCGCAGCCGCTCCAGGACCTCGCCGAGCGTGGGCTCGCCGGTCAGCCAATCCTCTTCGAGCCGCCACAAGGTGCCGAACGCCGTGTTGAAGAATTTAAGGCGCGTGTCGGGACCGTAGATGGCGACGGCGGTGGCGACGTTCTCCAGCACCTCGGCATGCGCGGCGATGTGGCGCGCGAGCTCGGCCTGGACGTTCTCCAGATCGGTGAAATCGCGCGCATAGCCGATGATCTCGCCGCCGGCGAGCGGTACTTCGGTGAATTCGACGAGGCGCCGTGAGCTGTTGATGACGATGTGACGGCTCTCCGACTGCGCGATCTGCGTTTCATGCGCCCGCTCGGCAAGGCCGCGGCCGCGGCTCGTCAGGACGCTGGCGCCGAGCTCGCGGCCTTCGGCGATCGTGATGGCGGGCGTTGCGTCGAGCGCGGTGGCGTAGGCGCGGTTGCAATCGAGGAGAGCCAGACCCGCGGCGGCGCGGCGCCAGATCGGCAATGGCAGCACATCGAGCATGGCGCGCAGATGATCGCGCTCTTGCGTCACGGCGGCCGCCTCGGCAGCGGCCTTGCCGCGACGATCCGCATTGGCGATCCAGACCACGTCGGCGACCGGCTTTCCATCGCTGCCGACCGTCCTGCGGCCGACGATGTCGACGTGACCGCCGGCGGCGAGCGCGGCGCTCAGCGCGAAGGGAAGGGCTTCCTCGCGCAACCGGTGGACGGCGTCGCGCAATATTGCCGCATCGGCCGTCGCAAGCCGGTCGGCGACGTCGGAGAAGCGGGCTTGCACCGGCAAATGCAACCCTTCGACCCGTCCCGGTGAGAAAATCTCGCTTCCGTCGCTGGCGCGCCAGCGAAAGGAGGCCAAGGGAGCGGCGGCAAGGATCGCTTCGGCTTCGGCGAGAGACGCCGCAAGCCGTGCGCCGGAAGCATCGCTTTCGGCAAGGCGCCGCATCACCCGCCAGACCAGCAAAGCGCCGACCAGGAGAAGGGCGACGAGCAGCGCCAGCGACACGAGACGCGCCGAAACCCCGTCCGAGGCGAACGCCGCGCCGGGGTACAAGCCCATCGCCACCGCGAAACCGATGCGAGCCGTCGAGCGCACCTCGCGCAACCTCAAATGACGCCGTCCCGAGCCCACCATACGCCGCCGGCGGGCTTACAGCCATCCCCAGCCCGCGGCAATTGGCTCAATAGCGGTAGTGATCCGGCTTGAACGGACCGCTCGGCTCGATGCCGAGATAGGCCGCTTGCTTGGGCGTCAGCTTGGTCTGCTTCGCCCCCAATTTCTCGAGATGCAAGGCCGCGACCTTCTCGTCGAGGTGCTTGGGCAGGACGTAGACCTTGTTCTCGTACTTGCCGGTGTTGGTCCACAGCTCGAGCTGCGCCAGCACCTGATTGGTGAAGGAGGCGCTCATGACGAAGCTCGGATGGCCGGTGCCGCAGCCGAGATTGACGAGCCGGCCCTTGGCGAGAACGATGAGGCGCTTGCCGTCGGGGAAGATCACCTCGTCGACCTGCGGTTTCACCTCTTCCCATCGATAGTTGCGCAGCGCGTCGATCTGGATCTCGCTGTCGAAGTGGCCGATGTTGCAGACGATCGCGCGATCCTTCATCTGCCGCATATGGTCGAGCGTGATGACGTCGATATTGCCGGTCGCGGTGACGAAGATGTCGCCGAGCGATGCTGCGTCCTCCATCGTCGTCACCTGGTAGCCTTCCATCGCCGCCTGCAGGATGCAGATCGGATCGACCTCGGTCACCATGACGCGGGCGCCTTGGCTGCGCAGGCTCGCCGCCGAGCCTTTGCCGACATCGCCGAAGCCGCACACCACCGCGACCTTGCCCGCCATCATCACGTCGGTCGCGCGCTTGATGCCGTCGACGAGGCTTTCGCGGCAGCCATAGAGATTGTCGAATTTCGACTTCGTCACGCTGTCATTGACGTTGATCGCCGGAACCTTGAGCTCGCCCTTCTTCATCATTTCGTAGAGCCGATGGACGCCGGTCGTCGTCTCCTCGGAAATGCCGCGGACGTTCTTCAAGAGCTCCGGGTATTTGTCGTGCAGCAGGCGCGTCGCGTCGCCGCCATCGTCGAGCACCATATTGGGCAGCCAGCCGCTCGGGCCGCGGATCGTCTGCTCGATGCACCATTCGTATTCCGCCTCGGTCTCGCCCTTCCAGGCGAAGACCGGGATCTGCCGCGCGGCGATCGCCGCGGCGGCATGGTCCTGCGTCGAGAAGATGTTGCACGAGGACCAGCGCACGGTCGCGCCCAGCTCGACCAAGGTCTCGATCAGGACGGCGGTCTGGATCGTCATGTGCAGGCAGCCGACGATCCGTGCTCCGGCCAGCGGCTTTTGCTTCCCGAACTCGCGGCGCAGCGCCATCAGCCCCGGCATCTCGGTCTCAGCGATGGCGATCTCCTTGCGCCCCCAATCGGCAAGGGAGATGTCGGCGACCTTGAAATCGGTGAATGACGTCATTTGCGGTTCCTGTCGGGAGAAAAAAGCTGGTGCAACGGCGGAAAACAAAGGATTCGACGCGGCATATACCAGCGTCGGAGGGTTCCGGCAAGGGAAGGCCGGGGTGGGACGCTGCGCTGTCCGCGCTCGTTCACGCCAGCGCGTTGAAATCGTCGAGCAGCGCCGCGATGCGGCCGGAATCCCACTGGTCCATGATGGCGCGGGCGCGCCGCGTCGCCGCAATCGTGTCGAGGGAGCGCACCCGCCGCTTGACGCGCGGGATGTTGCTCGGCGCCATCGAGAGCTCGCGGATGCCGAGCCCGATCAAGAGCGCGGAGAAGCGCGGATCGCCGGCCATCTCGCCGCAGACGCTGATCGGGATGCGGGCGCGGTTCGCCGCCTCGATCGCGAACTGGATGAGGCGCAGGACCGCCGGATGCAGCGGGTCGTAGAGATGCGCGACCTGTTCGTCGCCGCGATCGATCGCCAAGGTGTATTGGATGAGATCGTTGGTGCCGAGCGCGAAGAAATCGGCCTCGGCAGCAAGCGCATCGGCCGCAAGCGCGGCGCCCGGCACCTCGATCATGACGCCGAGCGGCGGCAGGGGGTCGGCGATGGCGACGCCGCGCCGCTTGAGGCGTCGTGCCACCTGGCCCACCGCCTCGCGCACGCGGCGCAGCTCGCTGAGATTGGAGATCATCGGCAAGAGGATGCGGAGCTGTCCATGCACCGCCGCGCGCAGCATCGCCGCGAGTTGGACGTCGAGGAGCTTGCGCTCTTTCAAGGAAAGGCGGATGGCGCGCAGGCCCAGCGCCGGGTTGGCGCTGGCGGTGCCGCTGAACTCGATCAAGGAATCGGCGATCTTGTCGCCGCCGACATCGAGGGTGCGGACGGTGACCGGGCGGCCATCCATGCCCTTCAAGAGATCGCGAAAGGCCTCGTACTGCTCATCCTCGCCCGGCAAATCCTCGCGGTTCATGTAAAGGAATTCGGTGCGGACGAGGCCGAGGCCGACCGCGCCGGCATTGATCGCCTGATCGAGCTCGCGCGGCAATTCGAGATTTCCCTGAAGCCTGATCTCGACGCCGTCGCGCGTCACTGCCGGAACCCGGCGCAGTTTTTCGAGCTGGCGGCGCTCGAGCCGCATCTCGTCCTGCCGCGCGCGGTACCGGGCGATCGTCGCCGGGGTCGGGTTGACGATGACGACGCCGTCGGTGCCGTCGATGATGACGCTCCCGCGTCGCTCGAATTCGGTCAGAAGACCGGCGGCGCCGACTACCGCCGGCAGGGCAAGCGCCCGCGCCATGATCGCCGTGTGGCTTTCGGCACCGCCGAGCGCGGTGGCGAAGCCGGCGACGAGCTGCGGATCCATGAGGGCGATATCGGCTGGGCTCAGCTCCTCGGCAAGGATGACAGCACCCTCGGGCAGCATGGCAAAGCCTTCAAAGGGCTTCTTGACGAGGTTGCGGGTGAGGCGCATCCCGACAACGCGGATGTCGTCGAAGCGAGCCGCGAGATACGCATCGCGCATCGCGGCGAAGCGCTCGCCGATCACGGCGATCTCCGCCTGGACGGCGGCTTCGGCGTTGCGCCGCTCCTCGGCGATGCGTCGGTCGACGCCGCGCACCAGGCGCGAGCTCGACAGCATCGCAAGATGCGCATCGAGCAGATAGCCCATCTCCTCGGCGGCGGAATCGGGCAGGTTCTGTGCCTTCGACTTGAGCTTGCGGAGCTGCTTTACCGAAACGACGACGGCGGCGGCAAAGCGGGCGCGCTCGGCCTCGATCTCGGCGGGAGCGATCTGGTAATCCGGTACCGCGGCTTCGAAATGATCGTTGACATGCGCCGGACCGATGGCGATCCCCGGCGAAACGGCTAGCCCGTGAACGATACGTTCCTCGCCGACGCCGGTCGCGGTCTTGTCGCCCGGCATCTCATTCCTCATCGAAGCCGCAGCCGATGAGATCGGCGAGTGCGGCAAGTGCATGTTCGGCGTCGGGCCCCTCGCATATGAGCTCGATCGCCGTTCCGGGCCCGGCGGCGAGCATCATCAGCCCCATGATCGAGCGGCCCGACACTTCCGTCCCGTTCTTCGACACGGTGATCTCGGCGGTGAACTGATCGGCGAGCTTGACGAAGCGCGCCGCCGCCCGGGCATGAAGGCCGCGGCGGTTGCAGATCGTCACGATGCGCCGGTGCGGCGCGACGTCTTTCGCCGGAGCCTCGTTCATAAGGCGTGCCCGCAAGAAAGCACCAAAGACCGAGGCCGGCGCCGATCGCATTTGCGCGAGCAGCGCGGCTTCACTCCCGGCGTGCCGACGACGGTCGCGGGTGCACTACCCTCGCGCATCGGCGAGCAATTGCGAGGCGACGTTGATGTATTTGCGGCCGGCTTCCTGCGCGCCGCGCACCGCATTTGCCAAGGGCTCGGTCTGGCGCAAGCTGGCGAGCTTGATCAGCATCGGCAGATTGATCCCGGCGATCACCTCGATCTTGGCGCGGTCCATGACCGAGATCGCCAGATTGGAGGGCGTGCCGCCGAACATGTCGGTCAGCAGCACGACACCCTCGCCGCTGTCGACCGAGCGCACGCTATTGAGGATGTCGGTGCGGCGCTGCTCCATGTCGTCGTCGGGGCCGATGCACACCGCCGCGACCTGGCTCTGCGGTCCGACCACATGCTCGAGCGCGGCGATGAACTCTGCGGCAAGGCGGCCATGGGTGACGAGAACCATTCCGATCATGCTGGGTCCTTCAACGCGTCCGGCGGTGCGCCGGCCGGACGGGGATCGGACGCAATTGCCGCGGCGGCGACCGGAGCGATCGACGAGGCCACAGGCAAGGCGGTCCGCTGGGAAGAGGTGATGTCGCGATGGCTGAGTCCGACGCGCTGGCCCTGCTCGCGCAGCCACGCGGCCAGCCGCTCGGCGACATAGACGGAGCGGTGCTGGCCGCCGGTACAGCCGATCGCGATGGTGAGGTAGCTCTTGCCTTCGTTGTGGTAGCGCGGGAGCAGCGGCAGAAGCAGCGCCGTAAGGCGCTCGAAGAACGTCGGAAAGCCGGGATCGGCGGCGATGCGCGCCCCGACCGCCGGATCGAGCCCGGTGAGCGAGCGCAAGGGAGGATCGTAATGCGGGTTGTCGAGGAACCGGACATCGAAAACCAGATCGGCATCGCGCGGCAGGCCATTCCGGTACGAGAAAGACGTCACGAAGACGTTAACGCCGGGGGCCGCGTCGAGTGCGAAATGACCCTGTAGCAACCGTCTCAGATCGGCCACCGTCAGGGCCGAGGTATCGATAACGAGATCGGCGCGCTGGCGCAAGGGCGAAACGCTTTCGCGCTCGAGGCGGATGCCGTCGCTGACCGGGCGGTCGCCGGCAAGCGGGTGGCGCCGCCGCGTTTCGGTATAGCGGCGGCGCAACCGCTCGTCCTCGCAATCGAGGAAGACGACGCGGAGATCGACGCCGCTCGCCCCCGCCAGGGGGTCGAGCGCGGCGGCAAAGGGCGCGATGCCGAAATCGCGGGTCCGGATGTCGATGCCGATCGCGAGCGGCGGATGCGCCCCGGGACCGCCGCTGACGAGACTCGGCAACAGCGACAACGGCAGATTGTCGATCGCCTCGTAACCCATATCCTCGAGCGCCTTGAGCGCCGTCGAGTGCCCCGCCCCGGACATTCCGGTGACAAGAACGACCCGGGCACGCTCTGTGGTCACGAGGCCTCTTTGGCGCGGCGCGGCGCCGGCGTCAGGGCCGCCAACGCGGCGCGCAGTTTCGCCGGCGCCGACGCTTCGAACGGCGCGAGGCGCAGAAGCGGCACGGCGCAGCCGAGATAATCGCAATGACGCGCCTCCGGCAGCCGCTCGACGCTCGCGGCCGGCACGAGGTCGACGACGAGGGCGAGCGGCGCCGATGCGATGCTGCGCGCCGCGAGGATCCCGACGCCGCGAATCTCCAGGCGCCCGGCGATGGCCGGCGGCGCACTGGCGACGATCCCGGCGCCGTCGCGCCGCAGTTCGGTCTGATCGTCCGCGACGAGGCGAGCGCCGTCTTCGATGAGGCGGAGCGCAAGGTCAGATTTGCCGCTGCCCGACTCGCCGCGCAGCAAGACACCGACGCCCTCGATTTCGACGCAAGTGCCGTGAATCAAAACCATGCGCGCATCAGGTTAAAACGAGCCGGATAATGTCGATCCGAACGCGATTATTGCCATGAAACGTAGGTCTGGCGCATCAACATTTCTCATCGCGAGGGCTGAACCTGGTCGACATGGCGGCGTCATCGGCGCAGCGCTCTCGACTGGCTAGAAATGGCGTGGCGCGGGGCGGCCGTCAAGCCGGCCGGCGCGCCCGTCACAGGTGTGATTTCGGCGTGGTCATGCCACCGGAAGGCGAACGACGAACCGGGCGCCGATAATGCGGCCGTCCTCGGCGCGGCGGTTCTCCGCCCGGATCCGGCCGCGATGCGCCTCGACGATCTGCTTGGAAATCGACAGCCCGAGACCGGAGTGGGTGCCGAATTTCTCGCCCGCCGGGCGCTCGCTGTAGAAGCGGTCGAAGATGGCGGCGAGCTTGCCTTCCGGGATGCCGGGCCCCTCATCATCGACGATGACGAGGACGGCGCTGTCGTCGCGTTGCAGAGTGAGCGCGATCGTGCCGCCCGGCGGACTGAAGGAGACGGCGTTGGCGATGAGATTGCGGAACACCTGGACGAGCCGCCCCTCGACTCCGGGCACGGTAAAATCGGCGCGCGCATTGCCGGGAATGACGAGCCGCAGCCGCGGTGCCTCGCCGCTCGCAGCCGCCTCGTGCAACTCGTCGTGCAGCTCGACCAGCGTTTCGAGCATGCGGTCGACCGCCACCGGCTCGTGCTCCAGCCGGCTCAGCTCGGAATCGAGGCGCGAGGCGTCGGAGATGTCGGTGATGAGGCGGTCGAGCCGCTCGACGTCCTCCTGGACGATGGCGAGGAGACGGCGCTGCTTCACCGGATCGTCGATGCGCGAGGCGGTCTCGACGGCGCTGCGCAGCGAGGTCAGCGGGTTCTTGATCTCGTGCGCGACGTCGGCGGCGAAGCGCTCGGTCGCGTCCATGCGCTGCCACAGCGCGCGCGTCATCTCGCGGAAGGCGGCCGACAGATCGCCGATCTCGTCATGCCGGGCGCTGAAATCGGGAATGGTGATCTGTCGGCCGTGACCGCGCCGCACCCGCTCCGCGGCGGCGGCGAGGCGCCGCACCGGTCGGGCGATCGTCCCGGCAAGGTAGAGCGACAAGCCGACGGTGACGGTCAGCGCGACGAGAAAGACCTTGAGAATGTCGAGCCGGACGCCGCGCAACGCCACTTCGAGGCTGGCGCTCCCGACCGACAGCATGACGGCGCCCAGCACTTGCTTGTAACGCTGCACCGGCACCGCGATGCTGAGCTGGAGACCGCCATTGACGCGATCGCGCCGGACCGCATCGGCGCTGATCCCCTGCAACGCCCGCCCGACCTCCGCATAGTCGGCCGCGCTCGGATCGGTGCTCTCGCGCGCTTCCGGCAGATCGGACCGGGCCGGCAGCTTGCCGACGACCCAGTTGTAAATTCCGTCCGCGAGGCCGCCGAGCACGCCGCGCGCCACCGGCGGCGGCAGCTCGCGGATCTGGACGACGCTGCCCGGCCCGCCGAGCGCCCGACTGTCGGCGATCTGCCGTCCGTCGAGCGCGAAGAGCCGCGCCCGCGTCCGCGTCGGCTCGACGAGCCGCCGCATCATCTGCCGGCCGAGCTCGGGAATGAGCTGCTCGCCCTCGCCGACCGAATCGATGACGGCGCCTTCGCCGAGCGCCGCGGCGAAGATCTCGCCCTGCGTCTTCAGCGCCTGCAGTTCGGTGTCGATGAGGCTCGCCTCGTACTTGCCGAGATAGAGAAGACCCAGCCCCAAGAGAGCGAGCGCCAGGACGTTGACCGCGAGAATGCGCGCCGTGAGCGGCGAGAAACGCCGCCGCTGCCGCCGCGCCTCGTGCGGCTCGTCGGACGCGGCCGGGCGCGAATCCTCCGCCGCGGCACCACCCGGTGCCCGCCGGACCTCGTCAGCGATCGCGGTAACGGTATCCGACGCCATAGAGCGTCTCGATCTGGGCGAATTCCACATCGACGACCTTGAACTTCTTGCGCAGCCGCTTGATGTGGCTGTCGATGGTGCGATCGTCGACATAGATATGCTCGCCGTAAGCCGCGTCCATCAGCTGGTCGCGGCTCTTGACGTGGCCCGGGCGGGTCGCGAGCGACTTCAGGATGAGGAACTCGGTGACGGTCAGCTCGACCGGGAGCTCGCGCCAGGTGCAGAGATGGCGCGCCGGATCGAGCAACAGATCGCCGCGCTGCATCATCGGCTCGCCATCGGCCGCGCCCTTGCCGCGCGCCAGCTCGCCGCGCCGCAACAGCGTCCGGATGCGCTCGATGAGGAGGCGCTGCGAGAACGGCTTCCTGATGTAATCGTCGGCGCCCATCCGCAGCCCGAGCAGCTCGTCGACCTCATCATCCTTCGAGGTGAGGAAAATGACCGGCATCTGGCTCTGCTTCCGGAGCTGCGTCAGAAGCTCCATCCCGTCCATGCGCGGCATCTTGATGTCGAGAATGGCGAGATCGACCGGTTGCGTCGAAAGCCCGCGCAGCGCCTCGGCGCCGTCGCCGTAGCAGCGCACGGTGAAGCCTTCCGCCTCCAACGCGATCGAGACCGAGGTCAGAATGTTGCGGTCGTCATCGACCAGAGCAATGGTGTTGGCCAATTTGTCTTCCCCTGCGGCGACCCGGCGGCGCCCCCCTCTTGATCCCCGAGCCAACCGCCCGGCACGCGATGGCAGAGAATGTTCAACCGGGTTGCAGCATCTTGCTGCTCAATATGGCCCCTTTACGGCGAAGGTGAAGCGGAAATGCGATGCGATGCCGCATTCCCTCGCCCCCGCTCACTCGGCGGCGACCAGCTTCAACCCGACGATCCCGGCGATGATGAGCGCGAGGCAGAGAATGCGCAGCGCGGCCGCCGGCTCGTCGAAAAGGATCATCCCCAAAATCGCCGTGCCGCACGCGCCGATCCCGGTCCAGACGGCATAGGCAGTGCCGATCGGCAGCGCTTTCGCCGCATAGGCGAGCAGCCCGACGCTGAGCGCCATGAAACCGAGCGTCGCTAGCGATGGCCATAGCCGGGTGAAGCCCTCGGAATATTTGAGGCCGATCGCCCAGCCGACCTCGAACAGCCCGGCGAAAAACAAATAGATCCACGCCACAGATCAATCTCCGTTCTGGTGTGCGAGAGTGCCTTGACCGATCGGCGGCACGCCCGATATGAGAAAACCATGGCCGACCCCGCCACAGCCAGTCTTTCGCCCGCATCCACCGCACGGCGCCTCTTGCGCAGCCTCGACCGGGCGAGTCTCGCCACCTCGCTCGAGGGCTGGCCCTACGCCTCGCTCGTCCTTTACGGGACGGCGCCGGACGGCGCGCCGCTTCTCCTCATCTCGACCCTGGCGCAGCATACCAAGAACATCACCGCGGATTCCCGCGTCTCGCTCCTCATCGACGGGACCCACGGCCTCGACGAGCCGTTGACCGGAGCGCGCGCCTCGCTCCAGGGACACGCCGAGCTTGTCGCCGATCCCGACCTCCTCGCGCGCTTTCTCGCCCGCCACCCCTCGGCCGAGGGCTATGCCGGCTTCGCCGATTTCCAGCTCCATCGCGTCGTCGTCGAGCGCGCTCACCTCGTCGCCGGCTTCGGCCGCATCACCTGGATCGAGAGGGCCGATCTGCTGCCGCCCGGCCTCGATGCCCTCTGCGCGATCGAACCCGACATCCTGCGCCACATGAACGAGGATCACGCCGCGGCGGTCCAGCTCTATGCGCAGCAATTGTGCGGGCGTGACGGCGCGGGCTGGCGCATGACCGGGATCGACGCCGAAGGACTCGATCTGCGGCATGCGGGCGAGGTCGCGCGGCTCGATTTCGAGCGCCCGCAGCACGATGCCGCGGGCGTGCGCGCCGAGCTCATCCGCCTCGCCGAGACGGCGCGGCACGGCGCCGCCTGACCCGCCCGCGCGCGGAAACAACCACCCGGATCCGCCATTCTCCTTTCGCAGTTGCGTTGCCGATGGGTTGCGCGGGCAGGTAATGCTGTGCTTATGTGGCGGCGAGAAGCCCAGTAATTCTGGAAATCTTGGTTAATTTTCAAATAATTCGCCGGTGCGAAGGAGTGACTCCGTGACACAGGCCGCAGGCGACGCCACGGGATGGCGCAGCTCCTTCGGGATCGATCGACAAGGGATCGAGAATCTCGCGGGAACCCACTGGAATTTGTCGGTCCCGCTGCTCTACGAGCACGCGATCCGGCGCGGCGAAGGCCGGCTCGGCGCCGGCGGCAGTTTCGTCGCTCGCACCGGCATCCATACCGGACGCTCGGTCAAGGACAAGTTCATCGTCGAGGAGGATAGCAGCAAGGCCGATATCTGGTGGGGCAACATCAACCGCCCGGTCTCGCCCGACATCTTCCACTCGATGCATCAGCGCATGCTCGCCTATCTGCAGCGCCGCGAGGTCTTCGTCCAGGACGTCTTCTGCGGTGCCGACCCGGCCTTTCGCCTGCCCGTCCGCCTCGTCACCGAGAGCGCCTGGCACACCCTCTTCGCGCGCAACATGTTCATCCGGCCGGCGCCGGCCGACCTCAAGGATTTTCGGCCGGGCTTCACGGTCCTGCACGCGCCCGGCATGCATGCCTCGCCCAAGCGCGACGGGCTCAATTCCGAGACCTTCATCCTCGTCAATTTCGCGGAGAAGCTGGCTCTCATCGGCGGCACCAGCTATGCCGGCGAGGTCAAGAAATCGGTCTTCGGCCTCCTCAACTACCTGCTGCCGGCGCAGGGCGTGCTGCCGATGCATTGCTCGGCCAATGTCGGCCCGCGCGGCGACTGCGCCATCTTCTTCGGCCTCTCCGGGACCGGCAAGACGACGCTCTCGGCCGATGGCAGCCGCACCCTGATTGGCGATGACGAGCATGGCTGGAGCCCGAACGGCGTCTTCAATTTCGAGGGCGGCTGCTATGCCAAGGTGATCCGCCTGTCGCCGACCGCCGAGCCGGAGATCCACGCCACCATCCACCGCTTCGGCACGGTGCTCGAGAACGTCGTCCTGAGCGAGCACGACCGCATTCCCGACGTCGACGATGCGAGCCACACCGAGAATACGCGCGCCTGTTACCCGCTCGATTTCATCCCGAATGCGAGCCCGACCGGCATGGCGGGGCATCCCGAGACGGTGATCATGCTGACCGCCGACGCGTTCGGCGTCCTGCCGCCGATCTCGCGCCTGACGCCCGAGCAGGCGATGTATCACTTCCTCTCCGGCTACACCTCGCGCGTCGCCGGCACCGAGAAGGGCCTCGGCAACGCTCCGCAGGCGACGTTCTCGACCTGTTTCGGCGCACCCTTCATGCCGCGCCACCCCTCGGTCTACGCGACGATGCTGGGCGAGCGCATCGCCCAGCACAAATCGCAATGCTGGCTCGTCAACACCGGCTGGTCGGGCGGCGCCTATGGCGTCGGAAGGCGCATGGAGATCGCGCATACCCGCGCCCTCGTCCGCGCCGCGCTCGCGGGGCAGCTCGGCAAGTCCCCGGTGCGACGAGAGGGTCATTTCGGCCTCTTCGTGCCCGAGGGCTGTCCCGAGGTGCCGAGCGAGGTGCTCGACCCGCGCAACACCTGGTCCGACAAATCGGCCTATGACGAAACCGCCCGCGACGTCGCCAAGCGCTTCGAGGACAATTTCAAGCAGTTCGAAGCCTATGTCGGGAGCGAGGTGAAGGCGGCGGCGATCCGCGCTGCGGCGTGAGGGAGAGGTTTTAAGGCACAGGCTCGCCCGCAATATCCTTCCTCCTCCCCCGCTTGCTCTCGGCGAAGCTTCGCTTCGCCTGTCGCGTCAGCGGAAACCTTTGGTTTCCGCGAGAGCGGGGGAGGATTGAGGTGGGGGAATCCGCGGTTTTCCACCGAGTGCCCCCACCCTGCCCTCCCCCGCAAGCGGGGGGAGGGGTCTTCGAAAGCTAACCGGGCGGCGATCCCGCCGGCTTCGGCGCCGCGTCGGCCGCCGGCGACAGGCTCTTCAGATAGGCGATGATGTCGCGCCGCACGGCGTCGTTCGATACCTTGATCGGCATCCGCGCTCCCGGGATGAAGCCGCGCGGATCGGCCAGCCATTTGTCGAGATTGTCGTCCGACCAGACAAGTCCGGCGCCGCGCAGCGCGCTCGAATAGGAATATCCCAGAACGCTGCCGGCGCGCCGCCCCGCGACCCCGCCCAAGAGCGGCCCCGCCTTGTTGCGGGCGGCATCGTGACACGCGGCGCAGCTTTGCTGGAAGAGCTGTGCGCCGCGCTCGGCGCCCGGCGGGGCGAAGCGGTCGAGGGCCTTCGCCTCCTCCGGCGCGCGCGAGGGAAAGAAGGTGTAGGCCAAGGTGATGGTCTCGATCTCGCTCGCATTGGGGTCCTTGGCGAGATCGGGGCTGACGAAGAAATCGACCGGCATCTCGACGCGCTCGCCGGGGCCGAGCTTTTCCTCGTCGAAGCAAAAGCACTGGATCTTGTCGAAATAGGGTCCGGCCTTGGCCGGCGTCACGTTGAAGGTGGCGTGGCCAACGAGCGGCTTGTCGGAGAGATTCTCCGCCGTGAAGAGGACGAGCGTCTCCTCGCCCAGATGAACCTTGACCTCGCGCTGCACCGGCTCGAAGCGCCACGGCAGATCGGGCGCGAGGTCGGTGCTGAAGCGGACCGTCACGACGCGGTCGGAGACTGCGGCATCGTCGGAGGCGACGCGCCGCGTCGTGCCGCCGAAGCCGGTCGCCTCGCAAAAGATGCGGTAGAGCGTCACCGAGTAGGAGACGAGCGTCACCATGACGCCCATCACGAGGACGAGCGCCGCAGCGACCCCGAAATTCTTCGCCCGGCCTTGCCGCATCGCGCCGCCTCAATCCATCTTCATGTTCGGGTCCATCTTCATGTTCGGATCCATCTTCATGCCCGGCATCGGCCCCATCGCCCCGGCCTTCTCGACCGGCACGGTGACCTCGATGGCGCCGCTCTTCTCGAAGGTGAGCGTCAAGGTGAAGCTGCCGCCCGGCTTCAGCGGCTCCTTCAACCCCATCAGCATGATATGGTCGCCGCCCGGCTTGAGGGCCATGGTTTTTCCGGGTGCGATGGTCAGCGGCCCCGAGGGCCGCATCGTCATGACGCCGTTCTGCATCTTGCTTTCGTGCAGCGACGCCTCGGCCGCGACCGTCGCCGCCGCCGAGAGGAGGCGGTCGGGCGCCGTTCCGGTGTTGGTGATCGTGAGATAGGCGCCGCCGCTCCGCGGCGCCGCCCGCGCAAAGGCGTGGTCGACATGGATCTCGGGTTTGCCGTCGGTCTGCGCCAAGACGGACGCGGACAGCATCGCGAGCGCCGTTGCCGCGATGGCAATGAAACGAAAGCGATGCATGGGACGCGCCTCTTCTCCCTCTCGCACCGCCGCGAGAGGGGCTCCTTGAGGGCGGGACCTTAGCCCGAGGGGCGCAGCCTCACAAGGCAACGCCCGGCGCGCCACAATGTCGCATCGCGAGCGGCGTCGCCTTATCCGCGCGTGATCGGCCAGCGATCGAGGAATGTGTCGAGCCAGCGCGACATCGCGGGATCGTGAATTTTTGCCGCTTCGAGCTGCTCGGCGAGCGGTTGCGCGCCCGGCCGCGAGGTCGTCTCCGAGGCGAGGCTGAACCATTTCGGCATCATGTCGGGCCGGCAATCGGGGTGGAACTGCACGCCATAGGCGCTCTCGCCGATGCGGAAGGCGTGGTTCGGCCACTGCTCCGAGCGCGCCAGCGCCACCGCTCCCGCCGGCAACTCGACGCCTTCGTAATGAAAACTGTAGGCGTGGGTGAGGCCAGCAAAGAGATCGCTTCCCTCCGCTGTCGGCGCGATCGGATGATAGCCGCACTCGCAACTCCGGTCCGGCCGCGGCGCGACGCGGCCGCCGAAGGCGGCGCCGAGAAGCTGCGCGCCGAGGCAGATGCCGAAATAGGGCGTGCCCGCCTCGACCGTCCGCCGCACCCAGGAGCGCTCGCGCGCCATATAGGGATGGGCCTCCGTGTCGTTGACCGAATGGACGCCGCCGCCGACCACCACGGCATCGAAGCCATCGAGGCTGTCGGGCAGCGGATCGCCGTCGCGATGGCTGCACCAGGCGATCTCGGCGCCGCGCTCGAGGAGGCGGTCGGCGACGCGGCTTTCCTGCAGCTCGCGGCCATGGATGAGGTAGAAGATGCGGCGGGGCATGGGGATGGGCGGGCTCCTTTCGGTCGGCTCAGATAGCATGAGATCGGCGGGGTCGATAGAGCGCGATCACCACAAGGGAGAGGTTTGCCGCACGAGAGACGCCAACTACCTTAGTGGTGAGTGTGTCCGGCCGAGACCGCTCGCCGCGACAGCGGATTCGAACGAGGACTCCATCAGGTGAAACGAATTTTCGCCATTCTGCCGCTTCTCCTCATTGTCGGCTGCGTCGAGACGGGTCCGCTCTCTGGGCCTCCCGGCGCACCCTTCGCAAATTCCGGGCGTCTTTCCGGGACATATGCCGGTGCCGACGCGGGATATCTTGTCATGGCGCTGGCGGCCCGGTCCGACACGGAATACAGCGCCTACACCATCATGTTCCGAAGCATCGACCGCGCGTCCGAAGGAGGCGTCTGGTGGGGGCAGGAGAACGCGCTCGACAGGCGTCGGGAGATCGATGACGCCGGCGAGACGGGGATCGTCGATGTGCGCCGCCTGCCGCCGGGCAAGTACGAGATCTTCAACTTCGACATCCTCTACTACAACGGCCTGGTGCCGAGGCGATGGCGATCCGAGCAGGATTTTTCCATTCCCTTCACGATCGCGCCGGGGCGCACGACCTATGTCGGCGAGTTCATGGCGGTGAAACTGACGCGCCGGAACATCATCGGGGCGACCTTGTCCAACGGCGCCTATTTCGTGCTGTCCGACAAGTCGGACCGAGACGTGGCGATCGCGAGGCAAAAGGAACCAGGATTAGGCGAGGCGACGGATAGCGTCATCGATCCGAAATCCATCGCCAATCCGCTGATCACCGGCAGCGTCTATTGACCTCGCTGCTTACGCCACCGCCTTGCCGGACAGATGCGTTCCGAGGATAAAGCGGCGGCCGGCGGTCACCGGCATGACCTCGTGCAAGAGTGCGCAGGACCAGACCACCGCCATCCCCGTCTCGGTGCGGTAGAGTTGATTGCCGTGCTCGGGGAAGCGTAGCTCGCCGCCCTCGAACTCCTCGGCATTCAAATTGATCGAGATGGTGAAGCGACGATGCTGCGTCGCCTCCGTCGGATTGTCGCGGTGCGCCGGCAAGGAGCCGCCCTCCGCCGCGTCATAGCATGCGATGCGATAGGGCTCCCGACCGGTGACGTTGAACTGGAACGCGCGCCAGATCTCGCCGCCGGTCCGCCGACCCAGCCGACCGTCGAGCATCGCATTGGTCGCCGGATCGCGGACGACGAATTGCACGACATTGCCGTAGAAATCGTTGCGGACCTTGAAGTCGTCGCGGTCGAGGTCGAAGCCCGGCGAGCTGTGCCCGTCGGTGTGCCAGTAGCGGACCGGGCGGTGCCAGATCTCGATCAAATTCCGGCATTCCGCCGGCGACAGCATCCGCGGCAGCACGAGGACCGGCGGATGGATCGCGAGCGCCACGACCGGCCGGCGCGCCGCTTCCTCCTTGAGGTGGCGCAGCGCGATCTCGGCGTGTGAGGGCAAGGCCTCGCCGGCGATGATCGCTTGGATGCGGTAGTTCGGGTCCATAACGAACGAGACCACGGCGCCGCCGCGGGCATGCTCCGCGATGCCGTGCGCGCGAGCGATATCGCCGCGCGCGCCGTTGCCCTTCGCGACATCGCCATGCGCATCGGAGTGGAGCGCGAACGGCAGGCGCTCGGCCATGCGCAGGGATTGCAAGGCGGCCGCCGATAAATTCGACACCGGAAAGATCGTCGCGCCCAAGGCCGCGAACTCCGCCTGCAGCGCCGCAAAGCAGCTCAGCTCGCGCTTGACGGCGGACTGGCTGCGGCCGGTATCGAACACGAGCACGACGGGATGCCCGGCGATGTGATCGGCGAGCGGCGTCGCCGACGCGCCGGTCTCATCCGACAACGCGAAGTCGGGCCCACGATCGCCGATCTCGGGAAGCACGGCCGCTCTCGTCGCTGTCGTATCGTTACGCCCCATCGCGCCGTCACCCCCGACGCCTTCGCCGACGGAAGTATGATCTATTCGGCGCCGCGTGGCGATGCGCGGCGCTCATGTCGTCCACTTCGCATCATCGCCGGCGATCACCGCAGATAATCGTGCACGACCTTGCCGAGGCCGAGCGTCAGGTCGGAGCGGATATGGAGCGCCGACACCACCTCGAGAACCGGAAGCTCTGCGACGGGCGCGAGGGCGTGCGGGCTGAGCGAGAGGGCGCCGGGGCCGGTCCAGGCGCCTTTCACGACGATATCCTCGAGGAAGTACTCGACGAGCTCGCAGATGCGCGGGCTGCCGTCGACATGGGGAATGATCTTGAGGAGGTAGTTCGGCGCCGAGAGCGCCGCCTTGACCGCCGCCAGATCCGCCTCCTTGTGCTTGTAGCCCATCGTCCCGGTCGCGACGCGCACCGGGCCGTAATCGAGCGTGCCGACGAGCACGTCGATCTCGGCGCGGAGACTCGGATTGGCGAGTTTTTTCGGAAATCCCCAGAGCTCGCGGCCGCCGGCGATCGGCGGATGATCGTTGAGGAACATGCAGTGGGTGTAGCCGCCCTTGCGGCCTTTGAACGAGACCGGGATGACCTGGCCGGTTTCCGTGTAGTCGCCAAAGCCGGTCGAATCCGGCATGCGGATGAATTCGTAACGCACCAGCGGCGCCTCGACCTCGAGCGGCTCCGGCACGACGTTGCGCAGCTTCTCCGGGTCCGTCCGATAGGTGATGATCATGAACTCGCGGTCGACGAAGCGGTAGGGACCGGGCGGATAGGCCGGGCTGGTGAACGGCATCGCGAAGGCCTGCTCGCGGATCTCGCTCTCTTTCATCGCCGCTCTCCTCTCCTTCGTTCAGTCCGTGGCCGCCGAGATCGCGCATCTCGAAGACACTGCCTCGACGCCCTGCGTCCTTCGACTTCGCTCAGGATGAGGTGGATTTGTGTGTGGCAGTAACGGTTTACCTCATCCTGAGCGAAGTCGAAGGACGCACGGCGCCAGAACCCAAGGCACTCCTATAACATCAATGCGCCGCGTCCCAATTCGTCGCCCAGCCCGTCTCGACGACGAGCGGCACCGAGAGGGCGGCACGCGGCGTCGGAGCGCCTTCCATGACCGATTTGACGAGGGCGCCGGTCGCCTCGACCTCCGCCTCCGGCACCTCGAAGAGCAACTCGTCGTGCACTTGGAGCAGCATGCGCGCCTTGAGCCCTGATTTGGCGAGCGCCGCCGGAAGACGCGCCATCGCCCGCTTGATGATGTCGGCGGCCGTCCCTTGCAGCGGCGCGTTGATCGCCTGGCGCTCGGCGAATTGCCGGCGGGCTACATTGGCGTCGCGGATGCCGGGAATGTAGCATTTCCGGCCGAACAGGGTCTCGACGAAGCCCTTCTCGCGGCATTCGAGCTTGGTCTTGTCCATATAGGCGCGGATGCCGGGAAAGCGCTCGAAATACGCCTTGATGTAGGCCGCGGCCTCGGATTGCGGCACTTGGAGCTGGTTTGCGAGGCCGAAGGCGCTGATGCCGTAGATGATGCCGAAATTGATCGCCTTGGCGCGCCGCCGCGTCGCCGCGTCCATCCCCTCGACCGGCACGCCGAACACCTGGCTCGCCGTCATCGCGTGAATGTCGAGGCCCTGGCGGAAGGCGTCCTTGAGCGCATCGATCTCGGCCATGTGCGCGGCAAGGCGCAGCTCGATCTGACTGTAATCGGCCGAGAGAAGAAGATGGCCGGGCTCGGCGATGAAGGCTTTGCGGATCTTGCGGCCTTCCTCGGTGCGGACCGGGATGTTCTGCAGATTGGGCTCGGTCGAGGAAAAGCGCCCCGTCGAGGTCGCGGCGATCTGGTAGCAGGTGTGGACGCGCCCGGTTTCCGGTTTGATCTGCTCGATGAGGGCGTCGGCATAGGTGCTCTTCAGCTTCGCGAGCTGCCGCCAATCGAGGACGCGGCGCGGCAGATCATGGGTCAACGCCAATTGCTCGAGGATGGCGGCGTCGGTCGTGTAGGCGCCGGTCTTGCCCTTCTTGCCGCCGGGGAGGCCCATCTCGCCGAAGAGAACGTCGCCCAATTGCTTGGGCGAGCCGATGTTGAATTCGTGCCCGGCGAGGGCATAGGCCTCGCGCTCGTAAGCCGCCATGCGCTGCGCGAAATCGGCGGAAAGACGGCTCAACTCGCCGCGGTCGACCTTGATGCCGGCGCGCTCCATCTCGGCGACGATGCGCGGCAAGGGCCGCTCGACCGTCTCGTAGAAACCGCTCATCTTCTCGCGCACGAGGCGGCGCTTGAAGAGCGGGTGGAGGCGGAGGCTGACATCGGCGCATTCGGCGGCATAATCCCGCGCCTTCTCGAGCGCCGCCTCGGCGAAACCGATGTGCGTCTTGCCGCTGCCGCAGACGTCGCGATACTTCAGCGTCTCGTGGCCGAGATGGCGGCTTGCCAGCTCATCGAGCGCGTGGCTGTGCTGTGCGCCGTCGAGCACGTAGGACATCAACAAGGTGTCGTCGATCGGCGCCAAGGCGATGCCGTAGCGCGCGAGGATTTGCGCCGGGTATTTGATGTTGTGGCCGATCTTGAGCACAGCCGGGTCTTCGAGGAGCGGCTTCAGCCGCTCGACCGCATCGGCCAGCGCGATCTGCCGTGGCCGCTCCGCCGCCGCCATCAGATCGGGCGCGCCGGAGGCGCCGGGCGCCTCATGCGCGAGCGGCACGTAAACCGCAAGGCCGGGCCCCACTGCGAGCGCGATGCCGACGAGCGGCGCCAGGCTTTCCTCTGGTGCCCGCGTCATCGCCTCGATCGCGACTTGCCCGGCATCGTTCGCCGCCTGGATCCAGTGAGCCAGATCCTCGAGGCTTTGCACGAGCCCGTAGGAGCGGTCGGCGAAATCCTTCTGCACCGGGATCTCGAGCGGCACCGTACTCGCCCCCGCCCCGGCCGCCTCGCCCGCCATGCGGACGCGGCCGCTCTGCACGCGCTCGACGACCTTGCGGAACTCCATCGCCTTGGCGAAGTCGATGAGCTTTTGCGGATCGGCCGGGCGAAGCGCCAGCGCTTCGAGCGGGACTGGCGGCGGCGCATTCGTCTCGAGCGTCACCAGAACCTTCGAGATCCGCGCCTGCTCGGCGAAATCGATGAGCGATTGCCGGCGCTTCGGCTGCTTGATCTCGGGCGCGTGCGCCAAAAGATTCTCGAGAGTACCGTATTGATTGATGAGCTCGGCCGCGGTCTTGACGCCGATGCCGGGCACGCCCGGCACGTTGTCGACGCTATCGCCGCAGAGGGCCTGGACGTCGATCACCTGCTCGGGGCCGACGCCGAATTTCTCGCGCACCTCGGCGGGACCGATCGGCTTCGACTTCAGCGGGTCGAGCATCTCGACGCCGTTATCGATGAGCTGCATCAGATCCTTGTCGGAGGAGACGATCGTGACGCGCGCGCCCTTCTCCTTGAACAGCCGGGCATATGTGGCGATGAGGTCGTCGGCCTCGTAGTCGGGCGCCTCGATCTGGCAGATGTTGAAGGCCTCGGTCGCCTCGCGCACCAGCTTGAATTGCGGCACGAGATCGGGCGGCGTCTCGGGGCGGTGCGCCTTGTATTGATCGTAGATGCGGTTGCGAAAGCTCGTCTGCGCCGCATCGAACACGACCGCCATGCCGTCGGCGTCGGTCTCCTGGACGAGCTTCAGGAGCATGTTGGTGAAACCGTAGACGGCGTTGGTCGGCGTGCCGTCAGCGCGGCTCAGCCAGGGCAGCGCATGGAAGGCGCGGAAGATGAAGCCGGAGCCGTCGATCAGATAGACATGCTTCAGCGCCGCCGTATCGGACGGCGTTGCCGGTGCTGGCAGCGCGTCGTTCAAGGCTTTGCCGGCGGGCCGGGCGGCGGATGGCCGTGGCCGTGCGCCTCATGCGTCGAATGCGCCGACGGCGCCTCGACGACATGGCCCTCGGCATGGTTGCGCGGCCCCTTCGACTGGTTGATGAAGACCCGCGAGCAATAAGGGCACTCGACCTTTCCGTCGGCGGCGAGGTTCAGATAGACCTTGGGGTGGCCGAGCGGGCCGCCGCCGCCATTGCAGGCGGCGACCATGCCATCGATGTAGATCGTCTCGAAGGGTTCCATCGCATCCTGCTCTCAAGGGGATGGCGGAAGATCACCCGCCGCGTCTCGCCCGCCGGCGGCCCGCAATCCGGGTGCACCAATGCCGACGCCGATTGTGGCACGCCCTCCGCGCGACCGGAAGCCGCTTGCTTGGGCGCTTGATTGATCCGCTCGCCGCGCGGATGATACGCATCGATGCGGCGGGATCAATGACCAGCTTCTTTATCGATGACTCCGGAGATCGCGGCGGCACGGCGGGGCGTGCGGGCGGCAGGCCGGGGTTCTCGCGCCAATCCTTCGCGGCGCTCGGGTTCTTGCTGCTCGTCGGCTGCGCTGCGCCGAGCCGCAGCGATGATGCCGGGCCCGCCGCCGCGACCGTTGTGCCGCGTCTTGCCGAGCACGAAATCGTCACCCCCGACGGCGCGCATCTGCCGCTGCGCGTCTGGCTGCCCCGGGGTCGCGTCAAGGCGGTGATCCTCGCGCTGCACGGCTTCAACGATTATTCGAACGCCTTTGCCATCCCCGCCGAGGCGCTCGCCTGGCGCGGCATCGCCACCTATGCCTACGACCAACGCGGCTTCGGCGCGGCGCCGCTGCACGGAAGCTGGCCCGGCCGCGCGCAGCTCGCCGAAGACCTCGTGACGGCAAGCCGGCTGGTGCGGCAGGCGCATCCCGGCGTGCCGCTCTATCTCCTCGGCGAGAGCATGGGCGGCGCGGTCGTCGCCGTCGCCATGACGGGCGAGAGCAGAACGCCGCCGCCCGAGGCGGACGGGATCATTCTCGTCGCGCCCGCGGTCTGGGGCTGGCAGACGATGGGGCTCTTCGAACGCTCGGCGCTGTGGGCCGGCGCCCATCTCCTGCCCTCCCTCACCGTCAGCGGGCGCGGCATCATCAGGGTCGAGCCATCGGACAATGTCGCGATGCTGCGCGCCTTTTCGCGCGATCCGCTCGTCATCAAGGAAACGCGCATCGATACGATCTACGGCCTCGTCGATCTCATGGCGGCGGCGTACCGCTCGGGGCCGAAGCTCGACGCGCCGCTCCTCTATCTCTACGGCGATCGCGACGAGGTCGTGCCGCGCGCGCCGACCGAGCAGATGATCGAAAGCCTGCCCGAGGCGGCACGCTCGCGTCAGCGCATCGCCTGGTACGCCAATGGCTATCACATGCTGCTGCGCGATCTCGGCGGCGCCGCCGTCGTGAGCGACATCGCGAGCTGGATCGGTGCGCGCTCGGCGCCGCTCCCCTCTGGCGCCGACCGCTACGCCGAAACGGTGCTGGGCGGCAGCCACTTGGCGAAGCTGTCCGAGGCGCGTCCCGCCGCTGCGATATCGGGTTTGCCAAAGGCCCCACCCTTGCGCTAGCTTCGCGCCGTCGCCGCCCCGACCCCGCAAACGGGCACCCGTAGCTCAGCTGGATAGAGCGCTGCCCTCCGAAGGCAGAGGTCGTGAGTTCGAATCTCGCCGGGTGCGCCAGTTTTCCTAGAGTTTCTGCGGTCGAGGCGAGGTCAAACCGGGACAACCGCGGACGAACAGACCCAGAATCGGCCAATCCGGCTGGGGAAATCGCTGGGGAAAATGTTCTACCAGCGTTCCAGGCGCGGCGAACCGACCGCCTCCTGCCCGGCGCCGACCTGCTTGGAGGATCGTCTGACGGTAGGACGGCGGACTCTGACTCCGCCAGTCTAGGTTCGAATCCTAGTCCCCCAGCCACCGCAAAGCCGCTGATTTCCTGGGGTTTCGACCCGCCCTCCGGCGCGGACACCGCGAACATAGCGGAACCGGATGCCGCACAAAAGCCGGCACAATGCAACACGCCGTTCGCCGCGCGTTCCCGGACCGGGCTCCTTCCCGGCGCGGGCTTGCACCAGGGCGATGCGATCGAGGTCATCCGCGCCACGATCGCCGACAGCACCATTGACCTCGTCTATCTCGACCCGCCGTTCCTGACCCAGAAGGACTGGACTGGCACAGCGGGCTCGTTCTCGGATCGCTGGCACTGGAGCGATGAGGCCGCAGCCCAGGCGGCCGATCTTGCGAAGGCCGCACCGATCGCGGCGCAGCTGATCACGGGCTTCTGGGGACGGAGCGGCGCCGCCGCCTACTACGTCGCGATGGCTCTGCTCTTTGTCGAGCTCCGGCGCGTGTTACGGCTCACCGGATCGATCTGGGTGCATGCGGACGACACCGCCATCCACGGCCTGCGCATCATGCTCGATGTGGTGTTCGGCCCGGAGCTCATGCTCGGCGTCGTGATCTGGAAGCGCTCCGCGGCGCACAACACCACCGCCGGCTTCGGTCGCGTGCATGACACGATCGCCTGCAGCGCCCGGTCGCGAGCGACGCGATGGCGTCTCTGGCGCATCGCCAAGGCCCGGCCCGCGCCAGACCGCGGAGATCTCGATGGCCACTTCGTCGGCGGCGATCCCTTCACCCACTTTTTCGTCGATGGCTTTTCCGACGATCAGCTGAGCTCAAGCTCGGCCGAGCGCGTCGGCTATCCTACGCAGAAGCCTGTCGCCCTCCTCGAGCGGATCATTCTTGCCGCGACGCTACGCGGCGACACGGTGCTAGATCCGACATGCGGCTCCGGCACCACCCTTTTCGCCGCCGTCAAGCACGGCCGGCGCGCGATCGGCATCGACCGTTCGGCCGAGGCAATCGCCGCCGCCACATCGCGTCTCTCGCTCGACACCAGGAAGCTCAAGTCAAAGCAGCGCCAGCCGAGAGCAGATCAGTCCCAGGGAGAGTTACTCTGATTCCCGCAACGACTGATGCTGCTCTTGTCTTAATACGCATTGGCGGAATTCCGCCGTTTTTTCGGTTTGTTTTGCGCCGATTGGATCAGGACATGCGAGTGACAAGCTCGCGGCTCTGGGCGCTGGTAACGCCCATCCCCCGCCGTCGCGACGGGTGGCAGGAAACGAAAAAGGCCCGGCCGACGGAGCCGAAGCGCCGCCCGCCGGGCCTGTGATAACCGGGTTTTAACCGGATTTTAATTAGGGCGTGCCGAAGCGCCTCTTATAGGCGGCGATCCAGTCGGTAATGATCTCGTGCCGTGCGTCATCGAGCGACGTCGTGCCGTCGCACACCTCCTTGTGCAGGCGGTTTTCCAGGCGATCCTTCTTATGGGCGCCCCATTCCTTCGTCTCAGACGCCTTCAGCCCGGCGACGGGCTTCTCGTAGCATTGCGGCCAGAGGTTCTTGACGTCATCGGCGCAGCCGAGCTCGCGCGAGCATAGGTGATCGATCTCGATCTTGCCGCTGGGGCAGTCGGCCGCCGTCATGTGATAGGCCTGCAGCACCTCGCGCTTCATCGCCTCCGTGACGGCGCGCGCATCCTTGCCCCATTTGGTCTTACAGATCTGCTCGACGGTAAGATCGGGGCGCGTGACGCCCGGCGTCAGCTTCGGATCGGGGAGATCGCCGGCGATCGCCGATGCGGCGCCGGCGGCGAGCACGATAAGCCCGATGGCGAAGACGAAACGATTGAACCATTTCATGTCGGGTGCCTCCTCACGCGAACAGCTCCATGACCCTGTCGAGATCCCGCTCGATCTGCGCGTCGGCGAGCGCCATCAGCGCCGCGATGTTCTCGGCCGAGGCGTCATCGAAGGCATCGTTGACCGGCGGCGCCAGCGCGATCTCCGAGCGGATGAAGTCGCCGCCGAGACAGGTGTGGGCCTGGTAGCTGACCGCGTCGGCGGCGCCGTCGAGGAAGATCGAGGTCAGCTCCGGCAGCCATTGCGCGATGCCCCAGCTCTGCGCCGCGGTGCCGTCGAGCGCCGTCACCTTCGACCCGGTGCCGAGCGACAGACAGATGATCCGATCGGCACGGTCCGCCCACAGCCGCCCGGCCTCGGCGATGGCGCACATGCTGGGATCGTTGGCGAAGACGCCGCCATCGATCATGACGTAGCGCTCGCCGTGCATGCTGGTGATCGCCGCCGGCGGGAAATATGTGGGCGCGGCCGAGGTCGCGCGCGCCACCTGCCACAGCGGAAAGTCGTGCGCGTCGTCGGCGCCCCAGGATTTGAAGATCCACGACGCCGCCGCCTCGTCGATCCCGTCGCTGTCGAGATCCCTTGGCCTCGGCAATTGGATGCAATAGGCCGGCACGAGCAGCTTCGTCTGCGCCTCCGACAGCCAGGCATTGCCGAGCACCGCCTTCAATTCGGTCTCGAGTGTGGCGGCGGAATATTTCGGCCCGAAGACGCCGTCGAATGTGGCGATCTCGTCGCCGAGATCCCTGGAGAAGATCGCGCCGCCCCGGTTGACATAGAGGTCAACAAGATCCTTGGCCGGCACGCGCTGCGCTACCGCCGCGCCGAGAATGCCGCCGGTGGAGGTGCCGGCGATGAGGTCGAAGAGGTCGCCGGTCGGCCGGCCGGCGCGCGCCTCGATGGCCGCGAGGAAGCGGCCGGGCAGGATGCCGCGGATGCCGCCGCCGTCGATCGAGAGAATGCGTCGGATCATGGCGCTGACGCTCCGGATTGCCCGGCGCGCTCCGTCTCGAGCGCGACCAGCACGGCGACGAGCTGCTCGGCGAGACCGGCGGCATCGTCGGGAAGGTTGGCGCAGAAGGCCTGCAGCGCCGCGGCCGTGGCATCGTCATGCGGCTCTTTGAGCCGATCGGCGCACCATTGCCGCGTCACCGGCTTCACCACCTCGAGCGCAATGCCGGCGTCGCGCCAAGCGAGCGCCAGGCCGGACACGCCGGCGCCGGCTCCCGCGATCGGCAGCAGCTGGCACCCTCCCGCCAGCAGCGGGATGGCGAGGGCGAGCGCGCGGCCGAGGGTCACGGCTTGTCCCTGCAGAGCGCCGGCACCTTCGCGCAATCGCGCAGGTCCCGAGCGGTGTCGCCAGGCGATGGCCCCGCCCCCGACGCTGGCGAAGGCCCCGCCGACGGCGCGGGAGAGGGTGAAGGCGCCGGGGTGCTCCCGGCATGGGACAGCGCCCCACCCTTCCCCTTGCCGTGGCCAGCCCCGCCCCACGCGAGCGCGGGGCGCTCGACGGCGGGAAGGGCGACCACGAGAAGGGCGATCGCGAGGACCGCGCGGCGGATCACGAAGCCGGCTTCGGCACGATAGCCGGCGCTGCGCCGAGGGCCGCCGGCGGCAGCGGGATCGTCACCGGTTGCGGCAGCGGCGCCCCGGCTTTGAGCCCGTTGCAGAAGCTGCCATTCGCCTTGGAGAATATCCCGGCCGTCTGCGCGCCGCCGGCATCGCCCTGCGCCGAAGCGATCTCGCCGGCGAGGTTGGCGCCCTCCTGCGCGGTGCAGGCGATCTCCGAGGCCAGCGGCTGGAAAGCGACGACGTAGCCCTGGACGGCCGCGGCATCCTGCTGCGGATTTCCCGTGCATGCAGCAAGGAAGAGCGTCCCGAAATAGATCGCTCCGAGTGTCATTAGCAACGATTTCATGGGGTCTCCTGGGTTATGCCGCGGGCGCGGTGGCGCCGGCGGCGGGGATGAGGGTGATCGCGGCATCGCTCGCCGGCAGCGCGACGGTAGCCGTCGCCGTGGCGCCCTGTTGCTGCTGCTCAGCCGCGGCCGCACCGTCCAGCTTCAGCGCCGCGACCTGCGCCGCGGTCGCCGCGTGCGTCTGGCGCAGCGCCGTGACGGCGCCCCCGATCTGATTGACGCTCTTGACGAGCTGCGCGTAATCGGTGCCTTGCGGCAGGCGATCGATCACCGCCTGTAACGCCGCATGCGAGACGCCGAGCTTCTTCTCGATCACGCCCTCGAGGTCCTGGCCGATCGGCGTCGTGGTGATGAGGCGCAAGAGGATCGCGGTGAAGCCCCAGATCGCCGCGCCGAGGGTGAGCAAGGCCTGGACGTCGTGCGGCAGACTCGAATATTGGATCGTCCCGCCCATCGCGAGCGTCATGACGATGTTGAGGTAGATGGTTCGATAGCCCTTCATGGGGTGATCCCCTCCTCGAGGACGTGAAAAGCGCGCCGCTTGCCGGAAGTGGGCGCCAGGCTGCAAAAAAAGATCGGATGTCAGATCAGGCGCGGACGCCCATCGGGCCGCGGCCCTCGACGTCGCCGGTGAAGTGGCCGGGCGGCGCGCCGTTCGAGCCGAGGAAGCCGTGATAACCGGGAGCGGCGATCGACGGCGTCACGACGAGGAGCGGCGGCTCGCCCTTCACCTCCCAGCCCGCGCCGTTGCCCGAGACGGCGTCGACCGTCCATTCCGCGCCGTTCGGGCAGACGACGGTGAGCGGCGCGCGTCGATCCGCGTGGTCGTGCCAGTAGTAGCTCGAGAGATGGCTCTCGGCCTTGCTGCCGCGTGGATATCGCGCCCGTTGCTCGGCGACGCTGCGGCCTTCGCGCGGTGCGGCCGGATCGTGAAACCACGGCACGTGCCACATCATTCCCGGGAGGCAGTCCCATAGAGTGAGTACGCCCGGTTGGCCGTCGGCGCGGCGATAGAGGTCGCGATCGAAGACCTGCCGCGCATCGTCATCGGCGAAGACGTAGCCGCACGCGCAGGCCCGCGGCCACCGCGGATCATCATGCGCGAAATCCCGGCTCCACGTCCCTTGGCTGAACTCGCCGATCGGCGCCTCGGCGTTGTGATAGCCGTGCTCGCCGGGGCAGATCGTGACCGATTTGTTCGCCGCCTTGTCGAACTCGGATCTGTAGCGGCGCAGCGAGACGCGCTCGGTGCCAGTTGGCACCACGAGGAAGCATGGCGTCATTGGCGCCGCACCGGCTTCATCCCGTCGAGGAAGGCCGTCGCGCCCGACAACGACCCGCCGATCTGTCGCAGCAGATCGGCCTGGTCGGCGCCGCCATAGATGAGGATCGTGCCGCGATGGCCGAAGGCGGTCATCTCGATGATGACGGTCTTGCCCTCGCGCACATGCGCGAGATGCTCTTCGGCAAGCCCGACGATGTAGACCGGATCGCCGGCGCCGTCACGGGCCAGCGCGCGTAGCGGCTTCTCTTTCATGGATCTTCGTTTGCCGGCATCACGGCCAGGTCGATGTACGGGCCGCCGCCGAGGTGGAAGGCCCAGACGAGCCGTCCCTGCGGCTTGGCGCCTGGGCAACCGTTGAAGAAGTAATCGGGGTTAGCCGCGCCCTCGTGATCCTTCTCGTAGGCCATGCCGTCGTTCAGCTCGGCCGCCCTCGCCTGGATCGCCTCGGCCAGCACGCGCGGTGGCGATACGCCGCTCCACCGCCACGGCACCGCGATCAAATCGATATCGCGGGCGAGCGAGCCATGGACGGCCAGTGCATAGCCGTGTTCTCGCGCGGTCGCGCGGAGCGGCGCGACGAGGCGATCGGCAAGCTCGCAGCACCGGATACGCCATGCCTCGTCCGGCTGCTGGTCTTTGGAGCTCATCCGAGCGCTCCCCGCGCCAGCTCGTAGACGCGGATCATCTCTATGATCTCCCGGCAGCCGCGACAGGTGCACCAGGTGCTGTGCGCCAGCAGCCGCTCCGACATGGCCTTGCGCCAATCGACGCGCTGCGTCGGCTTCGTCTGGCCGAGGCGCATCGCGTCACGCCGGCGCGGCGATCGCGGCGATCGCGGCAATCAGATACGCCGCCTCCTTCTTGCGGCGCGTCGGATAGGCATCGTGGAAATCGTCGAGCTCGCGCGCGACGGCGTCCCATGCCTGCGTCGCGCAAAGGCGCCAGAATTTCGGGCACTCCTCCGGCATGCGGTTGCCGTACTGCCAATCGACCGAGAACATCACGGTCTGCGCCGCCGCCGGGATGTCGTCGAAGCCGGCAGGGAAGCCCTCGTGCTGAATCGGCAGGACGATCGCGTTGTAGGCATCGCGCAGCCGCGACAGCTTCGGCCCGATCACCGCCTGGTCGAGCTCGTCGGCCTCGGCCGCCGTGAGCGACACGGGCTCGCGCGCCAGCATGCGCGCGGCGAGCGGGCCGGAGACGCCGGCATAGGGGCGCAGCTTGGCGCGGAGATCGGCCGAGACGGGCAGGCGGCTCAACTCGGCGGCGCTCATCTGCCCGATATCGACTCCCAGCGCCGCGGTGGCGCCGCTGTGGCCGAGCGGCGCGCCGTCCCGCATAGGGACGTAGAGGGCAAGCGAATAGGCCTCGAGCGAGCGCAGGAAGGCGAGATCGATGGTCATGGCTGTGCCTCGCCATGTAGCGCCGGGGCGTCGGCCATGGCGTGCGCCTCGCCGGGCAGGCCGAAGCGCACGAGAAAATAGGCCAGCGCCAGGATGAGGAGCGCGATGAGCGCGCCCGCGGCCTTCCACAGGATGCCGTAGATGCCGCGCAGCGATTCCTTGATCTCGCCGCGCAGGCTGTCGCGATCGGTCTTCTGCGCGTCGAGCTTGGCGATGATCTCGACCTGCCGGTGCTCGCATTCCCGCTCATGGGAGACGATCCGCTGCTCGGCCCGCGCCGCGAGTTCGAGCGCGCGCGTGTCGAGCTGCTTCTGCGCGTCCATGACTCAGGTCTCCACTGGCACGAAGAGGCATCGAACATTGCCGTCGGCTGGCTCCCGGCCTTCGCGCTCGTGGCTGCGGCACCACCAGAAATCGCCGTCCTTGCTGGGATAGACGTTGTCGGCCGAGGTCGTGAACATCTGCCCGGTATCGGGAATGAACCAGCCGCCATCCTGCTCGACGACCGCATGCGGCGGCGCCTTCTCGCAGTCCCTCGGACCGCAGCAATGCTTCGTCCGTTCATTGTTCATGATCCAGGCGGCGTCGCCATGCGCATGCGCCGACCGTGTCGCCGCGATCATCAGGGCGATGATGCCGCAAGCGACCGCCGCCGCGAGGATGCCGGCGAGGATCAGGCCGAACGCGCGCGAGAGACTGCTCCGCTTCACGAGCCGTCTCCCTTCGGCGCCGGCGCCGCGGCCGCCGGAGAGAACTCCGTTCCGGTCGCGAGGACGCAGGCCGTGCCGTCCTTCAGCACGAGGATCGTCACGTCGCGCGTCTCGGCGTTGAGATAGAGGACTAGCCGCCAATCCTGCATCTTCGCTTCGGCGAACGGCCGTTGCCCGGTATGCTCGGCGAGATGCTTCTCGAGTGACTCGGCATCGCCGCACAGCATCGCCGCACGCGCCGGCGCGGCAGCGCAGAGGGCCGCCAGGATGGCGGCGACGAGAAGGCGCATGGGCGTCTCCGTCAGGGTGTGGTGGGTTTCAGCAGCTTGACGCGGTAGCCGAGGCAGGGATCGAAGGTGAGAACGAAGCCGATCCCGTGCTCGACGCAATGATTGAGCACGTGGTGCAGGACGAGTCCGCGCACGCTGTGCGTCTCGCCCCGCTCTGCGCTCTTCAGGAAGCTGCGCACCGCCCGCTGGATCTGCGGATGGTCCGGCCCGCGCTCGACCGGATAGAGCGGCGCGTAGCGCATGGCAGGACGCTCCTTCGATGACTGTGCTAAGGTGCGCGCCTCACCGGGAGACGAGCCGATGTCGTCATACGAGCATTACGTGAAGGACGAGGCGTTCCTCGCCTACTACAACGACTACCAGAAGCGCTATGCCGGCCAGATCGCCGAGCGCGACAAGGTGTTGCTAGGCCTCGTCGCCGAGCACATCAAGGGCAAGGGAACATTGCTCGACGTCGGCTGCTCGACCGGCAACCTGTTGCTTCACCTGAAGCGCGCGTTCCCCGATCTCGACTTGACCGGAGGCGAACTCGCCGAATCATCGCTCGCCGACGCGCGCGCCAATCCCGAACTGTCCCAAGTCGAATTCCGCGTGATGGACATGCTCGCCATCCCCGGCCGCTACGACTGCATCATCGCCAATGCCGTCGCCGTCTACTTCGGCTGGGACGAGTATGAAAAAGCCCTGGCGAGCGTCGCCAGGGCGCTCAAGCCAGGCGGCACCTACATCGCCTTCGAGTGGCTTCACCCTTATGAGGACCAGGATCTCGAGATCCATGAGACGACGGTCTCGCATCCCGAGGGTCTGAAAATCCACTTCCGCCCCTATGGCAAGGTGGCGCGCCTCGCCACCAAGGTCGGTCTCTCGGACGTCGAGTTCCACCCCTTCACGATGCCGATCGACCTCCCCAATCCCGGTTATTCGGGCGATGCCGTCTCCTACACCGTGCCGAGGGACGGCGGCGAACGCATGTGCTTCCGTGGCGCGCTCTTTCAGCCTTGGTGCCACGCGGTGGCGCATAAGGCCTAAGGCATCGTCACTGGCTGAGCCGGCCAGGTTGCGGCATGCCCGCCGATCAGCGCGCTTTCGGTCAGGATGAGATCGTAGACATAGCCCTCGATCGCCGCCGCGAAATTGACGAGGTCGGCGGCCGCGAAGGCGTGAAACGCGCCGGCGATATCCGGCCACTGCACCGTCGCCGCGCCGTGCGGCAAGCCCCTCCCCGCATTGATCCCCGTAACGATGGCCGCGAGCTTCGCCTGCGCGGCCGGGTCGATCGGATAGGTCGCGCTGAGGGCGGGCGTCGCCGTCGAGACGATAGCGCAGCCGGAGGCGAGGCGCTGCGCCAATTGCTGCGGCGCTGTGACGGACGCCGCGAGGACTCCCCAGGAAGCGCCGTTCCATAGCTGCGCTGCATGATCCGGCGCCACCGGCACCTCGACCGAGCCGGCCGGCCGCGGCGCGGCATTCAAGACTGTCTGGAAGTCATCGGCGAGGAGATCGACGACCGTCCCGAGGAAGGCGCCGCTCGACGCGTCGGCGTAGTGGTGCGCGCGCGTTATCGTCATGCGTAGGCCCTCACCACATATTTCCAATTCGCGTTGGTAATGTTTCCGCCGGTGCCGGTGCCCTTGTTCAAGAGGTCGACCAGCACCGTATCCGAGCCGAATCTGACATTGAGGTTCGTCGCATCCGGCACGACCGCAATGCCGCGCGACGCCGGACCGCCATTCGGGTCGGTATCGTGCGGATTGATGAAGACGAAATCGCCGGCCGAGTAGCCGAGCTCGCCGGTCACGCAATGCAGGAGATGCTGGATGATCTTTGGCGCCACTCCCATGCCGTGTGCGAGCGTCAGCGCCCCCGCCGCCGTGATCGTCTGATCGCCGCTGTCGTAGCTCTTTGTGAAGACGCCGGAGAGGACGATCGCCTGGCCGCTTGCCTTGACAAAGTTCTCGACCCGCCAGATCCCCGACCCAGCGACAGATTCGCAGACGGCCTCGCCGCAGTCACCTGCCGCCGTCGTGATGTTGGCGCCGCCGGGCAGGATGATGTTGGCATTATTGGTGAGCGTCAGCGCACCATCGAAGACGAATTTGCGCCGCGCGCCGACCGGGCCCGTGCCGCCGAAGGCGGTGATCGTCGTGGTGCCGGTGATGTGGACGTGATTGCCGGCGAGCGCGCCGAGATCGACCGTCGCGGCCGAAGCGACCGTGGCGACGAGCGCCTCGTTGATCGCTGCCCCCGACATCGTCAGCGTCGAGGTCAAGGTGCCGCCGGTAAAGAGGTTGCCGGCGGCGAAGCCGAGCACCCGCTCATCGGTGATCATGCTGTCGGTGATCACCGTCGAGCTCGTCTGCAGCAGCACCTGTGCCACAGGCAGCTTGCCGGCGGTGATCGCCGGCGGCGCGGGCGAGCCGGCCGGCGTGCCGGTGATGACGGACACGGCGCCGGTGATGCGGTCGACGACGACGCGGTCGATGCGCGGATTGCCGACCGGCGCAGTGATCGCGCCCGTGCTCTGCGCCGCCACATTGGTCAGGGTCGCGCCGTCGAACAGCTTGCCCGCATCGAGCCGCACCGTCATCGCCGGCGTCGCCTCGGCGTGCGGCCGGAAGCCCGGATCGAGGATCGCCTGGAGCAGTGCCGCCGACGGCGTGCAGAAGACGTTGCGCGTGCCGGCGCCCCAATTGACCGCGGCGCCGCCGTTCGAGGAAGCGTAGACGGTATCGCGCGACAGCGTGTTGCTGCCGCCGACCGTGACGGTGCCTTTGAAGACCTCCCAATCGGTCCCGTCGGTCGCGACGGCATCGCACTGCCCGCCATTGCCGAAGGCGGTGGCGAAGCTGCGATAGCCGGTCTGCGCGCCGAGCAGGGTCAGCGCGCCCGTCCCTTGCGTCGTCGTCGTCTCGAAGACGCGATCGGCGAGCGGCGATCCAGCAACCATTCAGTCCTCGGGTGTCAGGTATCAGGAGCTACGGGAGCAGCTCCTCGAGGTGGAAGCGCTTTTCGAAGATCTTGAAGAACGTGTTGATCAGCGGGTTGAACTCGACGGCCGTGCCGTACAGCGATTGCTGCATGATGAGGCCGGCGGCATTGTCCGGATCCTTGAGGATGAGAAGGTCCTGCGAGGTGCCGCGCAGCCGCTCCAGCTCGAAGCCGTTCTGAAACATCTCCGCTTCGCTCGCGAATTTGAGCGTTAGGTCGAGCGTGCGGTAGCGCGCGCCGATGAGGGCGTAGCCCTGGCCGCCCTCGGAGCGCGATTTCGGGCCGTCGCCCTGAAAGAGGATCTGCCAGCCATAGGCGAAATTGCGGCTCGGCTGCCAGGCGCTCGCCAGATAGAGCCGGCCCGCCTGGTAGAAGCCGGCGGGATTGGCCGCGTCGGCGACGTCGATCCGCCAGTAGCGGAAATTCTGCGGCGCCGCACCGAGCCAGAGGTAGGCGTTGGTATAGGACCACGCGCCTAGCCCGGCATTCGGCCAATGGCTGATGCTGCCGCTGTCGTAGCCGGGCGCCGCGGTAAGGTTCGCGACCGAATTCGCGCCACGCACGCGCCAGGTCGCGGCGGCGCTGGCGTTGGTCGCGATCAGCGAGACTAGGTTGATGCTCTGCGCCGAGCCGAGATCGGCGACGACGAAGGACTGCGTCAGGTCGAGCGCGCGCCACACCTCGCCGGGCTGGATGGTCTGCAGATTCGTCACCGGCATCGCCGCCGCCTGCGAGCCGGCGCTGAGGCTGGCGGCGTCGGACAGGACCGGCGTCGCGATGACGAGATTGCCCATGGGGTCGGCGCCTTGTTCTGGACTATGCGGCTTCCGCGCTTATCTCGCGATAAGCGCTGGCGCTCGCCAGACGCGAGCAAGGGCTCGCGCCTATCCCCACACCCGCAATATCGTCTGGCCGCTCTTCACGTCCTCGGTCACGCCCTTGACGACGAAGTTCTGGCCCGCGGCGAGGCCGAAGCGCGGACGCTGCAGCTGCACAACGTCGCCGAGGAAGAAGCGGAACAGCGCGCGCTGAACCGGGACGTCGTAGACGCGGCGCTCGACGCCGTGCAGCGCCTGCCGCGCGGCGGCGACGGTCGCGGCATCGCCGGAATTGGCGAGGAGGGTCGGCACGTCGAGATCGCGCGCGAGGCGGTGCGATGCCAGCGCCGCATCGCTCGTCGACGTGACGAAACGGTATTCGTTGGTCAGCAAGGTGCGGTCGGCATCGGCGACGCCGCCGGCGAGGTCGGTCGCGCTGTGCACCGTGAAGACGCGCTGATAGCCGAGACGGCGGCGCCAGGAAGGCGGCGTGATGCCGTTCAGCTTGAAGCCGCCGGCGACGTCGTCGCGCACGGTCAGCACCTTGACCGGGTTTGCAGGCGGCTTCAGCGCGCCGACCGAGAGCTGCCCCGCCCGCGTGAAGGTCCACCAGCCATCGGCGTCGGCAAGCAATGTCGAGAGCACCTGCGCCGCCGTCTCCGTCCCGGCGAGGAAGATGCCGATGGTGTAGCCGAACGCCGTATCGAGCGCCGCGAACGCGCCGGCGTCGAGGTCGGCCGGGTCGTTCAAGGTCGCCGGCCCGAGCCGCGTCGTCGCGATGCGCCGCGCGATCGAGCCCACGGTCGAGACATAAGGGCCGGCCTCGCCACGGACGTCGGCGACCACCCTTCCTGCCGGCGCCGATCCCAGGCGGATGATGCCCTTGGCGAGGCACGTGACGTAATGGCCCGCGACCGGCGACCAGCCATAGACGTCGTTGACGTCGCCATCCCCGGTCAGCGGCACGCCCTTGTCGAGCACCCGCGTCACGGCGTTGATGGCGCCGTCATGTATCTGGCGCACTTGGTTGACCGCATCGACCAGCACCGGCTCGACCGCGGCGCATTGGCCGTAGCAGAGAGGCTTCGGCTTGCCGAGGATGTCGGCGCCGCCGTCGAGCGCGCCGGCGCCGCCATAGAGAATCGACTGGACCGGCCGGTTGAACGCCTCCTGGCGGTCCCTGAGATGGATCGAGATGGTCGAGCGGTCGAAGGCGATGCTCTGCGCGATCCCGCCGCAGATGGTGGCGAAGCTCGCATAGGCGAAGCCCTTGGCGCCGGCCAGCAAGGTCACCTTGCGGCCGTCCCACGACCAGGTGGTCCAAGCGTCTAGCGAGGCGTCGGGATTGGCGATGGTGATGTCGCCGAAGCCGGGATCGGCGCCGCCGCCCGGCTCGTCGACATTCTGCCACCAGGCATCGAGCTGGAAATTATAGGCGCTGAGGAGGCGCCCCGGAAAATCCTGGTTCGCCGGAGCATCGCCAGGCGCCGTCTTGAAGCCCTTGTCCGAGAGATAGACTATGCGCTCGCCGCCCGACACGGTCAGCGGCGGCGCGGCGCCAAGCGGCTGCGATGCGACCGGCCCGGGCAGGGTCGAGACTGTGCGCTGGAACGAGGGGTCGTAGGGTGTCGCCACCAAGAGAAAGATGAATTGCGCGTCGGGGTTCTGCAGCAGCAGGCGGAAAGGATTGCCGACCGCCTTGCTGATCGCCGCCGGCAGATCGCCGAGATCGAGCGCGCCGAGCGCGGCGGAGCCGAGCAGCATAGGTCAGGACTCAGGCGTCAATCGTTGACTTTGGCATGTTTTCGTTCGGCCTCCGCGGCCCGCATCCCGATTGCTGTGCGCTTCTCGATCGCGCGGCCGGCATCGTCGCTGTCCCATGATCTCGCCATCGCCGAGCAGCATGGCGGGCAGAAATAGAACGTCATCGTCCTGCGCTCTTCGAGATTGACCTCGCGCATGGCGCGGGCGCGCGACCCGGCCGGGAAGTCTTCCCAACAAATGTTGCAGCGGTGCTCCTTGCGCGTGATCACCATCTTGTCGCTGAAGCGGCGTACGGCGGTCTCGTCGCCCTGGAACGGATCGTAGGCGAGGCAATCGTTCTCTTCGTTTCTCATCCCCGCTCCACCATCATGCCGCCAACGACATCAGCCGCGTGATCTGCGATTGCAGGCTGAGGACCTGCGCCTGGAGGTCGCCGATCTGCTGCTGCAGGGCGGCGCGGTCGGCGTCGCTGCGTACCATCTGCGCCGTGTTCTGGTTCAAGGCTTGCGTCAAGGCGCCGGCGCCGGTATCGAGCGCGCCGCCCGAGGCGGTGTTGAGGAGACCGAGCGCGCGGTTGAAATCGGCGGCGTATTGCGGGCCGGAGGCGAAGACGGCGCGCGAGGAGGCGACGAATTGCTGGACCGTAGCGGCGATCGTCGCCGGCGGCGCGCCGGAGGCGGTCTGCGCCTCGGCGGCGGCGAAGGCGGCGCGCGCACCGGCATATTGCGCCGAGGCCGAAAGCGTCGAGCCCGCGCCGAAGATCAGGCTGTTATAGACCTGCTGCAGATTGCCGGTCTGCTGCATCAGGATCTGCTGGCGCTGTAGCGCGTTGATGCGGTCGACCTGCGTCAGATCCGCGCCGAGCTTCTGCGCCAGCTGCACGCGCGCATCGGCGACCGCCTGCTCGACCGCGAGCGATTGCTTCAGCGGGTTCTCGATCGCATCGATCTGCTGCGCGACTTGGCTGTTCAGCGCGGCGGCGAAATCCGCCTGGAGGTTGCCGCCGATGCCGAGCGCCGCCGCCTGCAATTGCAGCTGATCGAAGGCATCGCTGATCTGCTTCACCGCCTGCGCCGCCTGGTCGGTCGGCGCCTGTAGCACCGTGACGGAGCTCTTCAGCTTGTCGAGGCTGTCGACAAGAGCGGCAATGCCGAGATCCTTGTTGAGTTGGTCCGCCGTCGTCGCCTGCGTGTTCTGCAGCACCGTGTTGACCGTATCCGATGCGCCGAGGATCTTGTTGCCTTTGAGGACATAGGCGATCGCCGAGCTGATGAGCGTCGTCGGGTCGCCGAAATTCTGAGCGAAGCCTGGCCGGTTCTCGTCGGTCAGCTGATAGTTGCCGCCGACATTGCCGAGCTGGAACACCTTGTTGAACGCGACGCCGGTGCCGCCGACGGCGGCGACGATCTTGTTGATGGCGTCGGCCGCGGCGTTGGCATTGGCGATCGCCGCCGACGGGTCCTCGCGCGTCGAGGCGGAGCCGAACACCTGGAAGCGGCCGCCGAGCTGCTGGACGCGGGCCGAGGCCGAGGGCGGTGACGGCGTGCCGGGACCAAAGAGGCCGCCGAGGAGGCCGCCGGCGCCGCCGCCGATGAGGCCGCCGATCAAGGTGCCGATGCCGGGGATGATCGAGCCGATGATCGCGCCGGCGATCGAGCCGACCGCTGAGCCGACCGTCCCGTTGGTGCTGTTGCCGCCAGCAAGGCCGTTGAGCAGCGAGCCAGCGGCGAAACCGGCGCCGGCGCCGCCGAGGAACGAGCCGAAGCTGGTGCTGCCGA
>JBGPOZ010000016.1:0-37906 GCA_041488295.1 Allostellaceae bacterium
GGAAGTGGCGGAAATCGCGACGACACTTGGCATCGACGCGCAGACCGTGCGCAGCATGCACCACAAGGCTATGTTGAAACTTCGGGCACATTTTGGCGTAAATGAGGCAAAAAAATGAGCGGCGGCGGGGATGGCTGCCCGCAGCAACGGCGAATAACGATGGTGAGGAGACGGCGCGATGAGCGAGCCCTGGGAAAAATCGGCGCATTCCGGCGCGTTGTGGCGGCAATGGAAGATGATTGAACCGGGACCGCATGAGCGCCTCGATGGTCAATCCGACATGCCGGACGAGCTGACGCTCGCCGCCTACGCCGAGGGCCGCCTCGAGGCGTCGGAGCGCGCCGCGATCGATGCGTTGCTCGCCGTCCGCCCGGACCTTGCCGAGGACATCGCGCTGGCACGCCGCCCCGTCGAGGACGCCGACAATGCCGCCGTCCCGGATGTTGACCCCGAACTTGCCGCGGTGATCGCGCGCGCCTCGGCGCTGGTTCCGGCGTCGGACGATCGGGTGATCCCCTTTCGGCCGCGCAGCGGCGCGGCGCCGGTATGGCAGGCCGCCGTGCGCTGGACCGCCTTGGCCGCCAGCTTCGCCCTCGCCTGCTATCTCGGCTTTGCGCTCGGCACGGATGCCTCCTCGAACTTGGCTTCGCTGACCCCGGGCGCCAATGTCGGGCTTGCCGATGAGATGCTTGATCCGCCGACGGGCTTCCTCGGCCCAGCCGGCGACGCGAGCAGCACGTGAGCGCTGATGTCGTGGCGCCGCAGCGCTCGCTGCGGTCGCGTTTGCCATGGCTGTTGCTGGCGCTGTCGCTTGCCCTCAACATCTGCTTCGTCGGCGGCGTCTTTTGGGTCCGCATGGAGGCGGGGCACGGGCAAATGGCGCCCGCCGAGCGCTTCGAGCGCGTGGCGCAGCAGCTTTCGCTCGACAGCAACCAGCGCGCCGCGTTCGACCATTTCATCCGTGCCTTGCGCATGCGCACACGGCAAATGCGCGAGACCAACCAACCGCTGATCGCCGAGGCCTGGGGCGAGCTCGGCAAGGCGCAGCCGGATGACACCGCGGTGACGCGTCTCCTGACCGAGGCGGCCGACAACCGCCGCGCCTTCCAGGTCGACACGAGCCGAGCGCTGCGCCAATTCCTCGCCGTCCTGTCCAACGAGCAGCGCGCCCGCTTCGTTGAGCTCGCGCGCAACCGCGAAGACCGCAACGTCCCGCCGATCTTGCGGCAATTGGTGCCCTGAACAGGGCAGGGTCGCGCGATTCCGTTCTCCTGTCGCCGTCCCGCCTTCTCCTGAATTCTGCCGTTGCGACACGCGGCCTGCGCCCACATATGCGGAGCAGGAGCCCCGAAGCGGCGATGGAGGAAGGGATGGGCGAGCCCGTGGCCGGAACGCGCCCGGAAAGCGACACGATGGGGACGCTCGCGGTGCCCGCCGACCGCTATTGGGGCGCTCAGACGCAGCGTTCGCTGGAGAATTTCCGGATCGGCGGCGAGCTCATGCCGGCCCCGCTCATCGCCGCCCTCGGCATCGTCAAGCAGGCCGCCGCCGAAGCCAACATGACGCTGGGACGGCTCGACAAACGCATCGGCGAAGCCGTCGCCGCCGCCGCCGCCGAGGTGGCGGCGCTGCGGCTTCTCGATCATTTCCCGCTGGTCGTGTGGCAGACCGGCTCGGGAACGCAAAGCAACATGAACGCCAATGAGGTGATCGCCAACCGCGCGATCGAGATGCTGGGCGGCGCCTTGGGCAGCAAGTCGCCCGTTCATCCCAACGACCACGTCAATCTCGGGCAATCCTCGAACGATTGCTTTCCGACGGCGATGCACATCGCGGCGGTGCGCGAAATTCACGACCGGCTGCTGCCGGCGACGCGTCGCCTTCGTGACGCGCTCGGCGCCAAGGCGGCAGCCTTCGCCGACATCGTCAAGACCGGCCGGACGCATCTCCAGGATGCGACGCCCCTCACCCTCGGCCAGGAATTCGGCGGCTATGCCGCGCAGATGGCGCTCGGCATCGCCCGCATCGAAGGCGCCTTGCCACGCCTCTATGCCTTGGCGCAAGGCGGCACCGCGGTCGGCACGGGCCTCAATACCGCGCCGGGCTTCGACAAGGAATTCGCCGCCGCCGCGTCGCGCCTCACCGGGCTTCCGTTCGCGCCGGCCGAGAACAAATTCGAGGCGCTCGCCGCCCATGACGCGCTGGTCGAGCTCTCGGGAATTCTCAACGTGCTGGCGGTCTCGGCGATGAAGATCGCCAACGACATCCGCCTCATGGCCTCGGGGCCGCGCTGCGGCCTCGGCGAGATCCGCCTGCCCGAGAACGAGCCTGGCTCGTCGATCATGCCGGGCAAGGTCAATCCGACCCAGGCCGAAGCGCTCACCATGGTGGCGACGCAAGTGATGGGCAATCATGTGACCGTGACGATCGCCGGCAGCCAGGGTCAGTTCGAGCTCAACGTTTTCAAGCCGGTGATCATCGCCAATGTGCTGCGCTCGATTCACCTCCTCGCCGACGCCTTCGAGAGCTTCAGCGCGCATTGCGTCGATGGCATCGAGCCCGACCGCGTGCGCATCGAGCAGCTGTTGCGGCAATCGCTGATGCTGGTGACCGCGCTCAGCCCGCATATCGGCTACGACAAAGCGGCCGCGATCGCGAAAAAAGCGCATCGCGACGGCACGACCCTCGAGGAAGCGGCCGTGTCGCTCGGCTTCGTCACCGCCGAGGACTTCGCAAGCTGGGTTCGCCCCGAAGCCATGCTCGGCCCAAGCTGAGGGCACGCCTTGGACGTCGCGATCAAGAAGCGCTCGGTGGTCCTTGCCGGGCACCGCACGAGCATCTCGCTCGAGGAAGAGTTTTGGGCTGCGCTCCGCGTGGTGGCGACGGCGCGGTGCCTCTCGGTCAACGCGCTGGTCGCCGCGATCGATGCGGCGCGAAGCACGGCCACGCCCGGCAATCTGTCGAGCGCGCTTCGCCTCTTCGTCCTCGATTGCTATCGACGCGGCGAGCTGCCGGCCGAGAACCCTGTCGCTGAACCCCCGATCACGGCGCGGGCGCCTTGACGGACGGCGCGGCGCGCTGCTGCAGATAGCGCTCGATCGCGTTCACCTCGAAGACCATGTCCGGCGCGCCGAGCGGGCCGTCGAGGCGCATCGCGAAGGGCGGCGCGTTGGGATCGACGGCGAGGCGGAATTCGACGCGGCCATGCAGCAGGCGATCGGCGAGATCGACGGCGAACATTGCTCGCCCCTCGCCGCCATCCGCGACGAAGTGCAGATCCCGCGTCTCACCTACACCGTTGCTGATTCGGAATGATCCATCGATCGTCTCGTAACGGGTACCGCCGCCGCGGGCACCGTGCAGCAGCTCGAAGAAATCGCCGGACCGGTCGGGCCGCTTCAACCGATTGTCGAGCGCTGCGAGATCGATCCCCGCGATCGTGCCGTTCCGCGCGGAAATCGTGCCGCTTCCTTGCAGGTTCTCGATCAGCTCGGCGGGGCTGCGCCCGGCATCGGAGAGGCTGAGATCGAGATCGGCGCGGCCGGTGATGCGGCTGGTCCCGAGCACCTCCTGGAGCGCCGCCTGCCGGAGCGCGAGATCGAGCGTCATGCGCGGCGTAGAGCCGGTGTCGAGCGTGGCATTCGCCTCGATCGTGCCGCCGAGCAACCCGCCCGAGAGCCGGTCGATGCGCAGCGCCTCTCCCGTCGCCGCAAGGGCGAGCGCCGGCCGCTCGATCCGAAGGGCGCCATAGGCGAGGCTGTTGCCGCTCAAGGTCAGATCGAGATCGAGGGCGGCCGGCCATGCGACATCGAACGGGACGCGCGACCAGGTGTCGGAGCTCCGAGCGACGGTCGCCGCCGCGACGCGCCGAACCCTCGGCTCGATCTCGGGCGACATCCGCAAGGCCGCCTGCCGCGCCGGCAAAAAATGGTCGATGACGAGGTCGCCGAAGGTGAAGCTGCCGCCGAGGCTGGGGCGCTTGCCGGTCAAGTCGAGCGTGCCCTCGCCTGCCACCGTGACGGCGCCGAGGGCGAGCGAGGCGTCGCTGAAATCGATCTTCCGCGGCGTCCCGCGAAGCGCGGCGGCAAAGACCAGCGCGCCGGGATCGCCGCCTGCCGGCTGATAGCTGGGAACGATGTCGCGAGCGAACCCGGCAGCGCTCGGGTGGCTCGCCTCGACCGCGAGGTCGATCGAGGCATTGTCGGCGGCGCCGGAGCGTAACTCGCCGCTCACCCGAAGCTTTCCGCCGAGCGCCTCGAGCGTCGCGTCGAGCGCCGTCGCGTCGGGCGCTCCCTCGATGTCGCCGGCGAGGACGAACGGGCCGGCGAGCCGGTCACTGGCAAGGCTGGGCCCGGCGAAGCGTAGGAGATGGCCGATGTCCGGGCCTTTGAGCGCGACCGTCCCGCGCCAATTCGGCGTCCCCTCGGCAAGTCCCTCGACGGTGCCGCTGACGGTTCCCGTGGCGCCGGCGAGATCGGCGAAGGCCGCCTCTTTCACCGCCAGCGCGCCGTCATGGAGGGTGCCGGAAAAGCGGATGCCACGCGCCGGCTGACCCTGCCAGGTCAGGGTCTCGACCGCCGCCTCGAGATTGGCATCGAAGCGGCCGAGAAACCCGGGCGACGCGGCAAGCGCTGCCGCGTTGCCCGGCGCCGCCGGCGCGGGAGCGGGACTTGCTCCGCTTGCCGCCGCCGGGGCGGCCGGCGGCGTCGGCAGATAGGCGTCGAGATTGAGCTGATCCAGGGCAAGGCGGACGCCAAAGCCGGGACGCCGGCGGAGCACCGCGACCGCGGCGCCGGTGAGGCGCGTCGAATCCACCGTCGCATCGAGGCTCTCGATCGTCAGATTGTCCGGGGTCGCGACAAGGCGGCTCGCCAGCACCGCCCGACGCAGGCGGTCGCCCGGGACGTTGCCGGGCGCGGCGCCGAGCCAGTCGAGGAGCTGCCGCAGATTGTCCGAGTTTGCCTCGACGACACCCTCGAAGCGCGGTGCCCCCGCGGCCGCCCCGATGGTGCCGCTGAGAGCAAGATCGGAGCCGCCCGGCAGCTGCACCGAAGCGCGGGTGATCGCCAGAGCGCCTTGGTCGAGCGTCGCCTGGAATTTGAGGTCGCGCAGAATGCCGCCATGCCAGAGTGCCCCCTCGAGGCCGACCGCGATCGAGCCGCTCAGCCAATCCGGCAGGCCGAACCCGCCGACGGCAGCACTCGGATTCGCCACCGGCGCGGCGGCGCCACCGCCCGGCGACGATGGCGGGCGTCCTGCCCCGGTGATGACCGGCGCGGCGAGGGGCGACGCGGCGGTGGGCGGCGTGGCGAGAGGCGTCGCGGCGGATGCGGTAAATTGATCGAAATCGACTTGGCCGAAGGCGAGGTCGAGCGCGGCGCGCGTCGGCGTGCCCGGGACGATGCGCAGCGCGCCGCCGCCATGCAACGCGTCGAGCGAGAGGGCGAGATGCTCGAGGTTGATCTCGGAAGCATCGCCGCGCAGATCGCCCTCGACGGCGAAGCGCCGCGCGAGGCCGAGCTCGGGCGAGCCGAAACGCCCAAGGAGGCTGTACTGCCGCACGAGTGCGGCGAAATTGTCGCCCGAGAGCTTGAGCTTTCCGGCGAAGGAGCGTGCATCGGCGGGCGTCAGGACGGCCTCTCCGTCAAGCTCGGCCTGCGCTCCGGTCCCGAGAAGATCGAGCTTCACATCGACCGGCGTATGCGCGCCGATCCGTCCGGCGTCGAGCGTGAAGCCGAGGCGCGAACCTTCCGCCTGCAAGGTCCCGACGGCGCGCGCCGCGCCCCCGTCCGGCGCCAATCGCAGCACGAGATCGAGCCGCTCGATGCGCAGAACCTTCCCCGCGGCGCGATAGGCCAGGCGGCCATTCGTGATGTCGATCCGCTCGATCGCCACCGCATGCGCGGCGCCGGAATTTCCGGGCGCAACGGCTTCAGACGAGGCCCCGGGCTCGGCTCCCGGCGTCGATGCCGGCAGCGCGTCGAGATTGAGGCGCCCATCGGCGAGGCGTTCGAGATCGAGCTCGGGATCGGCCATCGTCACGCTGCGGAAGACGAGCCGCCCGGCGAGAAGCGGCGCCACCGCGACGCGCAGCTCGAGGTCGCCGATATGGATGAGGTCGCGCTCGCCGGCGCCCGGAGGATTTGCCACGCGAACGTCGTGCGCGGTCAGGCTCGGCGCCGGCAGGAGCGCGACGGCGAGCGGCCCCTCGATCGTCACGTCCCGGCCGGTGATGCGGCGCAGCGCGGCGAGAACGAGGTCGCGCGAGGCCTCGGGATCGATAAAGGAAGGCGTGACGGCGAGCGCGCCCACCGCAAGGACAACCAAAACGAGAAGTCCGATCAGGACCTTACGCACCCTGGCCCCCCTGCGATCGTCCTCCTGCGGATCGATCGTCTCAAATCGAACCGCCCATCCTCCGAACCCGCCGCCCCGAAGCCTCTCATCTCGGTGATGCCGTCCATTGCCGACTTTGCATCGCGGCCGCCATAGACTAGAGTTGAGCCATTGATTCTAGCACGGTCGCGCGCCAGGGACGCGGCCGGGGATTGGGCCAGCTCGCAAAGGAGCCGGACATGGCCGACATCGTCAACCTCAATCAGTTCCGCAAGAAGCGCGACCGGCGCGACTCGGAACGACGGGCAAATGAAAACCGCCGCATCTTCGGCCTCAGCAAGGAGGAGCGCGCCAAGGCGCAGCGCGACGGCGAGCGGGCGAAGAAGGATCTCGACGACAAGCACCTGGAATGATCGGCGCTCAGAGGCTGGCGAGCGCGCGCCGATAGGCGCTGAGCGTCGCCGCGTTGAAGCACACGAAGATCACTTGGTCGAGGACCTGGTCTCCAGCGAGGAAATTGCGGGTTTCGGTGACGGCGATCGTCGTGGCGCGGTCGAGCGGGAAGCGGTAGACTCCGGTCGAGATCGCGGGAATGGCGATCCGCCGCAATACGTGACGGGCGGCCAGCGACAGCGAATTGCGGTAGCAGGCGGCCAGCAACGCCTCTTCGTCGGCGCCGCCGCCCTGCCAGATCGGCCCGACCGTGTGAATGATGTGGCGCGCGGGCAGGCGGAAGCCGGGGGTCAGCCGCGCCTCGCCCGTGGGGCAGCCGCCGATCGCGCGGCATGCGGCGAGGAGTTCCGCGCCGGCGGCGCGATGGATCGCGCCATCGACGCCGCCGCCGCCGAGCAAGGAGCTGTTCGCGGCGTTGACGATGGCGTCGACGGGAAGACGCGTGATGTCGCCAGTTTCAAGGGCGATTCGATCCAAGGCTGTCACGATCGGTTCAGCGGTTGCTGGACCATAGGGAGGATGCCATGAGCCGGGCCTTCGTTAAGGAACAAGATGGCGAAAGCGCCTCGGGCGAGATTCAGGACCTGCCGCAGAGCGACCATCCCAACTACGTGACGCCGCGGGGCCTCGCGCAATTGAAAGAGCGCCTTGCCGCCGCGCAAGAGAAACGCCGCATTCTCCTCGAAACCCCCGACAGCGTCGAGCGCGAGCTGCCGCTCGCTTACGTCGCACGCGAGATCCGTTATCTCGAGGCGCGGATCGAGCGCGCGATCCCGGTCGACCCGGCGGCGCAGCCGCAAGACGAGGTCGCATTCGGCGCCACCGTCCGTGTCCGCGATCCGAAGGGTGCGGAGCGCGCGTTCGCGATCGTCGGCGAGGACGAGGCGGATGCGGAAAAGGGCAGCGTCTCCTGGGTATCGCCACTCGCCCGCGCGCTCACCGGCGCTGCCGTCGGCGACAACATCGTCTGGCGCCGCCCGGCGGGCGACCTCGAATTGGAGATCCGCGACATCCGCTATCAGGGCTGACGCTCGGCCCGGCGATGCGCAGCGATCGTCGTCATGCCGCTATTTCGGCCAATTTTCGGCCTTCGGTTTGGCCCCACGCCGCACGCGATCATTGAAAATCTCTAAAAATTAAACCATATCTGGTATCTCTGGTGACGTCTCGGCGCTCACGGCAACAGTCGTGCCCCGATCGATCGCAAGTTTAGGCGGTCGGAGAGAGAGTTGGTTACTGTCCTTTGACAAATACTCGAACGAGATTCCAATGGCGCGAATTCTAGTCATTGACGACGATCCTGCCGTTCGACTCTCCATTCAGCTCGCTCTCGAGCACGAAGGACATCACGTCGCATGTGCGTCCGATGGCGAGCAGGGTCTCAGGGCGTTTGCACTAAAGGCCCCGGAGTTGGTCATCACGGACCTCATCATGCCCAATAAGGAAGGGATCGAAGCGATCATGCAGATCCGTGCGCACGACCCCAAAACGCCGATCCTCGCCATGTCGGGGGGCGGCCGGCTCGGCAATGCCGATTTCTTGAAAATGGCGGCAACCGTCGGCGCCAATGCGACCCTGCCCAAGCCGTTCGAGTCCGAGGACCTGATCGCTGCGGTGCGCCGCCTGCTGTCGAGCTGACCCATGTCATTCTCCGGGCGAGCGAAAGGTCTTCTACGACGCCTCGCCGGCGAGCCGACGAAAGCCGCGTCGCGGCCGCGCAAGGCAGCCGCCGAGCCGGTCGCGAAGCGTTCCGTCACCGACGAGGCGGCGGAGGCGCACAGCTTGAAGACGCGCCTTGCCGCGCTCGTGCAAGGGCGCAGCGCCATCGCCGCCGGCTCCTTCCATCTCGTTGGCCTCGCCGAGATCCGCGAGCGCCTTGGCGCCAATTGGGACCGCGTTCGCGACAAGGTCCATCAGGAAACGCGGCGCATCATCGAACGACGGATCGGGGCAAAGGATGTCTACTTCGCCGGCAGCGCCGACGACTACGTGCTTGTCTTCGCGGTTTTGGGCAAGAGCGCGGCACAGCTCGTCTGCGCCAAGATCAGCCAGGAGGTGCAGCGCTCCATGCTCGGCGACAGCGAGACGCAGGATATCAGCGTCCGCACGCTGGTTTGCGAAATCGACGGCAATTTCCGCATCGAGAAGACAAAATTGTCCGATCTCGTCGCCGCCGCCGTCGTCGCCGCCGCCACGGGATCCGCGTCGGCAGAGCTCGTCTGGGCGGACATGCCGGCGCCGCCGGCATCCGGGCCGGGCGCCCCTGCGCTGCCGAAACATGCGCAGAGCGGGATCGTCTATCGTCCCGTTTGGGATGTGCGGCGCGAAGCGGTGTCGACCTATCTCACTCGGCGCGGTCCGACGGTCGGCGCCGGACCGGATGAGCTTTCCCGGCTCGAACACGAGGCATTGCAGGCCGGGATCGAGATGCTGGCCGATCTTTACCAGAATCAATTCCGCCTGAGGCTGTCGTTTCCCGTCAGCTTCGAGGCTATTGCCTCGGTATCGCGTCTGCGCACCTATCTCGCGTTATGCCGGACAATCCCCGAGCACCTTCGCAAGCTGGTGGCCTTCGAACTCGTCAATCTACCGATTGGGGTGCCTAACGGACGCCTCACCGAGTTGGCGGTGGCCTTGCGTCCCTATTGCGGCCTCATTCTCGCCACCGTCGACTGGCGGCACGCCGACCTTTCGCAGTTCACCAAGACCGGCATCCGTCTCGTCAACGCCGTCATCTCGCCGGGCAGCAATGAAAAACAGAACATGGCGGAGATGGACCGTTTCGCAATCGCCGCCGAGAAGGCCGAATTGCAAAGCGCGATCGAAGGCGTCGGGACCTCGAGCCTCGCTCTCGCCGCCAAGGCCGCCGGCGTCAACTTCATCTCCGGCGACCGCATCGGCCCGTGCGTAGAGGCCCCCCACGGCATGCTCCGCATCAGCTGGAACGACGTGTATTTCGGCAAGCAGCCTGCGGCGTGATGAGAATGCATCGGCGTTAACCGGCAACGGTTACTGGGCCGCCCAACCGCCCCACGGCGGACCGTGGATGTCGCTCCCCGATGGAAGCGCGACTGTCAGTAACGGTCTGGTGATCGGGCAGCCCCCTAACTTGCGCTTCCGGGGCATCTGGACTTCGCCTATGATGCGCGCCGCAGGGTGACCGCCGGAATGCGACAAAGAGCGCGCCGGCGAATGATAAACGGGGGCGAGAGCGAACGCGCCCGGATCAGGGAGAGACGGACTGCGAGGGCCAAATAACGCCGCGGCAGCGCTTGGTACGGCGACGACGGGTCGGGTCGAGGACGGGCCGGCGGCCTCGCGCCGCTCATCGCCGGGCGAGCCGCTTCTCACCATCAGCGATGTCTCGATCCGCTTCGGCGGGATCGTCGCGCTCGACGGCGTCTCCTTTGCGGTCGAAGCCGGGCAAATCTGCGGCCTCATCGGGCCGAACGGCTCGGGCAAGACGACGCTCTTCAACTGCCTCAGCCGGCTCTACCGCTTCGATCGCGGCAGTATTCTCTTCGAGGGGCGAAGCCTGACGGAGACGCCGCGCCACGGCATCGCCGCGCTCGGCATCGGCCGCACCTTCCAGAATCTCGGCCTCTTCCGCAGCATGTCGGTGCTGCAGAACATCATGATCGGCGGCCATTGCCGGATGCGCGCGGGCTTCCTCAAGAACGCGCTCCGCCTGCCGCCGGTCGCCGCCGAGGAAGAGGCCCTGCTGCGGCGCGTCGCCGGGCTCGTCGCGTTCCTCGACCTCGGCGAGGTCGCGAACATCCCGGTGAAGGATCTGCCGTTCGGCACGCAAAAACGCGTCGAGCTCGCGCGCGCGCTCGCGACCGAGCCCAAGCTTCTCCTGCTCGACGAACCGGCCTCCGGGCTCAATCACGGCGAGGTCGACGCGTTGCGCCAGCTCATCCTCGACATCCGCGATCGGCTCCACGTCACGGTGCTGCTCGTCGAGCATCACATGAGTCTTGTCATGCGCGTCTCGGACAAAGTCGTCGCCTTGAATTTCGGCCGCAAGATCGCCGACGGTACGCCCGCCGAGGTGCAGCAGGATGCCGAGGTCGTCCGCGCCTATCTCGGAAGCGCTGCGTAATGGCGGCGCTGCTCGAGGCCACGAAGCTCGCCGCCTATTACGGGCCGAGCGCGGTGCTGCACGAGCTCGGCTTCAGCATTCTCGACGGCGGCATCACGACGATCCTCGGTGCCAACGGCGCCGGCAAGACGACGATCCTGCGCGCGGTGTGCGGCATGGTGCGCACCGCCGGCGAGATCCGCTTTGCCGGGACGCGCATCGACGGCAAGGCGACCGAAGACATCGTCCGCCTCGGCATCGCGCATGTCCCGGACGGCAGAGGCACCTTCGTCAATCTGACGGTCGAGGAGAATCTGCGCCTCGGCGCTTATGTGCGCCGCGACAAGACCGCCTTGCGCGCCGATTTCGACCGCGTCTACGGCTATTTCCCGCGGCTTGCCGAGCGGCGGCGCCAGCAGGCCGGGACCCTCTCCGGCGGCGAGCAGCAGATGCTGGCCGTGTCGCGCGCGCTCATGCTGCGGCCGCGCCTTCTCCTGCTCGACGAGCCGTCCTTCGGCCTGGCGCCGCTCCTCGTGCGCGATCTCTTCGGCATCATGCGGATCATCAACGCCGAGGAGCGCGTCAGCATGCTGCTGGTCGAGCAGAACGCCAACCTCGCCCTCGACCTCGCCGACCACGCCTATCTCATCGAGACCGGCCGCCTCGTCCTGTCCGGCACCAGCGCCGACATCCGCAAGGACGAGGCGGTGCGACGGTCCTATCTCGGGTATTGAGGCGGATGATGCGCGTGGCGCTTCCCCCCACCCCAACCCTCCCCCGCAAGGGGGGAGGGGGCTGCTGCTGTCGCCGCCATATGTCCCCCTCCCCCCTTGCGGGGGAGGGTTGGGGTGGGGGGAAGGCTCCGCCGCTCCGAGGCGCCCGCTGATGGACGCCTTCCTCCACCAAGTCCTCTCGGGCCTCGCGACCGGCGGCATCTATGCCAGCGTCGCGCTCGCCCTCGTCATGATCCATCAGGCGACGCACCTCGTGAATTTCGCGCAAGGCGAGATGGCGATGTTCTCGACCTACATCGCCTGGGCGCTGATCGAGGGCGGGATGCCCTATTGGGCCGCCTTCGGCCTCACCATCCTCATCTCCTTCGCCGGCGGCATCGTCATCGAGCGCGTCATCCTCCGGCCGATGGCGAGCGCGCCGATCCTCGCCTCGGTCATCGTCTTCATCGGCCTCCTCGTCATCTTCAACAGCATCGCCGGCTGGATCTGGACCTACACGGTCAAAAGCTTCCCGAGCCCCTTTCCGCCGAAGCCGCTATGGGGCAACAGCTATGTCTCGATGCACGAGCTGGGCGCGATCGGCGTCACCCTCATCGTCCTCGTCCTGCTCTTCGTCTTCTTCCGTTTCACCTTGCTCGGCCTTGCCATGCGCGCCGCCGCCGAGAACCCGGCCTCGAGCCGGCTTGTCGGCATCCGCGTCGGCTGGATGCTCGCCTTGGGCTGGGGCCTTGCCGCGGCGATCGGCGCCATCGCCGGCATGATGGTGGCGCCGATCGTCTTCCTCGATCCCAACATGATGTCCGGCATCCTGCTCTACGGCTTCGCCGCGGCGCTCTTGGGCGGCATCGACAACCCGGCCGGGGCGGTGCTCGGCGGGTTCATCGTCGGCGTACTCGAGAATATCGCCGGCGCTTACGTCATCGGCACCGAGCTTAAGCTCACCGTGGCGCTCGTCGTCATCGTCGGCGTTCTGACCGTGAAACCGTCCGGCCTCTTCGGCCGCGTCCTCGTCAGCCGGGTGTAGCGATGGCGGTGACGAGCGCGACGCGAACAGCGCTGCCCGGGAGCTACGCCGGGCTGAGCCTTCGGGCGTGGCGCATCATCGGGCTCGCCCTCCTGCTCCTCGGCGCGCTTCTGCCGCCGTTCCTCATCAGCAACTACCACGTCTTTCAGCTCACCCTGGCGCTCGCCTACGCGATCGCCCTCCTCGGCCTCAACATGCTGACCGGCTACAACGGCCAGATTTCGCTGGGTCACGGCGCCTTCTACGCGATCGGCGCCTATACGACGGCGATCTTGATGACGCAGTTCGCCGTGCCCTATTGGGCGACCATTCCGGTTGCCGCCGCGCTGTGCCTTGGCGTCGGCTTCCTCTTCGGCCTGCCGGCGCTGCGTCTTGAAGGGCTCTATCTCGCGCTCGCCACTTTCGCCCTTGCCGTCGCGACGCCGCAGCTCCTCAAATACAAGGCGCTCGAAGCCTGGACCGGCGGCGTCCAGGGCATCGTCATCACCAAGCCCGATCCGCCATTCGGCCTGCCGCTCAACGAGGATCAATGGCTCTACCTCTTCACGCTCGCGGTCGCCATTCTCATGTTCGTCCTGGCGCGCAATCTCATTAACGGCCGCATCGGCCGGGCGATGGTAGCGATTCGCGACCATCCGATCGCCGCCGAGACAATGGGCATCAACACCGCGCTCTATAAATCGCTGACCTTCGGCGTCTCGGCGCTCTTCACCGGCGTCGCCGGCTCGCTCGGCGCCATCGCCGTGCAATTCGTCGCGCCCGACAGCTTCGATGCGTTCCTGTCGATCCGCCTTCTCGTCGGTGTCGTCGTCGGCGGGCTCGCCTCGATCTCGGGCGCGGTCTGGGGCGCGCTCTTCATACAATTCGTGCCGAATTTCGCCGATCAGATCTCGAAGGCGGCGCCCTGGGCGATCTATGGCGCGTTCCTGATCGCCTTCATGTTCGTGATGCCGACCGGCGTTTCCGGCTTCATTAGGATGCGCTGGGAGCGCATGATGCGCCGCAACGGCACGGTGTAGCCGAGGAGGGGCGGAGCCCCCGAAATCGAGGAGGAAGCGACATGATGAAACATTGGTACGCATTGCCGGCCGCGGCGCTCGTCGCGGCGGCGCTCGCCGCCGCACCCGCGGCGGCGCAGAAGAAATACGGTCCCGGCGTCACCGACACCGAGATCAAGATCGGCCAGACCAACCCTTATAGCGGCAACGCCTCGTCCTACGCCTCGAACGGGAGGACCGAAGCCGCCTATTTCACGATGATCAACGAGCAGGGCGGCATCAACGGGCGCAAGATCAACTTCTTGAGCCTCGATGACGGCTACAGCCCGCCCAAGACGGTCGAGCAGGTCAGGAAACTGGTCGAGCAGGACGAGGTGCTGCTCGTCTATGCGCCGCTCGGCACGCCGCCGAATTCGGCGATCCACCAATACATGAACGCGAAGAAGGTGCCGCAGCTTTTCGTCGCGACCGGCGCCACCAAATGGGGCGACCCGCAGCATTTTCCGTGGACGATGGGCTGGCAGCCCAACTACCAGACCGAGGCCAAGATCTACGCGAAGTATCTCTTGGAGACGAAGCCCGACGCCAAGGTCGGAATCCTTTTCCAGAACGACGACTACGGTAAGGATTACGTCAAGGGATTCAAGGACGGGCTCGGCGACAAGGCGGCGAAGATGATCGTCTCCGAGGTCTCCTACGAATCGAGCGATCCGACCGTCGATTCGCAGATCGTCACCTTGCAGAGCTCGGGCGCCGATACGTTCTTCAACGTGACGATCCCGAAATTCGCGGCGCAGGCGATCCGCAAGGCCTACGACATCGGCTGGAAGCCGCTCCATCTCCTCAACAACGTCTCGAACTCAGTCGGCGCGGTCTTGCAGACCGCCGGGCTCGACAAGTCGGTCGGCATCATCTCGACGACCTATTACAAGGACGCGAGCGATGCGCAGTGGCACAACGACCAGGACTACAAGGACTGGCTCGCCTTCATGAAGAAGTACAACAAGGACAGCGACCCCGCCGACAACAACACGGTGCTGGCCTATGCGCGCGCCTACACGCTGGTGCAGGTGCTGAAGCAATGCGGCGACGATCTGTCGCGCGAGAACGTGATGAAGCAGGCGGCGAATCTCAAGAACGTGAGGCCGCCGATGCTGCTGCCGGGGATGGCGATCGATACAAGCCCGACCGACTTCTTCCCGATCAAGCAGATGCAGATCGAGCAATTCGACGGCAAGGCCTGGGTCCTGATCGGCAAGGTCCTCGGCAGCTAGCGAAAGCGCGCGCTCCCTCCCCCGCTCGCGGGGGAGGGAGGCGTGAGGCGCAATGGAAATCCGCGCTTTGGAGGATAGAATGCTTCACCGACATGTTCTATTTGCGGCCGGCCTCGCCGCCGCTCTCGCGCTGACGCACCCGGCGGCGGCGCAGAAGAAATACGCGCCCGGCGTCAGCGACACCGGGATCAAGATCGGCAACACCATGCCCTATAGCGGCCCTGCCTCCGCCTACGGCACGATCGGCCGGGTCGAGGCCGCCTACTTCAAGATGATCAACGACCAGGGCGGCATCAACGGGCGCAAGATCGACTTCATCTCGCTCGACGACGGCTATTCACCGCCCAAGACCGTCGAGCAGGTGCGCAAGCTCGTCGAGCAGGACGAGGTCGCCTTCGTCTTCCAGACGCTCGGCACGCCCTCCAACACGGCGATCCACCAGTACCTCAACGCCAAGAAGGTGCCGCAGCTCTTCGTCGCCACCGGCGCCACCAAATGGGGCGATCCCGAGCATTTCCCGTGGACCATCGGCTGGCAGCCCAACTACCAGACCGAGGCCAGGGTCTACATCAAGTACCTCTTGAAGACGAAGCCCGACGCCAAGGTCGGCATCCTCTATCAGAACGACGATTACGGTAAGGATTACCTGAAGGGCATCAAGGACGGGCTCGGCGACAAGGCGGCGACGATGATCGTCTCCGAGGTCTCGTACGAGGTGACCGATCCCACCGTCGATTCGCAGATCACGACGCTCAAGGGCTCGGGCGCCGACGTCTTTTTCAACATCACGACGCCGAAATTTGCGGCGCAGGCGATCCGCAAGGCCTACGACATCGACTGGCACCCGCTGCAGTTCCTCAACAACGTCTCGATCTCGGTGGGCTCGGTGCTGACGCCGGCCGGGCTCGACAAGTCGGTGGGGCTCATCACCGATGCCTATTTGAAGGACCCGGTGGATCCGCAGTTCATGGACGATCAGGCGATGAAGGAATGGCGCGCCTTCATGGCAAAGTACTATCCGGAGGGCGATATCAAGGACAATTCCAACGTCTACGGCTACACTGCGGCCGCGACGCTGGTTCAGGCGCTGAAGCAGTGCGGCGATGATCTCTCGCGCGAGAACATCATGAAGCAGGTCGCCCATCTCGACTTCGCGCCCGGTACGCTGCAGCCGGGAGTCAAGATCTCCACCAGCTCCACCGATTTCTACCCGATCAAGCAGATGCGCTTGCAGCGCTTCGACGGCAAAACCTGGGTGGTGTTCGGCGAGGCGCTCGGCTCCTGAGCGAGCCAAATCGGGCCGGCCGACCGCGCGATGAAGCGGCTCGGCCGGCCCATTTCTCGCGCTCCAGTTTCGTGCGGCCTATTTCTTGCGGAAAGCGTCGAGCGTGACGACGGCGCCGGGTTTCTTCTCGCTCTCCGCCGATTCGGCGTGTTTCGGCGCGGCGGTCTTGGCACCGCGCCGTCCGCCCAACGATTTGCGCGCCTCGACGGGTTCGGGCGCCGGCAGGCCCGGCTTGTCCTCGACCTCGCCCGGCGCCGCGTTCTCCTGGAACTGCAGGCCGAACTTGACCGAGGGATCGGCGAAGGCGCTGATCGCGACGAACGGCACGGTGAGGCGCTCGGGCCGATTCTGAAAGCTCAAGGTGACGGCAAAGGCGTCCTCGCCGACCGAGAGCTCCCAGAATTGGTGCTCGAGCACGATCGTCATCTCCGGCGCATATTTGGCGCGCAGATATTCAGGAATGCCGACGCCCGGATGCCCGGTGCGAAAGGTGATGTAGAAATGATGGTTGCCCGGCAACCCGTGCTGCGCCGCGCGCGACAATGCTTCGCGGACGACGCCGCGCAGCGCCGCTTCGACCATCTTGTCGTATCGGAAGATGTCCTTCGTCATCGCCGACGAGCCTAGCACCGCGGCTTCGTGGGGTCATCGGGCAAAAGCAGGGATGAAGTGGGGGGCTTCTGTTGCCCGGTGCCCCCCGAACCGCGAGTTACCCGATGGCTTTCACCCCGCTAGGGGTTAGGCCGCGAGAGCCTCATGTGCAACGTTGTCGTTGGCACATAGGAGTTTGACCCGATAACGGCGGTATCATGCCGGGCACCCAATGCCCCTTTACCATGCCCGTCGATCCTGTTCGCCCCCGCAGAGAGAACTCGCTTGATGGTGGAGGCGCCGGCGTCGCAGCCGGGTCCGGAACATTTATTTCGAGCACCAGTGTAGCGCCATAGCCTGTTGCCAGGCTCCCAGAAGATAAGGTGCGGACGGGTGCGGATCAAGCGGGCTGGCGAATCTTGGACAAAGCGCAACGCCGCGATGAGACGTCACGGAAGTGCCCGCTGTTTCCTCTATGGCCGTCAGGGCAAGGCAGTGTCTTATATCCGTGCCTCATCGATCAACGACAGCTACGTTGGCTTTGAAGCCCTCTCAGGATAGGATATCAACATCTTGTGTTAAGTGAGGTTGGTATGCCGCTAAATGTTGAACAGAAGATTGAGATTCAGCGCGCTCGTGAGCGGCAGGAACCGACCCGGCGAGCGACCGTTCCAGACATGGAAGCGATCCTATATGAGGCCTTCCCCGTCTTGGACCACGGTTTCGTTAGAGTAGTGGACTACATGGGAGATGACGCGGCCGTTGTTCAAGCCGCCCGTGTTTCCTACGGCAGCGGGACACGAAAGATTAGTGACGATCGCGGATTGATTCGCTACCTGATGAGGCATCATCATTCGACGCCCTTCGAAATGTGCGAAATCAAACTCCACGTCAAACTTCCGATTTTTGTCGCACGACAATGGGTTCGCCATAGGACCGCCAATATCAATGAATATAGCGCACGATACTCAGTATTGGACAAAGAATTTTATATACCGGACGAACAATACTTGAAAACTGTAAAGAAGATAGGGAAAAAAATAGAAAAGAAAAACTCAAACCAGGCAGACATGTTCAATGCAGTCACGATCAAGGAAGTTGCGGCGCAATCTTCTCAGAATAAACAAGGGCGAGATGAATTGCTCTCGGATGAAGAGGCCGCAGAGGCAAGTCATACCATCAAACGAGAGAGTGCACGGGCCTATACGACATATTCGAATCTGCTCAATGAATCTGACGATGAGGAAAGAAAGGGCTTGGCCCGCGAACTGGCGAGAATCGTTCTCCCTACGAACATCTACACTCAATGGTACTGGAAAATCGATTTACACAACCTGCTACATTTTGTGCGACTTCGGGCCGATCCTCACGCTCAATACGAGATACGTGTCTATGCCGAAAAGATCGCTGAAATTATAAAGAAATGGGTCCCACATACGTTCGATGCCTTCGCGGAGTACCAAGCGGGCGCGGCGCAGATCTCGGCGAGCGGGCTCGGCGCGATCCGTCGCCTCATTGCCGGCGAGAACGTCACGGCGGAGACGAGCGGCATGTCGAAGCGCGAGTGGCGCGAGCTGATGGCGGTGCTGGGGCGCGAGGACGCATGACGCGAGCGCCCGGTGCGGGTATGATATGCGTCATCGCCGCGTAGAACCTTGGCGTCAAGAACGTCTACGGGGGATCTCCATGCATCTTCGTTTCGCCAAAGCGGGCGCGCTCTGCGCCGCCCTTGCCCTCGTTCCGGCGCTGAGCGGATGCGTCGTCGAGGAGCGGCGCCCCGCCACCGTCGAGATACTGGCGCCGCGTCAGCCGCCGCCGCCGCGCGTCGAGATCATTCCGACCCCGCAGCGCCCGCCCGACGTGGTCGAATGGCGTCCCGGCCATTGGCTTTGGGACGGCCGCGAATACATCTGGGTCGCCGGCGAGTACATCGAGAGGCCGCATCACGAAGCGCGGTGGGTCCCGGGACATTGGGACGAGCGGCCGAACGGCACCTGGGCCTGGATTCAGGGTCATTGGCGCTGAACCCTGAGACGTGACCGCGGCTATGCGGCAGTCACGTGATTGCGCAGCTCGATCGGGCCGGCGATGTTGCGCAGCGGCTCGAGGTCGCCACCGGTCCCGTGAATCAGCACCGTGCCGTAGTTGAAGATCCGGCCCATGATCGATTGATCGACATTGACGCTTTCGACCTTGTCCATGTTCATCTCGACGGTGTGGCGCCGCAGGACGCCGCGCTTGAAGATGATGCGACGGTCGGTGACCGCGATCTCGGTCGTGCAGCGCCGCACGAAGCCGCGCAGCCAGGCGATGGCGGCGAGCGCGGCGAAAACAGCGAGCGCAATCGACGCGGCCAATTGAGCGTTGGTGTTGGCGTTGGCGTCGATGACGATGAAAGCAAGGATTGCGGCCGCAACCGCGAGGAACGCAAAGCCGATCGCGTGGAGGTAGACGAACCAATGCGGTCCCGTCGAATGCACCAGCCTCTCGCCCGGCTGCAAGACTTTCGTGACATAACTCATCGGAAGGGGCCTCCTCGGCTAGAGCGATCGGCGGGAAGGGCGATATTGAGCCGGTGACGGCCGAGTGTCGATCCTCGGCCATTCAGGAGAGAATCGCCGCGATGAACAGATTCCTCGGCGTAGTCCTCGTTCTCGGCCTCCTCGTCGTTCATCCGGGCGAGGCCGCGCCTCTCACGCTGCATTACGCAGCGACCTGGATGGGGCTGCCCGCCGCCGAGATCGACGTCCAGATCGACGAGAGCATGAGCGCCTATCGCTCGGAGATCGATATTCGCACCATCGGCTTGCCGCGCTGGTTCACCCGGTTTCGCGCGCGCGGCCTCAGCGAAGGCGCCGTCTCGGGCGTGGGCCTCGCCGAACCCGCCCGGTACGATGCCTTTTACGATCTGCGCTCGCGCAAGAACAAGCGGGTGAGCTTGCGCTTCGAGCGGAAGGAGGGCGCGGTGATTGCCGAGCGCGGGCCGGAGGACGGCAGCAGCGACAGCAACCCGCCGCTTCCCGCGGCGCAACGCGCCGGGGTCGTCGACCCGCTGACGATGCTGAACCTCATGCGCGCGGCGATCCGCACGGGATTGGCGCGTTCAAAGCGATTGACGATCCCGGTCTATGACGGAAAACGGCGCTTCGATGTCGAGGAGCGCGGCCTCACCGAGGAGACTTGGCGCGTCGGAGAAGAGCAACGGCGCGTCCTCCACCTCGCCCTGCTGCTGCACCCGGTCGCCGGCTTCAATGCGCATGACGGCGAGGGCAATCCCGACGCAACGCCGCGCCCGCTCGACGTGCTGTTCAGCGACGACGACGAGCTGATTCCGCTGCGCCTCGAGGTGAGGGTCGGTTATTTCACGGTTGTCGTGCAACTGGCCGAGCGGTGCGACGGCGCCGCCACGCCCTGCACGCTCGCCCCGCGATGAAGGCCTCGCCTTGTCACGTCGACGGTCGCGATTTGGGCTTTGCCCCGACAGGGTCATCCCCCATATCTTCACGCGAGTTTCCGTGATCGGAAGGATTCGATGACCTCGCCGCGCGCCATCCGCATCCTCGTCATTGCCATGACGGCCTTGCTCCTTGCACCAACGGCCCACGCCGTCAACCAGACGGTGCAGCAGAGATGGACGCAGATGGACCGCTGCACGAAGGCGGCGCTGCAGCGCTATCCCGATAATACGCCGGAGAACTACGCCAAACGCGACGCCCTCGCCCGGCAATGCCAGCGCGAAGCGCACGTGCCGCCGCGCCAAGGGGTGGCGCCGCAAGGCCAGACCGCGCCGGAGCCGCCGACGCCTCAAGAGTGAAGGCGGCGTCGCTCGGGGGCGAACCGGGCACGCGCGGCACCCCGCCCGTCACTGGCGGTTCGGCGGCCTTGCCGCTATCTTGTGAGCCATGCCCCTTCTCAGCGCCGAACGCCCGGCGGCCGATATCGGCCAACGCCTCGCCGTCCAATCTGAATTCCGCCCCGCCGGCGACCAGCCCGAGGCGATCGCCGCGCTTGCCGAAGGTGTCGCGACAGGCGAGCGCGACCAGGTTCTGCTGGGCGTCACCGGTTCGGGCAAGACGTTCACCATCGCCCATGTGATCGAGCGCGCGCAGCGCCCGGCGATCATCCTCGCGCCGAACAAGACCTTGGCGGCACAGCTCTACGGCGAGATGAGGAGCTTCTTCCCGGAGAACGCGGTCGAGTATTTCGTCTCCTATTACGACTACTACCAGCCGGAGGCGTACGTTCCGCGCTCGGACACCTATATCGAGAAGGAATCCTCGCTCAATCAGCAGATCGACCGCATGCGCCACGCGGCGACGCGCAGCCTCCTCGAGCGCAAGGACGTCATCATCGTCGCTTCGGTCTCGTGCATCTACGGCATCGGCTCGGTCGAGACCTATTCGACGATGACCGTGTCGCTCAACGTAGGCGCGACGATCAGCCGGACGAGGCTGCTGCAGCAGCTCGTCGAGCTGCAATACCGGCGCAACGATGCAAATTTCGTGCGCGGCGCCTTCCGCGTGCGCGGCGACACCGTCGAGGTCTTTCCGGCGCATTACGAGGATCGCGCCTGGCGGCTCTCGCTGTTCGGCGACGAGATCGAGCAGATCCATGAGATCGACCCGCTGACCGGCGAGAAGACGGCGTCGTTGCAATCGATCAAGCTCTATCCCAACAGCCATTACGTGACGCCGAAGCCGACGCTTCTCCAAGCGATCGAGGAGATCAAGCGCGATCTGAAGCTCCGTCTCGACGAATTTCACGGCGTGGGAAAGCTCTTGGAGGCGCAGCGGCTCGAGCAGCGCACCACCTTCGACATGGAAATGATGGCGGCGACCGGAAGCTGCGCCGGCATCGAGAATTATTCGCGCTATCTCACCGGCCGCCGCCCCGGCGAGCCGCCGCCGACCCTGTTCGAATATCTGCCCGAGGACGCGCTCGTCGTCATCGACGAAAGCCACGTCACCGTGCCGCAATTGGGCGCCATGTACCGCGGCGACTACGCGCGCAAATCGACGCTCGCCGAATACGGCTTTCGCCTGCCTTCCTGCTGCGACAACCGCCCCTTGAAGTTCGAGGAGTGGGAGCGGATGCGCGGCCAGACGATCTTCGTCTCGGCGACGCCGGGGCCGTGGGAGATGAACCGCACCGGTGGCGTCTTCGTCGAGCAGGTCGTCCGGCCGACCGGCCTCGTCGATCCGCCCTGCATCATCCGACCGGTCGAGGACCAGGTCGACGATCTCATGGCCGAATGCCGGGACTGCGCCTTGAAGGGCCAGCGCGTTCTCGTCACCGTCCTCACCAAGAAGATGGCCGAAGCCTTGACCGAATACCTCCATGAATCGGGTCTTCGCGTCCGCTACTTGCATTCGGATGTCGATACCCTTGAGCGCATCGAGATCATCCGCGACCTCCGCCTCGGCGTCTTCGACGTGCTGGTCGGGATCAATCTCTTGCGCGAGGGGCTCGACATTCCGGAATGCGCGCTCGTCGCCGTGCTCGACGCCGACAAGGAGGGGTATCTGCGCTCGCGCACCGCGCTCATCCAGACGATCGGGCGGGCCGCGCGCAACATCGAGGGCCGCGCCCTGCTCTACGCCGACCGCATGACCGACAGCCTCAAATTCGCCATCGAGGAGACCGATCGCCGGCGCGCGAAGCAGGAGGCGTACAACCGCGAGCACAACATCACGCCGGAGAGCATCAAGCGCGGCATCTCCGACATCCTGCAAAGCGTCTACGAGCAGGATCACGTCACGGTCGGGCTCGGCGAGAGCGACGCCGCGCACTACCAGGGCGCCGATTTGAAGACGGTGCTTGCCGATCTCGAAAAACGCATGCGGACCGCCGCCGCCAATCTCGAATTCGAGGAGGCGGCGCGCCTGCGCGACGAGATCCGCCGCCTGGAGCAAGCCGCTCTCGGCGTTCAGACCGGATCGTCGGGCACCGCCGGGCGTTCCAGCGCCGGGCGCGCCGGCACCTCGGCGCGCGAGGTGACATTGGCGAAGATCCGCGCGCGCAAGAAAGGAGGCAGGGCGGGGCGATGACCGGCGGTGCGACAATGGGCGCGACCATGCCACGAGCCGTCCTCGTCACGGGCGGGGCGCAGCGCATCGGCGCCGCCATCGCGCGGGCGCTCGCGGCGGATGGCTGGGCCGTCGCCGTGCATTACCGCGCCTCGGCCGCGGCGGCGGAGGCGCTGGTGCGCGAGATCGCCTCGACCGGCGGGCGGGCCGTCGCGCTCGCCGCCGATCTTGCCGACGAGAGCGCGGTCCGACGGCTCGTTCCGGAGGCCGCTGCGGCGCTCGGCCCGCTGGGGTGCCTCGTCAACAACGCCTCGCGCTTCGAGAACGACACCGCAGCGTCGGCGACGCAGGAGAGCTGGGAGGCGCATCTTGGGGTCAATTTGCGCGCGCCCTTCGTCCTCACGCAGGATTTCGCGGCCCAGCTCCCGGCTTCGGCAGAGGGTGCCGTCGTCAACATGCTCGACGAGCGCGTCTGGAACCTGACGCCGTATTTTGTCTCCTATACGGTCAGCAAGGCAGGGTTGTGGACTTTGACGCAAACCATGGCGCTGGCGCTGGCGCCGCGCATCCGCGTCAACGGGGTCGGCCCCGGTCCCGCTCTCCCGAGCCCGCGCCAGAGCGCCGCGCAATTCGCCCGGCAATGCGCGAGCCTGCCGCTGCGCCGCGGCACCAGCCCCGAGGAGATCGTCGGTGCGGTGCGCTTCATTTTGAGCGCGCCTTCGATGACCGGACAGATGATCGCGCTCGATGGCGGGCAGCATCTGGCCTGGGGCCAAGCCGGCGATCGGCCGCCGCCCGATGAGTGAGACGAGCCCGTTCGACGCCGCTTTTCGCCGAGGAACCTCCACGGCTCAAATTCCGGCGCCGAAATGAAATCGCTTAGAGCGCGTACGTAACTGGCGGATTCGGTGCGGCAATTTGACCTAAATCGGTCGAGGGACGGAAGTTGTTCACAGGCATCGACTGGACCGTCGCATTTTCCTGGCAAAGAGCCGTTAAGACTCATTATCACTGTTAAGTTACCGAACGTTTACACTTGACATTAAAATAGATGTTTTTCATCAAGTCGTTAGATCTTTTGCCTATTTTTTATGCAAACCGATGAATCGCTAGGAATGGAGCCCGGAAGGATGCTACGGCCGGTTCTTTTCAACCGAATTATCCACAGCTTCCGTGGATATTCACGAAGACTTATTTTTACTGGAACTGAGCTGGTTTGCGGCATTTTCGATGGACATCAAATCGGGAGTTGCAGGCACGGCTACACAAGTGTCGATATAGGCTAAGACGATGGCCGACCGGGACAATGACAGCGGGCACGGACGCGACGAGCCGAACGCGCCCCATCCGGCGGAGGAGAGCGACGCCGCGCGACAAGGCGTGCTGGCGCGCGGTGTCGCCGTCATTCGCGCGGTCGTGAAGACACTGCCGCAGCGGCCGGGCGTCTACCGTATGCTCGACACGAGGGGCGATGCGCTTTACGTCGGCAAGGCGCGGCAGCTCAAGAGCCGGGTCGGCAACTATCTGCATGTCGCCGAGCTGTCGAACCGGCTACGCCGTATGGTTGCGGAAACGGCGGCGCTGGAAGTCGTCGTCACGCATACCGAGGTCGAGGCGCTGCTGCTCGAGAGCAATCTCATCAAGCGCCTCATGCCGCGCTACAACGTGCTGCTGCGCGACGACAAATCCTTCCCCTTCATCGAGATCGCCGGCGGCCACGAATTTCCGCAGCTCTTGAAGCATCGCGGCGCCCGCGACCCCAAGGGCGAATATTTCGGTCCCTTCGCCTCGGCCGGCGCCGTCAACCGTACCTTGATCGCCCTGCAGCGCGCCTTTCTCCTGCGCTCGTGCAGCGACAGCATCTTTACCAGCCGCACGCGCCCGTGCCTTCTCTTCCAGATCAAGCGCTGCAGCGCGCCCTGCGTCGGCCGCATCGATCACGAGGGCTACGCCCGTCTCCTCGCCGAGGCGCGCGGCTTCCTCGCCGGGCGCAGCCAGGAGGTTCAGGGCGGGTTGGCGAAGCGCATGCAGGCGGCCTCGGACGCGCTCGATTTCGAGGCCGCCGCCCTCATCCGCGACCGCATCCGTGGCCTCACTCACGTGCAGGGCCTGCAAGACATCAACGTGCAGAGCGTCAGCGACGCCGACGTCATCGCCGCGCATCAGGTGGGAGGCCAGACCTGCATCCAGGTCTTCTTCTTCCGCGGCGGCCAGAATTGGGGCAACCGCGCGTATTTTCCGAGCCACGATCGGCAGATGCCGGTCGACGAGGTGCTCGCCTCCTTCATCGGCCAGTTCTACGACAACAAGCCGCCGCCGCGCCTCCTCCTGCTCAGCCATGCCCCGGCCGAGAGCCCTCTTCTCGCCGAGGCGCTGTCGGTGCGGGCCGGGCGCAAGGTCGAGCTCCTGGTGCCGCGGCGCGGCGACAAGACCCGCCTCGTCCGCTACGCTCTCGACAATGCGCGCGAGGCTCTGGGCCGGCGTCTCGCCGAGAGCGCCTCGCAGCAGAAATTGCTCGAGGGTGTGGCAAAAGCGCTCGGCCTCGACGCCCCGCCCCGCCGCATCGAGGTCTATGACAACAGTCACATCCAGGGCACCGACGCGGTCGGCGCGATGATCGTCGCCGGTCCGGACGGGCTCATCAAGAACGCCTATCGGAAATTCAACATCAGGGGGACATCGTTGCCGCCTTCTGCGCCCTCTCAGTCTCCCACCGCCCCTCCTGTCTTCCCCTCCCCCGCAAGCGGGGGAGGGCAGGGTGGGGGCTTGGCCGAGCAGACACGAGCCGAGGAACCGAGCATGCGGACGGAGCCCCCACCCTCCCCTCCCCCGCTTACGGGGGAGGGTCTCCACCGGGATGAAGGGGGAGAGGGGATCACCCCCGGCGATGATTACGGCATGATGCGCGAAGTGTTGACGCGACGTTTCGCGCGCGCCTTGAAGGAGGATCCCGGGCGCGCCGAGGGCAGCTGGCCCGACCTCGTCCTGATCGACGGCGGCGCCGGGCAACTCTCCTCGGTGCTCGGGGTGATGACCGAGCTCGGCATCGACGACGTCGCGGTTGCGGCGATCGCCAAAGGGCCCGACCGCAACGCCGGACGGGAGCGCTTCTTCCTGCCGGGCAAGGCGCCGTTCAGCCTCGATCCGCGCGACCCCGTCCTTTATTTTCTCCAGCGCTTGCGCGATGAAGCGCATCGCTTCGCCATCGGCACGCACCGCGCCAAGCGCGCGAAAAACATCGGCCGCTCGCCGCTCGACGACATTCCAGGGATCGGCTCCAGGCGCAAGAAGGCGCTGCTCCATCATTTCGGCTCGGCCCGGGTCGTGGCGCGCGCCGGTCTCACCGAGCTCGAGCGCGTTACAGGCATTTCGAAGGGTGTGGCGAAAAAGATTTATGAGCACTTCCACGCCGACGGCTAGTATGGAGGCCAACGGCTCGCGCGTCCGCTCGCGAGACGGGATCCGAGACCGATGCTGACGAAACTGCCGAACCTCCTCACGTTCTCGCGCATCGCGGTCATTCCGTTGCTGGTCGCGACGTTCTACCTGCCGTTCGGCTACGCGCATTGGGTCGCCTGCGGCCTCTTTTCCGCGGCCGGCCTCACCGACTGGCTCGACGGCCACTTCGCGCGCCGCTGGAAGCAGCAATCGGAGATCGGCGGGTTTCTCGATCCGATCGTCGACAAGCTGCTGGTCTCCGCCGCCCTCTTCATGCTGGCGGCGAGCCAGCGCATCTCGCCCTCGGCGATCTTCCCGGCGCTCGTCATCCTGGCGCGCGAGATTCTCGTTTCGGGCCTGCGCGAGTATCTCGCCGGTCTGCGCGTTCGCGTCCCCGTCTCGAAGCTCGCGAAATGGAAGACCGCCATTCAGATGGTCGCGATCGGCTTTCTTCTCGTCGGCGATGCCGGCCCCGGCTTCATTCCGGTGCGGATGGTCGGCGAATCGCTGCTCTGGGCGGCGGCGCTGCTGACGATCGTCACCGGCTACGACTATTTGCGCGCGGGCTTGCGCCACATGAACGATGCCGATGAGCGGCCGCGCCCAGGGCTGCGCCCGATGAAGACGGCAAAGCCAAGCCGCGTGCTCTGAGGCGCGCATGCAGATTTTCGGTCTCGCCGGATGGAGCGGCAGCGGCAAGACGACGCTCCTTGTGCGGCTGCTGCCCGAGCTCGTCGGTCGCGGCATTCGCGTCTCGACCGTGAAGCACGCGCATCACCGTTTCGATGTCGACCAGCCGGGCAAGGACAGCTGGCGGCATCGCGAGGCGGGCGCGCATGAGGTGATGGTGAGCTCGGCCCATCGCTGGGCGCTGATGCACGAGCATCGCGGGTCGGCCGAGGCCGGCCTCGACGAGCTCGTTCGCCACATGTCGCCAGTCGATCTCGTCATCGTCGAAGGATTCAAGACGCACCCGCATCCGAAGCTCGAAGTGCATCGCCCCGCTCTCGGCAAGCCGCTGCTCTGCCGCGATGACCCGTACATCGTCGCCCTCGCCAGCGATGGTCCGGTCGACGGCGTGCCGATACCGTTTCTGCAGCTCGACGACAGCCCGGCGATCGCCGAGTTCATCATCGCGCATTGCCGTTTGAAGGCGGCGTGATGGCGCAGCTCAGCGACGATTGCTTCGCCTTCGGCGGCCCGCTCATGGGCGCGGACGAAGCGCTGCAGATTCTGCGCCGGCAAACGGCGGCGCTGCCCGAGACCGAGCTCGTCCCCTTGCGCGATGCACTCGGCCGCTTCCTCGCCGCCGACCTCGCGGCGCCCTTCGACGTGCCGCCGCACGACAACGCGGCGGTCGACGGCTACGCCTTGCGCCACGCCGATCTCGCGGCGGAATGCGAGACGGTGCTGCCGGTCGGCGGACGCGCCGCCGCGGGTCACCCGCTCGGCCGTCCGGCGAGGGCCGGCGAGGCGATTCGCATCTTCACCGGCGCGCCGATGCCGGAGGGCGCCGACACGGTGATGATGCAGGAGGATTGCATCGCCGAGAACGGCACCGTGCGCCTGCGCCCCGGGATCAAGCGCGGCGCCAATCGGCGACGGGCCGGCGAGGACGTGAAAGCCGGCGCCATCGTCATCCCGTCGGGGCGGCGCCTGCGGCCGCAGGAGATCGGCCTCGCAGCGTCCCTCGGCCTCACCGAGCTTGCCGTGTTCCGGCGCCTGCGCGTCGCCCTCGTCTCGACCGGCGATGAAATCCGCGAGCCCGGCGCGCCGTTGCCGGCGGGCGCCATCTATGACGCCAACCGTTACGTCATCGCCGCGTTGCTGCGTGGGCTCGGGTGCGATGTCAGCGATCTCGGCATCCTGCCCGACCGCCTCGCAGAGATCCGCGACACGATTGCCGGCGCCGCCGCTTCGCACGACCTCGTCGTCACCTCGGGCGGCATGTCGACCGGCGAGGAAGACCACGTGAAGAGCGCCGTCGAGGCACTCGGCCGCCTCCATTTCTGGCGTCTTGCGATCAAGCCGGGACGGCCGGTGGCGCTGGGCCAGATCGGGCGCGTTCCCTTCATCGGTCTCCCCGGCAATCCGGTTGCTGTGATGGTGACCTTCGTGACGATCGCCCGCCCGCTCATCCTGCGTCTTGCCGGAGCCGCCGCGACGCCGCCGCGCTCCTTCCGCGTGCACGCCGGCTTTGCCTGGACCAAGAAGGCGGAGCGCCGCGAATATCTGCGCGCTCGGCTCGAGCCCGACGGCGAAGGCGGCTGGATCGCGCAGAAATTTCCGCGCGACGGCGCCGGCATTCTCTCCTCGATGGTGGACTCGGAGGGCTTCGCTGTCCTGCCCGAGGCGCTGACCCGCATCGCTCCAGGCGATCCCATCGATTTCCTGCCGTTCCGCGAGGTGATCGATTGAATGGGCGCAGATAGAGGTTTCAGTCACCGTCGTCATTGCGAGCCGAAGGCGAAGCAATCCATATGCGGAACTGGTGCTTGGATTGCTTCGCTACGCTCGCAACGACGGTTCCAGTGCGGCGGTGTATCGGCGTCGCTGACGACCGCTCTGCCGAAGACCTTTCCTCGGCGCGGCGGATCGCTTACTTACTGATAAGCATGAGACTGCTTTATTTCGCCTGGCTGCGCGCCAAGATCGGCATGGCCGAGGAGCGCGTCGAGCCGCCGCCCGGGATCGGCGACGTCGCGGCGCTCTTGCGCTGGCTGCAAGGGCGCGGCCCGGGCTTTGCCGAGGCGTTGAAGGACCTCTCCGTCGTGCGCGTCGCGGTCAATCAGGAATACGTGCCGCCGAGCCACAAGATCGGGCCGGGCGACGAGGTCGCTCTGTTCCCGCCGATGACGGGAGGGTGAGAGGATGATCCGCGTGCAGCGCGAGGATTTCGATGTCGGTGCCGAGATCGCCGCCCTCACGGCGGGCAATCACCGGATCGGCGGCGTCGCGAGTTTCCTCGGCCTCGTCCGCGACATGGCCGGCGGCGAGAAGATCGCCGGGATGACGCTGGAACATTACCCCGGAATGACCGAGAAGAAGCTCGCCGAGATCGAGGCCGAGGCACGGCGGCGCTGGCCGCTCGACGCCTCGCTCATCATTCACCGCTACGGCCGGATGGCACCGGGCGAGCGCATCGTCCTCGTCGTCACCGCGTCGTCCCACCGCGCCGCCGCCTTCGAGAGCTGCCAGTTTCTCGTCGATTGGCTGAAGACGAAGGCGCCGTTCTGGAAGCTCGAGGAGACATCCGGCGGCGGCAAATGGGTCGATGCCCGCGACAGCGACGACAAGGCCGCCGGCCGCTGGGTCGCGGAGTAGCGCCGTCGTGCCCGCCCGGACACTATTCGACAAGATCTGGGACCGCCACGTCGTGACGCACCTCGCGGACGGCGCCGCGCTCCTCCATATCGACCGCAATCTGCTGCACGATTTGAGCGGCGCGCGCGGCCTCGCCGAGGTCCGGGCGAAGGGCTACAAGCTGCGCAATCCCGAGCTCACCTTCGCCACCGTCGATCACGCCGTCTCGACCGTGCCGGGGCGCGACGGCACCGAAAACCCCGCCAGTGCTCGGCTCCTTGCCACCTTGCGCACCGAGACGGCGGCGCAGGGCGTGCGGTTCTTCGATCTGGGGCAGGACGGCAACGGCATCGTTCATGTCATCGGCCCCGAGCTCGGCCTCAGCCTACCTGGTGCGACGATCGTCTGCGGCGACAGCCACACCTGCACGCAAGGCGCGCTCGGCGCCATCGCCTTCGGCATCGGCACGAGCGAGCTTGTCCACGTGCTGGCGACGCAATCCCTCGTCCAGCGCAAGCCGCGCCGCATGCGCGTCACATTCGAGGGCACGCTTGCCGCCGGCGTCTCGCCCAAGGACATGATCCTCCACCTCATCGGCACGCGCGGCGCCGCCGGCGGCGACGGCCACGCCGTCGAATACGCGGGACCGGCGATCCGCGCCCTCGGGATGGAGGGGCGGATGACCATCTGCAATCTCTCGATCGAGTTCGGCGCCAAGATCGGCATGATCGCGCCCGACGAGACGACCTATGAATACCTCGCCGGCCGGCCCTTTGCGCCGCGCGGCGCGGCGTTGGATGAGGCTCTCGCCGCTTGGCGCCGCCTGCCGAGCGAGGATGATGCGGTCTTCGATGCCGAGACGACGATCGATGTCGGCACGCTGGCGCCGCAAATCACCTGGGGCACCAGCCCGCAGGACGTCGTCGCAATCGACGGGCGCATCCCCGACCCCGCCGCCGAGAGCGATGCCGCGCGACGCCAGGCGATACTGGCCGCGCTCGACTATATGGGGCTAGAGCCGGGGGCGCCGATCGCCGGCACCGCGATCGACCGGGTCTTCATCGGCTCCTGCACCAACAGCCGCCTCTCCGATCTGCGCGCTGCCGCCGCGGTGGCGAAGCGCGGCAAGGTCGCGCCGCACGTCACCGCCTGGGTCGTCCCGGGTTCCGAGCGCGTGAAGCGCGAAGCGGAGGCGGAAGGGCTCGACCGCGTCTTCCGCGCCGCCGGCTTCGCGTGGCGTGAGCCCGGCTGCTCGATGTGCCTTGCCGCAAATGGCGAGACGGTGCCGTCGGGGCAGCGCTGCGTCTCCACATCGAACCGCAACTTCGTCGGCCGGCAGGGACCGGGAGCGCGCACGCATCTCGCGAGTCCGGAAACCGCCGCCGCCGCCGCGCTCGCCGGCCGCATCGTCGATCCTCGCCGCTGGGAGCCCGGCTGATGCAGCCTTTCACGACATTGACCGGCATCGCCGCGCCTCTCCTGCACGCCAACGTCAACACCGACGTCCTCATCCGCATCGAAAGGCTGATCGCGCTCGCCCCCGACGCGCTTGGCCCCTACGCCTTCGAATCCTGGCGCTACCGTCCCGACGGCTCCGAGAACCCCGATTTCGTACTCAACCGCGAGCCCTTTCGCCGCGCGAGGATCCTTCTCGCTGGCGAGAATTTCGGCTGCGGCAGCTCGCGCGAGGGCGCGGTCTGGGCGCTGCTCGCATTCGGAATCCGCTGCGTCATCGCCCCGTCCTTCGGGGACATCTTCTTCAACAATTGTTTCCAGAACGGCGTTCTTCCGGTGCGGCTCGAGATGAAGACCATCGAGCGCCTCGCCGCGGTGCTCGCCGCCGATCCGGCGCGCGCGGTCACCGTCGATCTCGAAGCGATGGCAATCGAGACGCCGCTCAACGAGCGCATCGCCTTCACCATCGACACCGGCCGCCGCGCGGCGCTTCTCGAGGGCCTCGACGAGATCGGCCGGACCTTGCGCCAGGAGAGCGAGATCGCCGACTTCCAGGCACGCGACCGGCAGGAGCGGCCATGGATCTACGCGACGGAAGGGAGGTCGTCACCGTGAGCCCCGCGATCGGACGGATCGTGATACTCGGCGGCGACGGCATCGGCCCCGAAGTGATGAGCGAGGTGCGGCGCGTCATCCTTTGGTTCGAGTCCGAGCGCGGCATCGCCTTCGATCTCAGTGAGCCTTCGTTCGGCCTCGATGCCTGGCGGCGCCACGGCAAGCTCCTCCCCGAGGCGACGATGCGCGAGATCATGGGCGCCGACGCCGTGCTGTTCGGCGCGCGCGGCGGTCCCGGCTACGAGGTGATCCCGCCCGCCGAGATCAAGGAAGGGAGCCTCTTACGCCTGCGCCGCACGCTCGACGTCTTCGCCAATCTGCGGCCGCTCTTCGCCATTCCGGCGCTCTTCCCGGCCTCATCGCTCAAGGACCGCGTGCTCGCGGGCGTCGACCTCGTCATCGTCCGCGAGCTGACCAGCGGCATTTATTTCGGCGAGCCGCGCGGCATCGCGACCCTGCCCGACGGCAGCCGCGTCGGCGTCAATACCCACCGCTACACCACCGCCGAGATCCGCCGCGTCGCGCGCGCCGGTTTCGCGCTCGCCCGCGAACGAAAGGGTCGCCTCTGCTCGGTCGACAAATCGAACGTCATGGAGGCGGGCGTTCTCTGGCGCGAGGAAGTCACCGCGCTGCACCGCGACGAATTTCGCGACGTCGCGCTCCAGCACATGCTGGTCGACAATTGCGCTATGCAGCTCGTCCGCGAGCCCGGCCAGTTCGACGTCATCCTCACCGACAACATGTTCGGCGACATCCTCTCCGATTGCGGCGCCATGATCATGGGCTCGCTCGGCATGCTGCCATCGGCGTCGCTCGGCGCGGTCGACGCGTCGGGGCGGCGCCGCGCGCTTTACGAGCCGGTCCATGGCAGCGCACCCGACATCGCCGGCAAGGGGATCGCGAACCCGCTCGGCGCGATCCTCAGTTTCGCCATGGCGCTGCGCCTTTCCTTCGGCCGCCCCGAGGCGGCAAAGCTGCTTGAAGCTGCGGTGGCGGCGGCGCTCGCCGGCGGGGTTCGCACCGCCGACATCATGCATGAGGGCGCGCACCGCGTGTCGACCACCGAGATGGGCGACGCCGTTCTGGCGAGCCTCGCCAAGCTCGCGCACTGACCCGGCGCCGCCGCGCGCGGCTCTACGGAACGTCCCCGGCGAGCTCCGCGATCTCGTGGCGATGGCGCAACGCCGGAACAACGCCGCGGCGCAAACAGGCGAGCGCGCCTGCGGCGCCGCCCCAGGCCATGGCGCGATGAAAATCGCGAGTCTCGGCCCAATGCGCGGCAAAGGCGCCGGTGAAGGCGTCGCCCGCGCCGGTGCTGTCGACGGCGGCGATCTCGAGCGACGGCCAAGCGATCGGAGCCGTCGCACACTCGAAGAGCCACGCTCCCGCCGCACCCATGGTGATCACCGCGGCGCGGCCGACGCGGTCCAGCAATCCCGCCCCCAAGACCTGCGGATCGGCGCTCTCGGCCAAGTTCGCGAGCGCGCGACTCTCGATCTCGTTGACGATGATGACATCGGTCATCGACCAGAGCGTCTCGGGCAGCGTCGCTTCAGCCGGCGCCGCATTGAGAAGGGTCGCGACGCCGGCAGTCCGTGCAATTGCGAAGGCGCGCATCGTCGCCTCGATCGGCGTCTCGAGCTGGGCGAGAACGAGATCGGCAGCGGCGATGACCGGCGCGGCGCGGTCGATGTCTTCGGTCGACAGCGTCGCATTGGCGCCCGAAGCGACCGTGATCGCGTTCTGACCCGCCGCGTCGACGAGGATGATTGCGGCGCCGGTCGCGTGACCTTGCCGCGCGACGACGGCTTGCGAATCGATGCCTTCCGCGGCCCAAAGCGCGCGCGCCGCTGCGCCGTTCGGATCGACGCCGAGCGCGGCGATCATCGTAACAGCGGCGCCGCAACGCGCCGCCTGGACCGCCTGGTTGCTGCCCTTCCCGCCATGCGATTCGAGATAGTCTGCGCCGAGCAATGTCTCGCCGGGACGGGGAAGGCGCGCGACGCGAAGGCTGATGTCGCGATTGTAGCTACCGATGACGACGATCCGACCTTGTCCTGCCATCGTCCCGCCTCCTACTCGCCGATCTATTGAGGCGGCTCGCGGCGCACCGCGAAGAGCTTGGCGCCGGCCCCTTCGGCACGCAGATCGAGCGGCGCTGCCGCTTGCGGCGCGAAGGGTCCGCCGCCGGCGAGAAGAATGAAATCGTACTGCGCTAGCGCCGCTGCGACGCGTGCCTCAGGTTCCGGCCGCCCATCGACCAAGACGTCCCAGAAATCGCCGGGCGAGGCCGCCGCGGCGAGGGCGGCGTATGGCTGACGCAGCGCGAGCGGCTGATGTCGCGGATCGACGAAGAGCGTCGGCACGAAGGCGTCGGCGCCGATCACCGCGAGCGCGGCGACGTGGACGACCGGCGGGTCGCGCCGCGAGACGTGAAGCGCGGAAGGCGGATAGGCGACCGCGAGCTTGCTGCCCCTGGGCAGATCCATCAGCGCCGCTGCGAGCGGCTCCAAGACCCGATCATTCTCGATCCAGACACTCGTCAAGACCGCCATGCGCGCAAGAAAGAGCAGCGCAAGGCCGGCGGCGATCGTGCCGGTGCGGCGCCGCGGCAGGGCGAAGCCATCGCTCGACGCGATGAGGACGAGCCCAAGCATGAGCGGCATGCGGTGATCGACGCCGGCGGCGCCGAACAGACGATTGGGCATGAGAATTTGCGCCGCGAGCAGGATGAGCAGCGGCCAGCGCATGAGCGGGTGCAGCTTGATCGCGCCGCGCCCGATGCCCCACAGGAGCAGCAGCGCCAGAATCGCGAAGCTGGCGATGTCGAACCACGGCACGTAATTGTCGACGACATTGAAGAAGATATCGAATTTGCGGAAGAAGCGGCTGTAGACGATCGCACCTGTGTCGCCGCTCTGCACCGTGGCGAGGAAAATGAGGGCCGGGAGCACGAATTGCGCCGCGGCGCCGGCGAGCGCGCGCAGACCCGCCGCGCCGGCGAGCGGCGCCGACCGCCGCAACAAGGCCGCCTCGTAGCCGAGGATCAGCAGGGCATAGGCGCCGAAGGCGAAGAGGTGCGAGAAATAGATTGCGAGTGCAAAGAAGGCTGCGAGCGCGTGGCGCAAAACAGGTCTCTGGTCGCGCAAGCCGATCCAGACCGCCGTGGCGACAAGGGCGAGGCCGACGCCGAAGAGGAAGTTGGTGAAGCCCCAGAGGAGCGGGCGGTTATAGAGGAGGAGAAAGGCGAGGCACGGCCATGCCGACCAGCGCCGGAAGAGAGCGCGGTGCAGCGCGAGGGTGCCGCCGGCAAGGAGAGCGAAGGTGAGAAGCAGAAACGCCTTTCCCGCCCAAGCCAGCGGCATCGCCCGCGCCAGGAGCGGGACGAGCACGTCCATCGCGAGATCGGGCAAGGGTCGCCACGCGATCGCGTAGAAATCGCGCAGAAAGGGCGAGGCACCCTCCGCGGCGATGATGTGCATCCGCGCCAGATGATTGGGATAGTCGACCAGCGGCGGTACTGCGACGATCAGGATCGGCAGCGCCGCGATCGCAAAGGCGGGAACGAACAGTGCCGAAAGCCGCCCCGCGGAAAAGTGAGCCAAATCGCGCGAGTCCTCATCGGTGGTGCCGCTCGAAATCGCCGCATGTGAACGCAAAGGCATGGCCCGCCCGTGCTGCCAGATCGTCGCACGAATGGCAAGCCCCGGCGCCGAGGCAAGCACGCCTCAGAGGAGCGCGCGGAGCACCGCGTTGAGCCGTTGCCGCCCCGCCGGCGTCGCGCGCAAGCCGCTGTCGTCGAGCACGAGGAAGCCGCCCTCGATGAGAGGGGCGAGGCGGGCCGCGTCGAGCACCTCTTCCGGTTCGGCGCCGCATTCGCGGCGAAAGCGCGCGCGCGGCACCGGTTCGGCGAGACGCAGCCCCATCATCAGCATTTCCGGCAGACGCTCATCGGCCGCCACCGCCGCGCGTTCTTCCGTCCCGTGTCCCTCCGCCGTCACGGCGGCGAGCCAGGTTTCGGGCGCGCGGCGCTGGCGCGTCGCGATCTTCGTCCCGTTCACGGTCAGCCGGCCATGCGCGCCGGGGCCGATGCCGAGATAGTCGCCGTAGCGCCAATAGACGAGGTTGTGGCGGCTCTCGCCACCCGGGCGGGCATGATTCGAGATCTCGTAGGCGGGAAGGCCGGCGGCGGTGAGGCGATCTTGCGTCAGCTCGTAGAGCGCGGCGCCGAGCTCGTCCTCGGGCAAGGCGAAATCGCCCCTTCCATACGCGGTCGCAAAAGCGGTGCCCGCCTCGATCGTGAGCTGGTAGAGCGAGAGGTGGTCGCCGGCGAGCGCCAGCGCGCGGTCGAGCTCCGCCGCCCAGGCGGCGAGGCTTTGACCCGGACGCGCATAGATGAGGTCGAAGGAAAAGCGCGAAAAATGCCGCCGCGCCAGCTCGATCGCCGCCAGCGCCTCGTCGACGCCATGACGACGCCCGAGAAAGCTCAGCGCTGCGGGATCGAGCGCCTGGACGCCGAGCGAGACGCGATTGACGCCGGCCGAGCGGTAATCGCGGAAGCGCGCCGCCTCGACCGAGTTCGGATTGGCCTCGAGCGTCACCTCGAGATCATCGCTCTCCGGCCACAGCGCGGCGATCCGATCGAGCAACGCCGCCACCGTCGCCGGCTCCATCAATGACGGTGTCCCGCCGCCGAAAAAGATCGAGGAAACCGTGCGATCTTTCGTTTCCAAGACGTAATGATCAAGCTCGGCAAGGAGCGCCCGTCGCCATGCCGCCTGATCGACCGCCGCCCGCACATGGCTGTTGAAGTCGCAATAAGGGCATTTCGAGGCGCAAAACGGCCAATGGATGTAGATGCCGAAGGGGATGGGTTCGTCAGCAATGCTCACCGGATAGCATGCTTCCTCCCCCGCGCGCGGGGGAGGATTGAGGTGGGGGCTGTCGCCGCCGGCTTCCGCCCGCCATGCCGTTGCGGTGGAGAAATCCCCCTCCCTGCCCACCCCCGCAAGCGGGGGAGGAAGATGTATGGGCGGCGTTTCTAGGAACGGCTTCATCTAGAAACTCTCCCGCCAAAACACGCCGCCGTCAGCTTGCGGAACGCATCCGCGCGATGGCTGATCCTATGCTTCAGATCGGGATCGATCTCGCCGAAGGTAAGGGTCGTCCCATCCGGAACGAAGATCGGGTCGTAGCCGAAGCCGCGCGTCCCGCGCGGCGGCCAGACCAGGGTGCCGTGCGCTTCGCCGCGAAAGCTTTCGACATGGCCGTCGGGCCAGGCGAGCGCGAGCACCGCGACGAAAAGCGCGCGGCGGTCGGACGCGCCGCCGAGCGCCTCCTCGACGCGACGCATGGCATGGGCGAAATCCTTGCCGGAGCCGGCCCAGCGCGCCGAATAAATACCCGGATCGCCGCCAAGCGCCGGTACCACGAGCCCCGAATCATCGGCGAGCGCCGGCAGCGCCGCGCCCGCCGCCGCCGCGCGCGCCTTCAGCTCGGCATTTTCCTCGAAACTCGTGCCGGTCTCCTCGGGCTCGGCGAGACCGAGCGTCGCGGCGGAGACGACGGCGACCCCGAGGGGCCGCATCAGCGCCGCGATCTCGGCCACCTTGCCGGCATTGTGGCTGGCGATGGCGAGGCGGTCGTCGGAGAAGCGGCGCGGCACGGGTGCCCCTTCAGCCAGCGCCGAGCCCGACGGCGCGGCGTTGCGCCGTGATGAGCTCGCCGATGCCCTTGCGCGCGAGCTCCAGCATCTTGGCAAAGCGCGCCTCGTCGAATGCGGATTTCTCCGCCGTCGCCTGGATCTCGACGATCCCGCCGCGTCCGGTCAGCACGAAATTGGCGTCGGCGGCCGCCGCTGAATCCTCGACGTAGTCGAGGTCGAGGACGGGCGTCTCGCCGCAGATGCCGCACGAGACCGCGGCGACTGCGTCGGTGAGCGGCAGAGCGGCGATGGTCCCGGCTTCGACCAGCTTGCGGAACGCCAGGTGCAGCGCGACGTAGCTGCCGGTGATCGCCGCCGTCCGCGTGCCGCCATCGGCCTGCAGCACGTCGCAATCGATGCGGATCTGCCGCTCGCCGAGCGCGGCGAGGTCGGTCACGGCGCGCAAGGAGCGCCCGATCAGGCGCTGGATCTCCTGCGTGCGTCCGCTTTGCTTGCCGCGGGCGGCCTCGCGGTCGGTGCGCGTCGAGGTGGCGCGCGGCAGCATTCCGTATTCGGCGGTGACCCAGCCGCTCCCGGTGTTGCGCAGGAAGGGCGGGACGCGCTCCTCGACGCTGGCCGTGCACAGCAC
>JBGPOZ010000017.1:0-37383 GCA_041488295.1 Allostellaceae bacterium
AGGGTTCAAGCATCGCCAAGTCTATTCGCTTGCGAGAACCGCGCCCAGTGCTGGCTCAATCGAAAGAAAATTGGCCGGGCACGCGCGCCCGGCCAGTCTGCAGGTGGCAAACCCGCATGCAGGGAGACTTTGCCATGCCGGGCTGGGGGGGGAGGTCAGACATTTATGCAGGCGCCCGGCGACCCGCTGTCCGGTGCGGCCTCCGACAAGACGCGCACGAGCAATGAACACTCGTCACGGTAGCAAGGTTCCACCCTCGGTGGCGGGTCGCGTTCCGCCGGGGGCGCGGACCGGTGTCATTCCGTTCAATCGTGCAGTGCCGGCTGCCGCGCGACCGATAGTGCCCGATGCGGCGCAAGCGGGCGATAGGCGCTGCCGAGCGCGGTCACGCGGTGCGGCGGGACGGCATCGCTCGGTGAGGCGAAACCCATAAGCCGGCGCAACATCTCGCGGCCTCGAGAGAGGCGCGAGCGAATCGTCCCGACCGGTACATCGAGCACCGTGGCGACCTCCTCGTAACGCATGCCTTCGAGGCCGACGAGCAGGAGAACGACGCGCTGCTCTTCCGGCAATTTGGCGATTGCCCGATCGAGGTCGCGCAGTTCCAAGCGCTTCCCTTGATTGGGCTGGGTCGTCAGCATCGGCTCGGTTTCGCTCAACGCCACCGCTGCGCCTTCGCGCACGGCGCGCCGCACGTGATTGACGTACTGATTGTGCAGAATCGTGAAAAGCCAAGCGCGCAGATCCGTGCCAGGCTGCCAGAGGTGCACCTTCCCGAGAGCACGCGCGAGGCAATCCTGGACGAGATCGTCGGCGCCGCTGACATCGCGAGTGAGGGCGCGCGCATAGCGGCGCAATCGCGGGATCTCCGCCTCGATCCTTCGGTAGGTGCTGTCGGCCATCGCTTGAGCTCCTTCGCGTGTGCCGCTGGTGCCGTCTTCGTGGTTCAACGTTGGCGTCTCATGTCGGGCAATGTACGCGGAGCATGTAATCCCTTGATGTCAGCACCCCGGGTTTCGTGTAAGAAATTGTAACTGACTGTAATGCGGTTTCGACGGCCTTCAGCGCCCGGTCCGGGGTTCTGAGCTGCTATCTTTTGCGCCATTGCATCTATCCGGAATATCAGACAGATTCCGATCCGCCATGAATGACACTCCGCACATTCTCGTGGTCGACGACCAGAAGGAAATCTGCGAGGTCGTGCAGGAATACCTCTCGGGCGAAGGCTATCGTGTCAGCGCGGCAAGCGACGGCCAGAGCATGCGCAAGATCTTGGCGCAGACGCCGGTCGACCTCGTCATTCTCGATCTGATGCTGCCGGGCGAGGACGGCCTGACGCTCGCCCGCTCGTTGCGCGATGAATCGAACATCGGCATCATCATCCTGACCGGGCGCGGCGAGACGGTCGACCGCATCATCGGGCTGGAGATGGGCGCGGACGACTATCTGCCGAAGCCGTTCCACCTGCGCGAGCTGCTGGCGCGCGTCAAGAGCGTGTTGCGCCGCGCTTCCTCGCGCATTGCCGAGACCAAGCCCGGAAGCCGCTCGAAGGCGCGGTTCGCCGGGTGGAACCTCGATCTTTCGACGCGCGAGCTGTTGTCGCCGGCCGGCAGCGAGGTTCGCCTCACCACCGGCGAGTTCGACCTCCTTGCCGCCTTTGTCAACAACGCCAACCAGGTGCTGAGCCGGGACCGCCTGCTCGATCTCGCGCGCAACCGCGAGGCGGGTCCCTTCGACCGCACGATCGACGTGCAGGTGGGCCGCCTGCGCCGCAAGCTCGAGGATGACCCGCAGCGGCCGACAATGATCAAGACGGTCCGCGGCACCGGGTACATCTTTACGCCCGCGGTCGAGGTAAGCTGAGCCGCATCTGCCGGCAGGGATGGATCGAGGCTGCGCCTTGACCCGATGCGGCGCCTGCCCTATCGAGACCGACATGGCCGCCGCGATCATCCTGACCGGATCGAGCTTGACCCGCGCCGACATCGCCGCCGTAGCGCGCGAACGGACCGAGGTCGTTCTCGACGATGGCGTAGCGGAGCGCCTTGCCGCGGCGCGGCGCATCGTCGCGGAATCTCTCGCCCGCGGCGAGGCGGTCTACGGCCTCACCACCGGACTTGGTGCCAATGTCGGCCTGCGTCTGGCCTCCGGCGACATCGCCGCGTTCCAGGAGCGGATTCTCATCGGCCGCGCCGTTGCTGTCGGACCGACGCTGCCGACGGAGCTTACGCGCGCCGGCATGCTCATTCGCGCCAACGGGCTCGCAAAGGCGGGCGCCGGTGCCTCGGCCGCTGTCCTCGACGGTCTTCTCGCGCTTCTCAATCACGGCATTCATCCGCAGATCCCATCGCTCGGCTCGATCGGCGCCGCCGATTTGACGCCGATGGCGCATCTCGCTCTGCCGCTGATCGGCCAGGGTACGGTCGAGATGGGCGGAGCGATCATGCCGGCGGCCGAGGCGTTGCGCCGCGCCGGGCTCGCGCCTCTCCGCCTCGAGCCCAAGGATGGGCTGGCGCTCGTCAACAGTAACGCCCTCAGCGTCGGTCATGCCGCGCTGCTGCTGGCGGATTCACAGCAGCTTCTCGACCTTGCCGCGCTCGCCGCAGCGCTGAGCTGCGAGGCTTTCCGCGCCAATCCGTTGCCCTTCCTTGCCGAGGTCGCGGCGGCGCGGCCGGCGCCAGGGCAGGAAGATGCCTCCGCTCTGCTACGTGCTTGGCTCGACGGCAGCGCGCTGTGGCAGCCGGAAGTGCCGCGCGCGGTCCAGGATCCGTTGACCTTCCGTTGCATCGCGCCGGTGCTTGGCGCTTCTCTGGCGGTGCTCCGTTTCGCCGGGGACGCGGTCGACGCGGAACTCAACGCCGCCGCCGACAACCCGCTCGTCCTCGTCGCTGAGGACCGTATCGTTTCAACCGGAAATTTCCACACCGCCGCCTTGGCGCTCGCCTTTGACGCGCTGGCGCTGGCGCTGGTGCCGGTCGCCAACATCGCCGCGGGCCGCATGATGAAGCTGATGCAGCCCGAGGCCTCCGGCCTGCCAAAATTCCTGACGCCGGTCGGCGGCAACCGCGCCGGCTTCGCGCCGCTGCAGAAGACGATCGCCGCGCTCTGCGCCGAATGCCGGCACCGCGCCAACCCCGCAAGCCTCGACTTCACGGCGGTCGCGAATGGGGTCGAGGATCATTCGCCGCAGACGCCGCTCGTGCTGCGCAAGCTGGAAGAGCTGATGGCGGCACTGCGCCGGATCCTCGCGATCGAGCTCATGGTGGCGGCGCAGGCGATCGATCTGCGCCAGCCGGCGCCGTTGCTCGGCCCGGCGATGGCGGGGGCGCATGCCGCGATCCGCGCCCGCGTTTCGCGGCTCGAAGAGGACCGCATGCTCGGCCCGGAGGTCGAGGTTCTCGCCGCCGAGAGCGCGGCGATTCTGGTAGCCGCCCGCGACGCGCTCGACAAGAGGTGATCCATGAACGACGCATTGCACGACATCGATACGATCACGAGCTACCACGCGCACATCTATTTCGATCCGACGACCGGCGAGGAGGCGGCGAAGATCCGCGCGCGCATAGGCGCCGCCTTCCCCGCGGCGCTGCTCGGTCGTTGGCACGAGGTGCCGGTCGGGCCGCACCCGACCGCGATGTATCAGGTTTCTTTCGCGGCGACGGATTTTCCGCGCATCGTGCCTTGGCTCATGCTGAACCGCGGCTCCCTCGCCATCCTCGTCCATCCCAACACCGAGGACGAGTATGCCGACCATGCCCATCACGCGCTGTGGCTCGGCGCGAAGCTGCCGCTGAAGCTCGAGATCCTGAAAAAGGGCGACCGCCTCTAGCGCCGCTCAGGCATAGCGCAGGCGCTGCCCCAATCCCAGCCGCGCCGCCTTCTCGATCATGGCGTGACCCAGCGCGATATCGGACAGGCTGAGGCCGCGATGCCAGAAAAGAATGGTCTCGTCCTCGCGCTCGCGGCCCGGTTTCTTGCCGCAGACGATCTCGCCGAGCTCGCCATGAAGGGTCTGCTCCGACAGACGACCCGTCTCGACATGGGCGCGTAGGCTGCCGAACATACCGCCCTTGCACTGCCCCCAATCGTCGACCACCATCTTGTCCATGATGTCGGTGAGCGACAGCTCGACGGCGCTCATCGTGCCGTACGGCACGACGAAGGCCGCCTTCTTGATCCACTCGGTTTTGAGCATCGGGGTCGGTTTGTCGAGGCGCGAAGCTTCGACCACGATGTCGGCGCCGCGAATGCAGCTCTCCCAATCCTCCGTCACGTCGACGGGTTTACCGAGATCGCGGGAAAGGCGCGCGCCGAACGCATCGCGACTCTCCTTGCGCCGCGAATGCACGCGGATCTCGGCGAAATCGAACAGGTGGTCGAGCAGGCGCACATTCCAATAGGCGGTGCCGCGCGCGCCGATATGGCCGAGGATTCGGCTTCCCTTGCGTGCGAGATACTTGGCGCCGAGCGCGGTCAGGGCGCCGGTGCGCATGTCGGTGATGGCGGCGGCGTCGAGCAGGGCCTTCGGCATGCCGGTGCGCGGATCGAAGAGGTTCAACAGCGCCATCTCCGAGGGCAGGCCCTGCTTGTAGTTGTCGACATAGTCGCCGACGATCTTGACGCCGGCGACGCCGAGCGGCGCCAGATACCCGCGCAACACGTTGAAATGACCGTTGAACGCCTTGTCGGGGATGAGATGGACGCGCGGCTCGATCACTGCCTGGCCTTGCCCTTGCGCGCGCAAGCCGCCTTCGACGGCGTCGAGAATTTCGTCGTCCGTCATCGCCAACGCGGCGACGTCAGGGCCGCTCAAATAGGTGAAATGGATCTCCGCCATCGCTTAGCCCGCTGATCCTGCCGGTGATGCGCGATGGTGGCGTGTCGGCGGCGATTTGCCAATCCCGAGAAACGGAAGGTGCGTGAAACCTCAGTCCGGGGCGAGGCGGCAGAGGACGTGATCGACGCCGCGACGGTCGCTGGCGAGCGGCAGTGCGTCGATGCGGTAGGCGGCGATGCCGCGGCCGACCGGAAAGCTCATTGTCTCCTGCAGAGCCTGGCCGCGCTGCGCCGCCTTGCGGCCAAGCGCCAGCAGCCATTCCGTGATCATGCTGGAATGTTCGACGATCTCGTTCGGCACGACGCCCGCGTTGCTGAGCCGGATCGCCCGCGAGATGGTCCCGCTCGATGCATCGTAAGCGAGCAAGACCGCTTCTGGCCAAGTGGCGGCGATGGCGGCACGGTCGAGATCGTCGGGCGAGGGGAAGGGGCGGCCCCGTTTTAGCCGCTCCCACCACGCGATGATCGCCGCCGGATCGGTTTCGGCAGGGATCGCCGCCGGAACGGACTGCGCCGACGGCTGCTGCGCCCGGTTGAGGGGTTCCGGCGGCCGGACCGCGGCACCGTGCTTGCGGACCGGGATGGAAGCGAGGCTCGCGGCCGGCGAGGGCTCCACCGATTTCGGGGCTGTCGGCTGAGGCGCGGTCATGCCGGCATCCTCCTATTTGGAACGCTGTCGCAGACAGCTGCAGCGCGCATCGATCTCGCTGGCGCCCGTGCTCTCGAGATAGGCGTCGAGCGCCGCGATCAAGAGCTGCTGACCCGAGCGGCCCTCGTGAAAAGCGGCAACCCGCAGGCGTTGATGGCGTTCGGCGTCGAGGCGCAACGAGACCTTGGCGCCGCGGCCTCGTGGCTGCAGCGCCTCGACGGTGCGGCGCCGCGCCGCTGCCGAAGCATGCTCGTCGCGGTTCGCCGGTTGCGGCGGCTCGTCCGGAGCGCCCGGCATCCGCGCCTCGAAGCGCGGCATGTCGCGAATCTCGGATGGTCCAATCGGCGGATACGCGAACAGCAGGTTGGCCGGCGTCGCGCCTCCCTTGCGGACGAGGAGGCCGCTCGACAAGGAGGCAGCCGGCTTGAGGGAGGTCATAACGTCTCCTGAAACGCGGGCTGCGTCCGGACACCGAACAGCCGCTGCTGCGCGCGCGGCGGATCAGCTGACAGCACGGTGCGGCGCTCGTTGGAAAGGCGATTGTCGAGATACTCCCAGAGCTTGGCGATCTCTTCGGCGGCGCGCGCCTCGCCGGGCACCTCCATGACGGTGCGGCCGTCGATCATGCTGGCGGCGAAGCCGGTGCGGTTGTGGATGATCGAGGGCGCGAGCGTGCCGTGCTGCGACAGCGCGATCGCCGCCTCCGAGGTGATCCGGGCGCGCTGCTGCGCACCGTTGATGACGAAGACAAGCGGGCGGCCGACGCGCTCGACGAGCTCGACAGTGGCGCCGGCGGCGCGCAGATCGTGCGGGCTCGGCCGGGCCGGCACGATGACGAGGTCGGCGATCCGCACGACCTCGGTGATCGTCGCGGCGATCGCCGGCGGCGTGTCGATGACGAGAAGGCGCATGCCGAGCGCACGCAGGCGCCGCAGATCCTCCTCGAGGCGGGCGATGCCGGTGGCGACGAAGACCGGCGTCTCGGCCTGGCGCACGTTCCACCATTCGGCGAGACTGCCCTGCGGGTCGGTGTCGATGAGCGCGACCGGCCCGGCGCCCATCTTCTCCGCCTGAACGGCGATGTGGCCGGCCAGCGTCGTCTTCCCCGACCCGCCTTTTTGCGAGGCTACCGCCACGACTTTCATCACATGATCTCCCATTCCGGCGCGATTTTTCGCTAGTTGGGCGAAAAACGCGCGAAATTCGCTTGATTTATTAGATACCAATCGAGTTCTTATACATAAATACTAGAGCCAATTCACCTCTTATCAAATCAATCACTTGTCGTATTTCGACAGTATTTGAGATGAACTGGATCGTCGTGGCGGCAATGCGGCGGACGCCGTTGAGCCATGCCGCTTGCGGGCTGGTGTTCGCCATCGGTCGGCGACATGCTGCGTCAGATGCAAGATTCAGGACCACCCGCCGCCGAGGAGGCATCCGTCGCGAGCGCGGCATCGGCCGCGCCCACCGTTGTCTCGACGGAAGCTTTCAGGCCTGGCCGAACATTCGCGCCGTTCCTGCTGCTGGCTCTCGCTTCGCTGTTCTGGTCGGGAAATTGGGTGGTCGGTCGCGCGTTGCGCGACGCCATGCCGCCAGTCGCGCTCAATTTCTGGCGCTGGACCGGCGCCGCCCTCATCCTCGCGCCGTTCGTGTTACCGCGGCTTGCCGGGCGCTGGCACCGCGTCGCTTGGCATTGGCGCATTCTGCTCCTGCTCGGCGGCACCGGCGCCGCACTCTTCCAGCTTCTGGTCTATCTCGGCCTCAGCATGACGACGACGGTCAATGCCGTGCTGATGAACTCGGCGGTGCCGCTCTTCATCATGCTGTGCTCGTGGATGCTAGAGCGCGAGGCCGCGACGCCGCGCCAGATCGCCGGCATCCTCGTCTCCTTTGCCGGCATTCTCGTCATCATGAAGCGCGGCGAGATCGGCGACATGCTGCACTTCGACTTCAACCGCGGCGATGCGCTCATCCTGGCGGCGATGCCGGTCTGGGGCGTCTATTCGGTGCTGCTGAAGCGACGGCCGCTCGATTTCGCTCCGGTCGAATTCCTCTTCCTCCTGGCGATCTTCGGCGTCCTTTGCCTGACGCCTCTCTTCATCGCCGAGAACCTCCTGATCCGGCGCGGCACGCTTAGCTTCGAGACGTTCGGCGCTGTCGCCTACATCTCGCTTTTCGCCTCCGTGCTCGGATATATTTGCTGGAACCGCGGCGTCGCGGCGGTCGGCGCCAATCGCGCCGGCGTCACCATCCATCTGCTTCCCGCCTTCGGCACGATCCTCGCCATCCTGCTGCTTGGCGAGGAGTTCCATTGGTTCCACCTCTTCGGCATCGCGACGATCCTCGCCGGCGTCTCATTGGCGACGGGCGTTTCGCTCCGAAGCAAACGACGACCGCCAACGATGGAGAGAACACACCGATGAACACGCTTTACTACTACCCCGGCAATGCCAGCATGGCGCCGCACATGGTGCTGGAAGAGATCGGGCAACCCTTCGCGCTGCGCCTCGTCGACCGGTCGAAGGACGCGCAGAGGGATCCGGAGTATCTGCGCCTCAATCCGAACGGCCTCATTCCCGTTCTTGTCGACGGCGATCTCGTGCTGTTCGAGAGCGCTGCGATCTGCCTCCATCTCGCCGATCGCCACCCGGAATCGCGTCTGGCGCCGGCGCTCGGTACGGCGGCCCGCGCGCATTTCTACAAATGGCTGATCCATCTCACCAACACGGTGCAGGCCGAGCTCGTGACATATTTCTATCCCGAGCGCATGGCCGATGACGCTGCCGCGGTGGCGCAGGTCAAGGCACATGCCGAGGCACGGATCGGCGCGATGCTCGACCGCATCGAGGCGAGCCTCGCCGCGAGCGGGCCGTACCTTCTGGGCGACAGCGTCTCCGCCGCCGATCTCTACCTCTTCATGCTGGGCCGCTGGACGCGCGGCTTCGCCAATCCGGCGCGCAATCGGCCGGCGCTGCGGCGCCTTCTCGACCGCGTCGTCGAGCGGCCGGCAGTGCAGCGGGTGCTGAAGACGGAAGAGCTCGCGGCGCCGTTCTTCTGAGGTACCGAAGGGTCAACGGGCGGCATTGCCTTCCCACGTCCTCGATTCCGCGCGATACTTCCTCGTTCAACGAAGATTGCCGCGCGTTTGCCGAGGGAGGAAACGATGCCAGTCTCAACGAATTGGGGTATTCCGCGTGTCTTGAAGGCGTCAGCGTTCGCCGCCACGCTTTTGGGGAGTCTTCTCGGCGGCACGGCCGCGTCGGCGGCGGAGTCCAAGACCATCCGCGCCGTGATGCAGGCGGATGTGACGATCTTCGATCCGATCTTCAACACGGCCGACATCACCTCTTTCCACGCGATGATGGTGTTCGACACGCTCTTCTCGATGGACAAGGATCTGATCGCGCGGCCGCAGATGGTCGGCGACTACAAGGTTAGCGCCGATCAGCTCACCTATGATTTCACCTTGCGCCCCGGGCTTAAATTTCACGACGGCAGTCCGGTGACCTCGGCCGATGTCGTCGCTTCCTTGAAACGCTGGGAGGTGCGCGACGGCGCGGGTCAAGTGCTGGCGAAATTCTCGAAGGAGCTCGTCGCGACCGGCGATCAGAGCTTCCGCCTCGTCCTCAACGAGCCTTACGGGCAGGTCCTCGACTCGTTCGCGAAGCCCAGCGCCAATGTGCCGGTGATCGTGCCGAAGCGGCTCGCCGAGACCGATCCATTCCAGCAGATGCCGGAGATCATCGGCTCGGGCCCGTTCAAACTGAAGCGCGACGAGGTCGTGCCCGGCAGCAAGGTCGTCTACATCAAGAACGAGGACTATGTTCCGCGCGCCGAGCCGCCGAGCGGCTTTGCCGGCGGCAAGGTCGTCAAGGTCGATCGCGTCGAATGGATCCACATGCCGGATCCGCAAACGGCGGCCAACGCGCTTGCGAATGGCGAGATCGACTTCTTCGAGGTGCCGACGCCAGAAAGCATCCCGATGCTGCGCTCCACCGCCGGCATCAAGGTCGAGCAGCTCAATCCGCTCGGCACGCAAGGCATCCTGCGTCTCAACCACACGCAGCCGCCCTTCAACAATGTGAAGGCGCGTCAGGCGATGCAGTGGCTCGTCTCGCAGGACGATTATCTCTCGGTCATGTTCTCCGACCGCTCGGTCACCCAAGTGTGCGGCGCCTTTCTCGTCTGCGGCTCGCCTTGGGCGAGCGAGGCCGGCGCCGATGCGCTTCGCTCGAAGGAACCCGAAGAGGCGCGGATCGCCAAGGCGAAGGCCCTCCTGCAGGAAGCCGGCTACAAGGGCGAGCCGATCGTCGTGCTCGACCCGACCGACCGCCCGCGCTTCCATCAGGCGGCGCTCGTCATTTCGCAGGCGATGCGCAAGGCCGGAATGACCGTCCAGGTCGACGCCATGGATTGGGGGACCATGGTGATGCGGCGCGGCAAGAAGGAGCCGCCGGGTCAAGGCGGCTGGAGCCTCTTCCACACCTCGAGCGGCGGTCTCGAAGCCTCGAACCCGGCCTTTCACATCGCCGATTCGGCGGGCTGCGAGAAGGCGTGGTTCGGCTGGCCGTGCGACGACAAGATCGAGCAGCTGCGCACGGATTGGGCGAAGGCATCCAGCCTCGATGAGCGCAAGAAGATCGCCGATGAATTCCAGCGGCGGGCGATGGAGATCGTGCTCTACATCCCCTACGGCCAATGGACCGCGCCCGTCGCCTACAGCGACAAGCTGAAGGGCATCATCGCCGTGCCGGATTCGATCATCTTCTGGAACGTCGAGAAATCGTCATAGGTAAGGTAAACCACGAAGACACCAAGGACACGAAGGAACTTTCTGGGGCGCTCTGCGCCCCTTTTCTTTCTTAGCGCCCTTCGTGTCTTCGTGGTGAATCTTTGCCCTACTCCGCCGCCTTCTCAGCCGCTGCGCCGAAGCCGCCGCCGCCCGGCGTCGCGATGACGAAGACATCGCCCGGCGCCATCGCGACTGCGTGCGTGCCGCCGAATTCCTCGCGGCTGCCGTCTTTGCGCTCGACCCAGTTGCGTCCCACCGCTCCGGGCTCGCCGCCCGCCATACCGTAGGGCGGCACGATGCGATGGCCGGACAGGATGGCGGCGGTCATCGCCTCGCGGAAGCGCACGCGGCGGATGACGCCGTCGCCGCCGCGATGCCGACCGGCGCCCCCTGAACCGCGGCGGATGGCGAAGCTTTCGAGCAGCACCGGGAAGCGCCACTCGAGCACTTCGGGGTCGGTGAGGCGCGAATTGGTCATATGCGTGTGGATCGCATCGGTACCGTCGAAATCGGGTCCCGCGCCCGAGCCGCCGCAGATCGTCTCGTAATATTGGTGGCGCTCGTTGCCGAAGGTGAAGTTGTTCATCGTGCCTTGCGCCGCCGCCATGACGCCGAGCGCGCCGTAGAGCGCGTCGGTGATGCATTGCGAGGTCTCGACATTGCCGGCGACGACCGCCGCGGGGTAACGCGGGTTCAGCATCGAGCCCTCGGGAATGACGATGTCGAGCGGCTTGAGGCATCCGTCATTCATCGGGATCTCGTCATCGACGAGAGTGCGGAAGACATAGAGCACGGCGGCGCGGCACACGGCGCTTGGTGCGTTGAAATTGTTGGCGAGCTGCTCGCTCGTGCCGGTGAAGTCGATCCTCGCCCGCCGCACCCGCTTGTCAATCGAGATCTTGACGCGGATCGCGGCACCGTCATCCATGCGGTGGACGAATTCGCCGTCCCGCAGCACGTCGAGAACGCGGCGCACTGCCTCCTCGGCATTGTCCTGAACATGGGTCATGTAAGCGTCGACGACGTCGAGACCGAAATGCCGCACCATGCGGTGCAGCTCCCGCACGCCCTTTTCGCAAGCCGCGATCTGTGCCTTCAGATCGGCCACGTTCTGCTGCGGATTGCGCGAGGGGTAACGACCCGACGAGAGAAGCGCCACCATCTCGGCTTCGCGAAAACGGCCGGCATCGACGAGAAGGACATTGTCGATGAGGACGCCCTCTTCCTCGACATCGCTGCTCGCCGGCGGCATCGAGCCCGGCGTCAACCCGCCGATATCGGCGTGGTGGCCGCGCGAGGCGACGTAGAAGAGGACGTCTTCATCGGCTCGTTCTTCGCCATCCCTCTCCCCTTGGGGAGAGGTTGGGTGAGGGGGACCAGCCGCCGCGCGACGGTTTGGTAGCGAGCCAAGTCGATCCTCCCCCTCACCCTGCCCTCTCCCCGAGGGGAGAGGGTTCATACCGGCGTTTCGATAGGCGTCCTCCGCGAAGACCGGCGTGATCACCGTCACGTCGGGGAGGTGCGTCCCGCCATTGTAGGGCGCGTTCAGGACGTAGACGTCGCCCGGCATCATGCCGCGGCCGTCGCGCATTTCTCCGCGTGCTGCGATCACCGTCTTGACGCTCTCGCCCATCGAGCCGAGATGCACCGGCATGTGCGGCGCGTTGGCGATGAGCGCACCCTCGCGGTCGAAGATCGCGCAGGAGAAATCGAGCCGCTCCTTGATGTTGACGGAGTAGGCGGTGTTCTGCAGCGCGACGCCCATCTGCTCGGCGATCGCCATGAAGAGGTTGTTGAAGACTTCGAGCATGACGGGGTCGACCTGCGTCCCGATCGCGACCCGCTCCGCCCGCGCCTTGACGCGTTCCAGAACGAGATATCGTCGCTCGTCGAGGCTCGCGCGCCAGCCCGGCTCGACCACCGTCGTCGCCGTCGATTCGTAAATGATCGCCGGCCCGTCGACGCTTTGTCCCGGCCGCATCGCGTCACGGTCGAAGATCGGCGTCTCGTGCGCGATGCCCTCCATGAAAGCGCTCGCCACCGCAAGCGGCGCCGGCGGCGGCGCACCCTCGACAAGCGGATATGTCGGATCCTCGGTCGTGTCGGTGGCGCCGATCACCTCGATCGACACGGCCTCGACGATGAGAGGCTTTTCCGCCATGACGAAGCCATAGCGCTGCCGATGCGCCGACTCGAAGCCGGCGACGATCGTCCCGACGTCGCCATAGGTCACGGTGAGCGAGGAATCCGTCCCCTCGTATTTGAGGTGCGCCTTCTTCAGGATCGTGATGCGCGCCTCGGCGATCCCCTGGCCGCGCATCTCCCGGCTGCCCGCTTCGGCAAGCGCCGAAAGCTTTTGCTCGAGTTGCGGTAGAAGATCTTGGGCGAGCCGCGCTTCGACCGGCGATTCCTTCAAGACCCGCAGATCGGCTAGGCCCATGCCGTAGGCCGAGAGGACGCCGGCGAAGGGGTGGATGTAGACCCGCTTCATGCCGAGCGCATCGGCGACGAGGCAAGCGTGCTGCCCGCCCGCGCCGCCGAAGCAGCAGAGCGTGTACTCCGTCACGTCGTAGCCGCGCTGGATCGAGATCTGCTTGATGGCGTTCGCCATGTTCTCGACTGCGATCCTGAGGAAGCCGTCGGCGACCTCTTGCGGCGTGCGGCGATTGCCGGTCGCCGCCTCGATCCGCGCCGCGAGCGCGGCGAATTTCTCCTCGACCACCGCGGGATCGAGCGGCTGATCGGCGTGCGGTCCGAAGACATGCGGAAAGAAGGCAGGTTGTAGCTTGCCGAGCATGACGTTGCAATCGGTGACGGTGAGCGGCCCGCCGCGGCGATAGCAGGCGGGGCCGGGATTGGCGGCAGCCGATTCGGGTCCGACGCGATAGCGCGCGCCGTCGAAGAAGCAGATCGAGCCGCCGCCCGCCGCCACCGTGTTGATCATCATCATCGGCGCGCGCATGCGAACGCCGGCCACCACTGTCTCGAAGGTGCGCTCGTACTCGCCGGCGAAATGCGAGACGTCGGTCGAGGTGCCGCCCATGTCGAAGCCGATGATCTGGGGAAACCCGCCCATCTGCGCCGTGCGGACCGCGCCGACGATGCCGCCCGCGGGACCTGAGAGGATCGAATCCTTGCCCTGGAAGAAATGCGCGTCGACGAGCCCGCCATTCGACTGCATGAACATGAGCCTCGTCTCGCCGAGCTCGGCCGCGACCTGGTCGACGTAACGGCGGAGGATCGGCGAGAGGTAAGCGTCGACCACCGTCGTGTCGCCGCGGCTCACCAGCTTCATCAGCGGGCTCACCGCATGGCTCACCGAAACTTGCGTGAAGCCGATCGCATGGGCGAGCTCGGCCAGTTGCCGCTCGTGCTGCGGATAACGGTAGCCGTGCATGAGGACGATCGCCGCAGAGCGGATGCCGATTGCGAACACTTCTGCGAGCGCCGCGCGGGCCGCGCCGAGGTCGACGACACGCAGCACCTCGCCCTCCGCCGTCATCCGCTCATCGATCTCGATGACGCGCTCGTAGAGCAGCTCGGGCAGGGTGATGCGGCGAACGAACAGCTTCGGCCGGTTCTGGTAGCCGATGCGCAGCGCGTCGGCGAAACCCTTGGTCGTGACAAGGACCGTCCGCTCGCCCCTTCGCTCGAGAAGCGCGTTGGTCGCGACCGTCGTTCCCATCTTGACGGCCTCGATCGCCGCGACAGGCAACGCCGCGTCGGCGGCAAGGCCGAGCAGATTGCGGATCCCTTGCAGCGCCGCATCTCGATACTGCTCGGGATTTTCCGAGAGAAGCTTGTGCGTCAGCAGCCGGCCGTCCGGCCTGCGCGCCACGACATCGGTGAAGGTGCCGCCGCGATCGATCCAGAATTGCCACCCGCCGTCGCTCGCCGAAATCATCCCTAAGTTCCTTCATCGATAGGGCCGGCAGTCTTTCCCGGTGCAGGCCGTTGCGTCAAGAAACCCTCCGTCTCGGCGCGTTCAATGAAGGTGGAGGTGCGGCTGCGCCGCGACGACGCTCGGCGTGCGGCGAATCTTGTCGAGCTCTGCCCGCAGACCGACCGGGGGGAGCGCGACGAGATACGGCACCACATCGCGCAAGGTGCCGTTGACATCGATGAGAAACCCGGTCCCGGCGAGCTTCGCCGGCTCCCTCGCCCGATAGTAGGCGTAGGCTGATGCGATGGCGGGATCGGCGCTGGAGCAGAACGCATCGCGCGGCGCGATCTCGCCGGCAAGCGGCACGATGATCGTCGTCACATCCGTCTGATCGCGGGTTGCCTCGACGACATGGTCGAGTCGTGTCGCCGCTCCGCTTGCCGAGAAGATCAAGAGGACGATCCGGCCGCGCAGATCCGAAAGCTGGATCTCGCCGGCGCTGGTGCACTCCGCGGAAAAATCGGGCGCCGGCGGAGGGCGCGGAAAGGGTCCCGGAACCCACAGCAAGAAGCGCGCGGCATCGGCATTGGCGTGGATGAAATCGATGAGTTTCCAGCGTTCGCTCTCGACGAACGTCTCGGCGAAGCTGGGCATCGGCGTTCCGGCGATGCCGTTGCCGATCCACCAGAAGAGCTCGCCGTCGAGATGGTCGTAAACATGCGCGGCCGTGAGATCGGCGATGCTTCCCGGGACACCTGGCTTCATGAAGGGCTCGCCCCGCCCATGCGGGCCATGGCAGGTGGCGCAATGCTCGGCAAAGAGACGGCCGCCGGCTGCGACCGACGCCGCAGTGCCGCCGGTCGGCGATTGGTAGAACGTCGTCGGGAAGGCTTCGACCGAGAGAAGATTGAAGGGCGCCGCGAGGCACCAGGCGGCGAAGGCGAGGCCGACCGGGATGACGAGGCGAAGGCCGCGTCGCCAAAGACCCAAGGCAGCCACCGCAACGCCGCCGGCGGCATAGGCGAGGTCGGTGACGATCTCGCTGCGGAGCTCCGGGATCGCCATCGCTGCGGCGCTGAAGCGGAACGAGAACGGCCACGAAGGCTGAGCGTGTGCCGCCGGCACGCTTGTCGCCAGCAATCCTGCAGCGACGATCAGCGCAATGCCCAACGCGACCTCGCCGGCGACGCTGCGGCGCAAATGCCGCGTGGCCGTGGCCGCGTCGGCGCCGGCCAAGGCGGGGGTGAAGCGGAATCGGTTCAGCGCCGCAAGGCCGAGCATCGCCGCGAAGAGCGCCGTCTTGACGAGCGCCCACCGGCCGTAAGCCGTGCCGAAGAGGCCGGGAATGTCGCCGACCAGTACCCAGCCATTGGCCGCCGCGCTCACGGCGAGCGCCGAAACGCAGACGATGCCGAGGACAGAGAACCGCCGCGCCGCCATCGCGGCGGGCGGCGTTCCCGCGCACTGGCCGAGCAGCACGAAAAGCGGAATGAGGCTGCCGAGCCAGGCGCCCGCGGCCAGGAGATGGACGCCTTGGACGAGCATCATCAAAGGCCGCTCCCATCCCGTCATCGCCGCGGCATGGCCGATCGCGGCGAGGGCGAGGATCGCGGCGCCGGCGAAGCCCGCGGCAAGTGCCCCGACGGGATATCGCGCCGCGTCGCCGCGACGCCGCTCGAGGAGAAGACATGCGCCGGCCGCGGCGAGAAGAGCGAGGTGCACGAGAAAATCCGTGCCGAATTGCGTCCCCAGCACGATCGCGCCGAGCGCCGGACCGATTTGGCCGAACGAAGCGCCGCTCATTCCGGCGCCTTCGGCGACGAGCCAAGCCACGGCCGCGGCGAGTGCGGCGCCGAGGCTGAAAATTGCCAGCCGGTCGAGCCGCACCTCGACGCGGGCAGAGGCCGCGGCGCGAAAGCGCGGCAATGACGGCCGCGCCACCCAGACGCGGAAGAGGAGACAGCCGAACAGCGAGAAGGACGTGCCGAGATGAACTGCCCGCGCGAGGGCGATCCAGAGATCCGACACGCCTCATTACTCCCGCTTCTTCAGCCGATCACGGTGCGACGGTGAAGGTGAAGCTCCCGTCGGTCGCGTGCGTGTCGACCGAGAGCGCATGCCAGATCACCTTGTAGGTGCCGGGCTTCAGTTGCGGAAGGGAGATCTCCATGAGGGCATGATCCTTGGAATCGAGGTGCTTGTCGTCGCGATCGATGCGGGCGCCGCTGGAATCCAGTACTTGCACCGTGCTGAAGGTCGGCTCGAGCGCCTCGCTGAACCAAAGCCGCACGGCATCGGGCGCCTTCGCCACGGTGCTGCCGACGCGCGGGCTCGCCCGCTTCAGCATGGCATGGGCCTCGGCATCCCGCGGCAGGGCGAGCGATGCCGTGAAAATTGTCAGAAGAAGGAGAGCTGTGCGCATTGTCAAAACCCCAGAAGCGGTTTGCCGAGCGTCGTCGGGAAGATGTCGTCGAGGAAGAAGTGAAGTTGGGCGATGAACCCGACATTGGTGCCGGCGCCCTTGGTTGCCGGGATCAGCGCCTCGACGCCGATTTGAAAGCTGTCGCCCGAATAGACGAAGCCGGGCGAGATCATGCCTTGCGTGATGTGCCCGTTGCTCGTCGTCGCCGGCGTCGTATAGGCGAATTCGACGAGCGGCGTGATGCGGCCGAGAATTTCCGGCAACCCCAGGTCTTTGATGTTCGCCTGCAGATACGGAACGCTGTATTGCACCGAGGCGCCCATCACCAGGAGGTCGGGTTTGTGCGACACCTGTAGGCTTGGGATGCCGCTGTCCGGATCGACGATTGTCGTCGTGCTGGTCGGCACATCGGCGAATTGGTAGCCGAACGTGCCGGTGACGGCGAGGGGCTTGAGCCAGGAGACCGCGTCCGGCAGATCGCCGAAGCCCTTGCCGAAATAGATCGTGGGCGTCGTCGTTCCAATGCCGTCGGCGATCCCTTGATTGACCGCCCCGGTGCCGCCGAACTCGCGAATGACGCCGACCGACATGAGGAATTCGTGCTCGGCGTTCGCCGGCAGTTGGTACTTCAAGGTGAGATTGAGGTTCTGCCAGCCATGGAGATTGTTCTGGCCGAGCTGCTGGATCATCGAGTAGCCGTCGTTGATGGCGACGCCGAGATGCTCGGTGATGCGCTTGTCGTACTCGAAACTGTACTGCGTCGTTCGCGTCGGCGGGCTGGTGTCGGTGGCGCCGTTGCGCTGGCGCGTCACCGTCGGGAACGACGCCTCGTCGGCGACCGCGGGATCGTCGATCGTGAGGGTGGTCGGAAAAACGCGCTTGCCGGCGACGCCATGGGCGTGTGCTCCGCTCGCGAGCGGCAATGTGGCGGCGACGCCGAGCACGGCGGCCGCGATGGAATGACGGGTCATGGAACATCTCCTTCGGTTGACTGAATTGCCGTTGCACGACCGAACCCGATGCGGGAGCGGCGGTGCACGGCGCGGCGTCAATTCAGCCGAGGGAAGGAGGAGCGCGCGAAAGGTAGGCGGCAGGGCGAGATGCCGGCTGGTCGAGATCGGCAACCGGAAGGGCGAGGAAACACCCGATATCGGCCGGGAGCGGCAGCGCCGTCGTAGCCGCAAGCGTTGCCGTGCCGGCGCCGGCGCCGTGGAGAGCGGCGCAGAGCGGGCAGGCGATATGCCCGGCATGGGAGTGATCGAGGGGCGTCCCGCGCGGGAGGTGGTGCGCGAGCGGCGCGTGCAGTTGATGGTGAACGGCGGCGATCGCATCGATGCCACCTCCGCTCGCCGCCATCGCCGTGGCGAGGTGAACCGGAATGAAGGCCTGAACGGCGAGGGCGAGCAGGCCGAACCATGCCGCCAACCCGTTTCGCCGCAATCTGCGCAATGTCACGACATTCCGCCTCGATGCCGTCCTACGCCCTCAACCTAACCGGCATTCATCGTCCTGTCCAAACCAGGAGCGGTCCCGCGAGATCACGAGTGCGAGACCCTTCCATCGGTTCAAGGCGCCGCGTCCCCGCTCATTCGGCGATGATTTCGATCTCGTCGTATCGTTTGAGGCGGTAGACAAGCATCGAGGCGAGCCAGCTCGCGAGAAAGATGCCGATGATGACATAGCCGAGACTGCCGAAATTGTCGTTCAGCGTACCGATGAAGCTCCAGAACCCGCCCTCGAGGCTGAGCCGGTCGACCAGGAGCCCGAGCGCCTCGATGCCGCCGACGAAAAGCGCGACGACGACGGAAACGAAGGTGATCGTCATGTTGTAGTAGAGCTTGCGGATCGGCTTGACGAAGGCCCAGCCATAGGCGCCGAGCATGAGGACGCTGTCGGTCGTGTCGATGAGCGACATGCCGGCGGTGAAGAGCGCCGGAAACGCCAGGATCGACCACGCCGAGAGACCCTTGGTGGCCTCGACGGAGGCGATGCTGAGGAGGCTGACCTCGGTCGCGGTCTCGAAGCCGAGACCGAAGAGAAACCCGAGCGGGTACATGTGCCAGCTCTTGCCGATCAGTCGGAACAGCGGGCGAAAGATCCGGCCGAGGATGCCGCGCCGCGCGAGGAAGGCGTTGAGATCGTCCTCGATGAGCCGCTCGCCGCGCCGCACCGCCTGGAAGGTGCGGTAGACGGCGGCGAGCACGATGATGTTGACGATCGCGATCGCAAAGAGAAAGAGCGCCGAGACCGAGGTGCCGATGATGCCGCCGACTTCCCTGAAACTGTCGAACCGGCCTTGCAGCACAATTGTCGCGGCCGCGATCACCGCCGTCGCGAGGACGACGACGGTCGAATGGCCGAGCGAGAAATAGAAGCCGACCCCGACCGGGCGCTTTCCTTCCTGCATGAACTTGCGCGTCACATTGTCGATCGCCGCGATGTGGTCGGCGTCGACGGCGTGGCGGAGGCCGAATCCGTAGGCCAGAAGCGCCGTGCCGAGGAGGACCGGGTGATCGCGGAAGGCGATGAGCGCCCAGGCCCAAGCCGCGAAATTCGCGGCGGCGAGAATGAGATAGATGCCGACGATCTTGCTTTTCACGTCGCCCCCGCTGTCGCTGAACACCAATTGGAGATGGCGAAGCACGCGCGTCTGCGGTCTACAAGGTCGCGCGGGCGGGGCGCATTGAAGCGCGGCGGCAGAAGAGCGGAGCGACTGCGGCGAAGATGAGAGTCGACGGAGTCATGGCGGGCCTCGACGGTCGCGGCGCGTCACCGCGAACGAAAGGCCCAAACCTCGCCTGACGGCGAAACCCGGTCCCCATCGGTCCAACCCGCCCGATGCGCCCGCGCGTGACCACGGAAGATGGCAGGTCTCCTGGCTCGCGGCTTCGTGCCTTGCGCCGCCTTCCCGGTTTCCCAGTGGCTTTCCGGCGCGCGGCTCACCGCTTACAGTTGCGGGGACAGCCACGGCATTGCGCCGCGAGGGCGCGCACCGTGTTCCCTTTTCATCCCCTGACGGGGAACCATCGATGCTGAGGCTATGATGGACGAAGAGCTTCGTCAATCAATGGGTGTCGGGAAGACCGATCAATCCGCTGGATAGGTTCCGGTGAAGCCGCTATAGCGATCCGGCTGTTTCTCGGCGTAGCAATCGACCGTGGCGAGAGTGCGATAGCAATGGACGCTGCGGATGGCGGGCGGCGGCGCGATGAACTCGACCGCGCTCGGCCCATTCTGCGGCCAGCGGCTTTCCGGCGGTGCGAACTCGGCGCGGTTCTGCCAGGCGTTGCAGCCGGTCAGAAGCAGCGCCAAGGCGAAAAGGCCGAAAGACGGGAGGCGAACGGTCATCCCTTACCTTCTAGACCGGCAGGCGTTAATTGTTTGTTGAGAGCGCGCAAACCCGGGTAACCGGGTGCCCGGCGAGGAAGGCGTGACATGAGGCAATCAGCTGTCTTGGTGCTCTTCCTGCTGCTCGCCGGCTGCGTCGACGGAGGCGGGCGGTGGACCAAACCCGACGCCGCGGATGAGCAAATCTCCCGAGATTTCGCCGAATGCCGCAGCGAGGCCCGAGCGGCAACGCGCCGCGACGCCGGGATCGATGCCGACATCCTGGCGACGCGGGGCGGCGATTGGCAGCGCTTGGGGACCCTCACCCTCCATCGCGACGAGATGGCGGCAAGCGAGCGCTCCAATGGCGATGCGATCCTCGCCCGGTGCATGTCGGCGAAGGGCTATGCGCGGAAGGGGTGAGCGGAGCTAGCGTTTGTCGCCGACTCGCAGCCGCAACGCGCAGGTGCTGCCGATCGCCGCGGCGATCGGCAGCACGGTAAGCGCGATCTCGCAAACATCGCTGCTATAGATGCGTGCGCCTGCGGTCATCGGTCTCATCCAGCGGCTGGAAGACGGCGCCGCTTGCCATGACGAGGGCATTCGTGACGCAGAGCGCAGCGCCGCCACTGGCCGCGCCGCGGGCGACGGGCGCGTCACGCAAAGGGGTCATTGCACAAATTGATTCGAAGACGATATTGCCAAAATGTGATAGGGAGAAAAAATTAGAGGTACATATTGGTTCTGGTCACCTTGTCGAATATCAATGTCGAATTACCTTAAATTCAACCGAAAAGTAAACTAGGAGTGCACCGACATGCCCGTCGCCCGGTGGAGGAACAGCCAATGAAAATCCAAATGGTTCTGCCAGTATTGGCCGCCATGCTGATGGCCGCCTGCTCGAGTTTCACCGTCGGCTACAAACAGCAAGAGGCGCAAAGGCTGGCCCCGGTCGCCGATCCGTTCCAGCAGGGGCTGGTCGATGGCTACAGGGATTTCGGCGCCAACCAATACAGCGAGTTCGACTATCGTAATTCCGATCTCTTCTATCGCAAGGCGATTGCCGCGGGGAGGGGGCGGTCGGTACCGCTCGAAGACCCCGCCAATTGGTCGCTCGACGATAACGATCGGCAGGCGGTGGTCGCGATGCGCACCGGCCTCCCGTCGCAGATCGAGGCGATGAAGCAGACGGACCCCAAGGGGGCGGCAGCGCAACAGGTCAAATTCGACTGCTGGATCGAAGAGTTGTCCGAGCACGAATACGCCGACGCCGAGGCCTGCAAGCCGAATCCCGGTGCCGCGCCCCTACCGCCGCCGCCGACGCCGGTAGCCGAATGCAGCGATCCGACGAGCCGCCGCGCCAATGGCACGCTGTGTGCCGAAGGTGTCGTCTATTTCGCCTTCGACCGGTATGACCTGCTCAATCCGGGCGAGAACAACGATCGCGCTCAGACCGTCGCGGCGCAAACTGCGGCGCTCGATCTCATCGTCAATCAAGTGAAAACGTTGCGACCGGCGCGCATCGACGTGCTGGGGAGAGCCGATGCGGCGGGGCCGGAGGACTACAATTACGGTCTCTCCGAATGCCGTGCCTACGCGGTCATTGCCGAGCTGAAGAAGCGGGGGCTGCCTAACGTCGCGATCCGCACGGTGCCGATCGGCAAGACTGCCCTCATCGTGCCGACCGCGGACGGTATTCGTGATCCTGCAAACCGCGTCGTCATGGTGACTTATCAAACCGATGCGAACGCGCCGCTCGCCCACGAGCCGGCGCCGAAACCGAAGAAGGACCTCTTCGGTTGCGGCACGCGGCACCCCTTGCCGCAAATCCGCTGAAGGCGGCCGGTCGCTAAGAACGTTCGAAGGGGCCTGCCGCTTGCGGCAGGCCCCTTCTCTGTCGACCTATCGATCTTCGCTGATCGGCGAGCGGTTTATTGCGGAGCGACCGCGGTCCGAGTCGCGCCGCAGACATCCATCGCCGGCAGCGCCGGCGGCGCATGTCGCTGCGAGAAGGCCGCGAGCTGACCCGCCGGCAGGGCGTCGATGCTGTCGAACAGCGCCGCCGTCGCGCCGCAGAAATCGCCTGCCTCGCTGCCTTTGACGAAAGAGGCATTGGAGAGCCCGGTGACGAAATCGTCGAGCTTGCTGTCGCCGCTCTTGCCGTAGGCCCGCAAATAGTAGCCGTGCAGGATTTGCCCCTCGGCCACGAGCTCGCCGCCGAAGCGCTTGGCGAAAACGTTGAAGCGATCGAGCATGTGGCAGGATTGCGCGCCGACCAGAACTTGAGTCCGCAACGCGTAGACCGCATGTGCCTCGAAGTCGCGTGGCGAGATGCAGGCGGCTGAGAGCGCCACACCCGCACCGACCACCATTGACGCGGCAAAGGATACCGCGCCGAAACCGAAGCGCTGACCGACCATTGCAGAGTCCCCCTTTACAAACGAACAGCGTAGCTTGCTCCGCAGAGGTGACTTTATCGTAAAGGCTTCGCCAGAACACGTCTTTCCGTTGCGCGCCGTCGCCGCCACAATGCGAGGGGCGAAGGATGCACCAAGGGATGGAGATGCGGCATGGCGGCAAGCATTCCGAAGTCGGCGCGGGTCGTCATCATCGGCGGCGGCATCATCGGCTGCAGCGCGGCCTATCATCTGACGCGGCTCGGCTGGACCGAGATCGTTCTCCTCGAGCGGCGCCAGCTCACCTGCGGGACGACCTGGCACGCGGCGGGGCTCGTCGGGCAGCTCCGCGCCACCTACAACATGACGCGGCTCGCGCAATACAGCGCCGAGCTCTTCCGCAACCTCGAGGCGGAGACGGGAACCGCCACCGGCTTCCGGCAAACCGGTTCGCTCGCCGTCGCCGCCGACATGGAGCGCTTCGAGGAGCTGAAACGCGGCGTCTCGATGGCGCATTCCTTCGGCCTCGCCGCCGAGGTATTGAGCCCGGATGAGGCGGGCGCGCGTTGGCCGCTCCTCAACACAGCGGATCTGGTCGGCGGCATCTTCCTGCCGACCGACGGCAAGACCAACCCCGTCGACACGGCGCAGGCGCTCGCCAAGGGCGCTCGGATGAAGGGCGCGCAAATCTTCGAGAACGTCGCCGTGACGGCGGTGCGGCAGGAGGGCGGGCGCGCTGTCGGCGTTGCGACCACCGCAGGCGAGATCGCGGCGGAGTTCGTCGTGCTCTGCGGCGGCATGTGGTCGCGCGATCTGGCGCGCGCGGCGGGCGTCAACGTGCCGCTGCATGCAGCCGAGCATTTCTACGTCGTGACCGAGCCCATCCCCGGCCTTTCGCCTGAGACGCCGACCCTGCGCGACCCCTCGGGCACGATCTACGCCAAGGAGGACGCGGGAAAGCTTCTCGTAGGCTGCTTCGAGCCGGTGGCGAAACCCTGGGGCATGGACGGCATTCCCGAGAGCTTCTGCTTCGACCAGCTCCCCGAGGATTGGGAGCATCTGGAGCCGGCGCTGAAGCACGCCGTCCACCGCATCCCGGTTCTCGCCGAGACCGGGCTTCAGCTCTTCTTCAACGGGCCGGAGAGCTTCACCCCGGATGACCGCTACCTCCTCGGCGAGGCGCCGGAGCTGAAGAACCTCTTCGTCGCGACGGGCTTCAACTCGGTCGGCATCCAATCCTCGGGCGGCGCCGGCAAGGTCTTGGCCGAGTGGATGGCGCATGGCCATCCGCCGATGGATCTCTGGGACGTCGACATCCGACGCGTGATGCCGTTCCAAGGCAATCGCCGGTATCTCCATGACCGCACGGTCGAGACGCTGGGCCTCCTTTACGCCATGCACTGGCCGTTCCGCCAATACGAGACGGCGCGCGGCGTGCGGCGGTCGCCGCTGCATGATCGCCTCGCCGCGCTCGGCGCCTGCTTCGGCGAGGCGGCGGGATGGGAGCGGCCGAACTGGTACGCGCCGCCCGGCACCGAGCCGCGGTACGAGTATACCTATGGCCGGCAGAACTGGTTCGAGCCCTCCGCCGCCGAGCATCGCGCCGTGCGCGAGCGGGTCGGCCTCTTCGACCAAAGCTCCTTCGCGAAGTTTCTCGTCGAGGGGCCTGACGCCGAAAAGGTGCTCTCGCAGCTTTCGGCCAACGACGTCGCCGTCGCGCCCGGCCGCGTCGTCTACACCCAATGGCTCAACGAGCGCGGCGGCATCGAGGCCGATCTGACGGTGGCGCGGCTCGCCGAGGATTCTTTCCTTGTCGTTACCTCGGCGACGAGTCAGACGCGCGATTTCCATTGGCTCAGAACGCACATTCCCCAGGATGTGCGCGTCCACACCGTCGACGTCACCTCGGCCTATGCCGTCATCGGCGTGATGGGACCGCAAGCGCGCACCTTGCTCCAGCGCCTGACGCGAGATGATCTCTCCGATGCGGCCTTCCCCTTCGGCGCGTCGCGCGAGATCGATCTCGCCTACGCACGCGCGCGCGCCTCGCGCCTCACATATGTCGGCGAGCTCGGCTGGGAGCTTTACATCCCAAGCGAATTCGCCGCGGGCGTCTTCGATGCCATCCGCGATGCAGGAAGCGATCTCGGGCTCGCCCTCGCCGGCTATCATGCGATGAATTCGCTGCGCATGGAATGCGGCTACCGCCATTGGGGGCACGACATCGGCGACGAGGACACGCCGCTCGAAGCGGGGCTCGGCTTCGCCGTCGCCTTCGACAAGAAGGGCGGCTTCATCGGCCGCGAGGCGCTTCTGCGCCAGCGCGAAGGCGGACTCGGCCGGCGCCTCGTGCAATTCGCGCTGGCCGATCCCGCGAAGCTGCTCTATCACGACGAGCCGATCGTGCGGGACGGCACGATCCTCGGCCGCATCACCTCGGGTATGTTCGCCCACACTTTGGGCCGCGCCCTCGGTATGGGGTATGTAACGCATCGCGAGGTGGCGACGCGCGATTTCATCGCCGGCGGAACTTGGGAGATCGAGATCGCCGGCGAGCGCGTCGCCGCCACCGCTTCGCTCGCGCCCTTCTACGACCCACACCGCCGCCGCATCCGCGGATAGTGGCGGCAAGATCGTGACCGTCGCGATCATCGGCGGCGGCCCCGCCGGCCTCATGGCCGCCGAGACGGTCGCGGCTGCCGGCCGGCGCGTTCTTGTCTTCGATGCGATGCCGTCGGTCGGCCGCAAGTTTCTGATGGCCGGCAAGAGCGGCCTCAACCTCACCAATGCCGAGCCGTTCGAGCGGCTCTTGAGCCGATTCGGCAGCGCGGCGGAACGGCTACGACCGGTCCTCCGAGGTTTCGATCCCGATGCCGTGCGGGCTTGGGCGAAAGATCTCGGGATCGACACTTTCATCGGCAGCTCCGGCCACGTCTTTCCGACCGACATGAAGGCGGCGCCGCTCTTGCGCGCCTGGCTGCGGCGGCTGCGCGAGGCGGGCGTGCGGTTTCATATGCGCCATCGCTGGATCGGATGGTGCGACGACGGGGCGCTCCGTTTCACGACGCCGGCGGGCGAGGTCAGCGTCGCGGCGGACGCCGTCATTCTCGCGCTTGGCGGTGCGAGCTGGCCGCAGCTCGGCTCCGATGGCGCCTGGGTTGCGCTGCTGCGCCGACGCGGCGTCGCGGTCGCGCCGCTGCGTCCGGCGAATTGCAGCTTCGATGTCGGGTGGAGCCCGCATTTCCGCGGCCGTTTCGCGGGTCATCCCGTCAAAGCCGTGGCGTTGACCGTCGCGGGGGACCGCCGCCGCGGCGAGTTCGTCGTCACCGAGACCGGAATCGAAGGCAGCGCAGTTTACGCCCACGCCGCGGCGCTCCGCGACCGGATCGAGCGCGACGGTACGGCGGAATTGCTGCTCGACCTCACCCCCGACCGCGACGCGGCGCGGCTCGCGCGCGAGCTCGACCGGCCACGCGGCAGCCGGTCGATGGCCGAGCATTTGCGGCGAAGGGCCGGCATCGAAGGGGTCAAGGCCGGCCTCTTGCGTGAGTGCCTTCCGGCTGAAAGCTTCGTGACGATGGATGTGCTCGCCGCCGCCATCAAAGCATTGCCGCTGCGCCTCCGCGCGCCGCGCCCGATCGCCGAGGCGATCAGCAGTGCCGGCGGGGTGACGCTCGCTTCCGTCGACGAATTCTGGATGATCCACGACTTGCCGGGAATCTTCTGCGCCGGCGAGATGCTGGATTGGGAAGTGCCGACCGGCGGATACCTCCTCACCGCATGCTTCGCTCTCGGCCGCGCCGCCGGGCTCGGCGCCGCCGCATGGCTCTCGGGCGCCGCAGGGGGTGGCTAACTTTGACGGCGCTGGTTTCTGCTCTATCGTAAGACGCAGAAGAAGACAAATCCCGGGGAGGTCAAATGTCCTGGCTCGCAAGAGCGACCCTGATCGCGCTCGCCCTCATCGCCGCGCCCTTGCACGCCGAGGTGAGCGTCGTCCACGCCTCGAAGCAATATGGCTTGGGCTATCTTCAGCTCGTCGTCATGGAAGACCAAAGGCTCATCGAGAAGCACGCGAAGGCCGCGGGCCTCGGCGACATCACGGTCGAATGGGCGACGTTGGGCGGACCCGGCGCCATGAACGAGGCGCTGATCTCGGGTGCCGTCGATCTCGTCGCGGTCGGTCCCGCGGGCATGGTCACGATCTGGGCGAAGACCCGCGGCAATATCGACGTGCGCGGCGTCAGCGGTCTCAATTCGATGCCGCTCTTCCTGGTGACGCGCAATCCGCGCATCCAGACGATCAAGGATTACCGCGACGGCGACAAGATTGCCGTCACATCGGTCAAGGTCGCGATGCAGGCGCTGATGCTGGAAATGGCGGCGGCGCAGACCTTCGGCGACGCCAATTACGCCAAGCTCGATCCGCTCACCGTCTCGATGGCGCATCCCGACGCGCTGACCGCGCTCCTCTCGCGCGGCGGCGAGATCGACAGCCACTTCTCGTCGCCCCCCTACCAGGAGATGGAGCTGGGGACGCCCGGCATCCACAAGGTGCTGAGCTCGAACGACATCCTCGGCGAGCGCATGACCTTCGTCTCGATCGCGGCGACGGCGAAATTCCGCAAGGAGAACCCTAGGACTTTCGCCGCGATCCTGGCGGCGCTCGAGGAAGCGAATGCCTGGATCAACAAGGATAAGCACTCGGCGGCCGAAACCTATGTCCGCGTCACCAAGGACAAGACGCCGATGGATCTCCTGATGGGCATGATGAACGACCCGGAGATCACCTTCACCCTGCAGCCGATGGCGATGAAGAAGATCGCCGATTTCATGTACCGGATCGGCACGGTGAAGGTAAGGGCGGAGAGCTGGAAGGACATCTACTTCCCCGAGGCGGAGAAGCTGGGCGGGAGCTGAGCGTCCGACACGGAGCAACCGTCTTTGCGAGCGCAGCGAAGCAATCGATGCACTGGCGCGGCTGCTGGATTGCTTCGCCCAAGGCTCGCAATGACGCGCTCCTACGTAATGACACTCAGGGCCGCTTGAAGCGATCGCGGGGAATTTCCGCCAGCGCCGTGATCTCGACGACGAGCTCGGGATGGTAAAGCGCCGCCACCTGCACCGTGGTCGTCACTGGGTAGGGCGCGGCGAAGAATTCGCGCCGGATGTCACCGGTTTCCATGAACCTTCTGATGTCGGTGACGTAATGCGTCAGCGAAACGACGTCGCCCATAACGCCGCCGACATGCGCGAGGACGGTTCGGATATTCTCGAGGACCTGGCGGGTCTGAGCCCGCATGTCGCCCGCGCCGACCACCTGGCCGGCGCGGTTGAGCGCAACTTGTCCTTTGAGATGGACGACTTGGCGTTTCCTTGAATAACGCCCATCGAAAAGGCGCCGAAGGGCTGCCAGACATCCGGCGGGTTGAAGGCGTCGATCATGGCCCGCCTACCCGATGAGGCTTGCGTCGCCATCGAACTCGTCCGAGCAGAACGGGCCGCCCTGGAAGGTCACGTTGACGAGGTCCTTCGGCTCCTCTTGCGCCAAAAGCTCGGCGGCAAAATTCTCGGCGTTGTCCTGCGGGACGTAACCCACCAGCCGGGCTGCCGCGGAATTGTCCCAGAAGCTGCGCGGGTTCGCGGAGACGCCGTAGGCGATGAGGAAATGGAGCTGCGGCGCCTCGATGCAGCGCTGCACGAGCTGGACCATGTCGCGATGACTGATCCAGGTGCTGAGATGGCGCCGCTCGACCGGCCGCTCGCGGAAGGTGCCGATGCGCAGGCACGCGACCTGCATGTCGTGCTTGTCGGCGTACATGTGCCCCAGCCCCTCGCCGAAGGCCTTGCTGACGCCGTAGCGCGAATCGGGGCGCGGCTGCGCCGTATCGTCGATCCGCTGCGTGCGCCGGTAATAGCCGATCGCGTGGTTCGACGAGGCGAAGATGACGCGTTTCACCCCTTGCTGGCGCGCTGCCTCGAAGACATTGTAGGTGCCGTCGATGTTGATGGTGAGGATGTTCTGCCACGGTCCTTCGATCGGCACGGCGCCGAGATGAACGACGCAATCGATCCCCGCCATCGAGGCCTTGGTCGCGGCGAAGTCCCGGATGTCGGCGGTCACGACCTCCTCGCCCGCGCTGGCATTGCCGAGCGGCGCCGTGTCGGAGAGACGCAGCAGCTTGTAGCGCCCGTGCAGCCCCTGACGCAGCACCTTGCCGATGTTGCCGGCGGCTCCGGTGATGAGAACGCGGTTCATCTCTCCCTCCTGATCTTTGGCATCACCCATGCAGTGATAGCGATTGCGCCGTGGGACGTCATCGAGAATCCTGCGATACGGAACCACTGCCGCCGACCCTCGTGACCGAGACCATCCTCTACCTCCTGACCAAGGTGCTGATCACCGGCGCGACGATCGTCGCGGCCTCGGTGGCGGCCGAGCGCTCCGGTCCCCTCATCGGCGGGATCATCATCGCGCTGCCGGTCTCCGCCGGACCCGGCTATGTCTTTCTCGCCCGCCAGGCGAGCGACGCCTTCATCGCGCGGAGCGCGCTTTACAGCTTCGGCATCGCCGCCGTCACGGCGGTCTTTCTCGCCGTCTATGTGCGTCTCGCGCCTTTCCTCGGCGCCGTGGCGAGCGTTCTTCTCAGCCTCGCGGTCTGGTCGCTTCTCGCCGCTCTGCTGCAGCGCGTCGAGCTCTTCTGGTGGAGCGCGCTCCTCCTCAACATCGCGAGCTTCAGCCTCTGCCTCCGGCTGACACGCGACCGCGCGAGCGCGACCCTGCCCACGGCGAGGCCGATGAGCTTGCGCGATCTCATCTTCCGCGCGCTTCTCGCCGGTACGCTGGTTGCGCTGGTCGTGACGGTGAGCCAGGTCATCGGCCCGCGTCTCACCGGGAGCACCATCACCTTTCCCGTCACCTTGACGACGCTCGGCCTCATCATGCATTGGCGGTATGGCGGCGCGGTCGCGGCGCGCGCGCTGCGCGGCGCGCTGGTCGCGATGCCCTGCTTTTCCGCCTGCGCGCTGGCGCTCCATCTTCTTGCCGAGCCGCTCGGCGCGCCGCAAGCGCTCGTCGCCGCGCTCGGCGTCTCGCTGGCCGCTTCGGCGATGTTTCTCGCCGGCGACCGGCTGTGGACGCGCCATCGGGCGGCCGAGCGGGACCGCCGCCTTCTTTCGACGCAAGGAGGCGCTCGTTGACGGGCAGCGCAGGTTCCCCTTGATCTGAGGTCGAGGTTGCTGATACGCCACCGGCGCCCCATCCGCCGCGGGAGAACCTTCGCATCATGCCTGATCCCGTCATCCCGCGGCCCGCCGCGACCCTTTTGCTGCTGCGCGACGGCGCCGAGGGGATCGAGGTGCTGATGACGGTGCGCCACGAGGAATCGGGCTTTGCCGCGGGCGCGCTCGTCTTTCCCGGCGGCAAGGTCGACGCCGAGGATGCGGCTTTGCGCGGCCATTGCCCGCGGGGCAGCGATGCTGACGCCTCTGCGCTCGGCTTCCGGATCGCCGCCATCCGCGAGACCTTCGAGGAAAGCGGTATCCTGCTCGCACGCGGCAAGAATGGATCTCCGCTCGGACGGGACGAGGTCGCCGGCCTTCAGAAGCATCACGACGAGGCGGGGACACCGCTCGGTTTCGGCGCTCTCCTCGCCGCGAACGGGCTCGCGCTCGCGACCGATACGCTCGTCCACTACGCGCATTGGATCACGCCGATCGATCGGCCGAAACGCTTCGACACGCATTTCTTCCTGGCGCCGGCGCCGCCCGGCCAAGAGCCGATCCATGACGGCCGCGAGATCGTCGAGGCGGTGTGGACAACGCCGGACGCGGCGTTGCGCGGCGCCGCGGCGGGGCGGTTCAAGCTCGTCTTCGCGACGCACATGAATCTGGCGAAACTCGGGTCAAGCCGTACGGTGGCGGAGGCGTTGGATCGGGCGCGGCGGGAGGCGGTGGTGACCATCACGCCGGAGGTCGTGCGCACCGAAGCGGGCATCGTCTTCCGCATTCCCGAGGGCGCCGGCTACGGCGTCACCGAGGTCGCGGCGGACAAGCTCGTGCGGCCCTGACGCGCCATGGTCGAGATCCCGTTCCGCCGCGACATTTCCTTCGAATACGGCAAGCTCGAAGCCGTCTCGCCGCTCATCCGTCGGATCGTCGCGCGCAATCCCGGCCCCTTCACCTTCAAGGGGACGGGAACCTATGTCGTCGGCCACGGCACGGTCGCGATCATCGATCCCGGACCCGCGCTCGACGACCATGTCGCGGCGCTGCTGCATGCGTTGCGCGGCGAGACGGTCAGCCACATCCTGGTGACGCACACGCATCTCGACCACTCGCCGGCTGCAGCCGCGGTGAAGCGCGCGATCGGCGCTCCGACTTTCGGTTTCGGTCCGCATGGCGGCGATGCCTCGGGACACGGTGTCGAAGAGGGGGGCGATCGGGCCTTCGTCCCGGATATGGTGCTCCGCGAGGGCGACACGGTGGGTGGGCCGGGCTGGCATCTTGCCGCGCTCGAGACGCCCGGCCATACCTCGAACCATCTTTGTTTCGCGCTTCCCGAGGAGCGCGTCCTCTTCTCCGGGGATCACGTCATGGGGTGGTCGACGAGCGTCGTGTCGCCGCCCGACGGCGACATGCGTCATTATCTTGCCTCGCTCGACAAGCTGCAGCCCCGCGAAGATGCCGTCTTCTGGCCGACCCACGGTCCCGCGATCACCGAGCCGAAGCGCCATGTCGCAGCCTTCATCGCGCATCGTCAGGAACGGACGGACGCGATCCTGCGGCAGCTTGCGGCGGGCGAAACGATGATTCCGGCGCTGGTGAAGGCGATCTATCAGGGGCTCGATCCACGGCTCGCGGGTGCCGCCGGTCGCTCCGTCTTTGCGCATCTCATTGCCCTTGTCGAGGAGCGGTGCGTCATCTGCGATGACGGCGTGCCGAGCCTCGCGGCGCGTTACCGCCTCGCGTCGTCGAGGTCCCGTTGATGCCGCGGTCGTCTGTCGCGCTGCCGCTCGATTGGCTTGCCCTTGGCGTTGGCCTCCTCGCGATCGTCGCGGTTTGGCTCTCGGGCTTTGAGGGGTTCACCTTCGGAAACGATCCGCAATACGCCCTCGGTACCGGCTTTCGTGTCCAACCGGGTGATCCGTTTGTGAAGCGACTTGAGGAAGGCGCGATCGCAAATTGTCCTCCCGAGGACAAGAAATGGTGCCCGCCTTACCAGCAATTGCTGCACTCGGATTTGTTCTTCAATTATCCGCTCTATGCCGGCTTCGGCCGGACCATCGCACTCCACGAGGGCGAGGCTTTCGCGATCGCCGCAAGTGCGGCGGCGATCGGCGCTGTCGCTACCGGATTCGGCATCGCCCTTGGCATCTTTCTCCTTGTCAGCGCTACCCTGCCGGCCTTTCTGCGTCTTGCCCTGGCCGCGGTGTTTCTGGCGAGCGCGCCGGCTTTCGTGTGGGGGAGGGCGATCGGGTTCGGCCAACTCGACATCGGCACCAGCATGACCTGGCGACGTGTCGCGGTGCTGGCGATCGGGATCGGCGCCGCTGCGGCGCTCGCCCATCTACCGGCCGCGCGCAGGATTGCGGAGAGCCTACGCGGGCGTTTTGCGCGAGAGCACCCGTGGCAATTGCTCTGCGGCAGCGCCGTCCTCATCCTCGCTGCGTTGGCAGGCCGCATCCTCCTTCGGGATCCGTTCCTGGTCTGGTGTTTCGGTGTCGCGGGTTTCGGTATCCTCATCGCCGCCGCGTGCATCATCGGACGCACCGGCCACATCATCGGCATCACGATCGGTCTCGTCCTCTTCCTGCTCGTCAGCCCGAACAATTTCTTCGCGCTGGTGACGCACACCGCGCCGCGCGGCAACATCTTTCTCATCGCCGCGCCGCTTCTCGCGTATTTGGCCTATCGGCCGAATGGCCGCTTGGTGTTCCTCCTGCCCATCTTCGCCTTGTTCCATATTTCGGTCGCCGGGTTGATCGCGGCCGCCTTGCTTCTCGTCGAACTCGTCGTCTGGCTGAAGCGGCGTGAGGCGACATGGCTTCTAGGCGTGTCGGCGCTCGTCGCCTTGGCATCGCGTATTTACAGCGCGCTCGTCTTCAATGCGTTCGGCGCCGGGACCGACCTCGCAACGACGTTGCGCGCGATCTTAGAGTCGGATCGGCTCCTTCCCGGCGCGCTCTTTGCCGGCGGGCTCTTCGCCGCGGGACTCTATCTTCTGTCGCGGTCCGAGCCCGTGTGGCGACCTTGCGCGCGGGTGGTTCTCCTCACCGCGATCCTCGCCGCGATCGGCCAGATCCCACCGATCCTCGACCTCGCGGGACATACCTTCTTCGAGCCCGGCATGACGGTGATCCTGCTGGCTCCGGGCTATCTCGCCCCTGCGGTCGCGATCAGCGTCACGCTGGTTCTGCTGGGATCATTTGCGGGCCTCACCTGTGAGACCCGATGCGATCGCGTGGTCGTGCAGAATGGCGCGATCCTCGCCCTCGTCGCCGTGGCGCTTCTGGCCGTCGTCCGCGTCGAGGGTCGCGCGATGCCGCTCGCGGCTTGGGCGTCGGGCCTTGCGCGCGGTGCCGTGCAACTTGCCTCCCTCCGTGGCGATCCCGATCCGCGGCGCGATCCGCTCTTTTCCCGTCTCGAGGCCGCGGACGACCGCTATTTCCTGCGCACCGCAGTCGGACCGAGGAACGACCCGATCATTTATCTCTCGCTGCTCAAATACAAGGTGCGCCTGTCGGCCGGCGTCTTCGATCCGAACCGCGCCGTCATCGAGAACATCGATGGCAGCCTCGCCGAGAATCAGCCGCAGGGGGCGTCCCCGTGAGGTTTGCCCTTGCGCCGATTTATCGCCTCTTCGAAATCGCCCAGATCTTCGCCCTTTACCAGCGGTTGGGTCAGCCGACGATCGATCGCTATCGCCAGCTCATCGAGCGCAATGTGCGTCCGCACGCCGATACGACGATTCTCGATCTCGGGTGCGGCATCGGCAGTTTCCGCCCTTGCTTTCCGGGCGCTTATACCGGGGTCGATATCAACCCTGGATACATTGAAAAGGCCCGCGCCAGCCAATCCGGCACGTTCGAGGTGATGGATTGCACGCGCCTTGCGTTCACCGATGGCTCGTTCGATGAAGTCGTCACCATTGCGACGATGCATCATCTAGACGATGACGGGGTGACACGCATGGTGGCAGAGGCGCTGCGCGTGTGTCGCCCAGGCGGTTTTTTTCACGTCATCGACGCGATCCTGCCGGTGACGCCCAATCTCTTCAAATGGACGCTCTTTCGGCTCGATCGCGGCAACCATCCGCGCAGGCTCGCGCGACATCTTGATGTCGTCGGACGGGCGGGGCGAATTCTCGGTCACGAGGTTCTAACAGGGCCAATGCACGATACCGTCTATGTGCGCGTCGCGCCGCGTGCGGGTCGATGATCAGAGCGGCGGTTGACGGCGACGCCCACGACTTGAAGACCGGCACGGCTCATCAGGGGGAAGCGGAGGATTCGATCGTCGAGCCACGCGGCGGCGCGCGTGATCGCGCGGATCCCGGGTACGAAGCGGAAGAGCCGATTGAAAAACAGCACGTCGCTGTTCATGAAAAGGCAGAATCCGAGGAAGCCGTGGGTTCGCCAAATGCCGCAATCGAGCCCCGCCTCAGCGAGGACGGGGACGGTGTCGTGATAACGGAGCGGTCGTTCCCCCACATGATCGAGGATCGGTGATAAGCGATAGATAATGGCACGGAGCCAGCGCCAGAGAATGAAATCGCTCACCGGTTCGCGAAAGTAAAAGCGTCCGCCGGGCTTCAAGATGCGCCCGATCTCCGAGAACAGCTTTCGGCGATCGCCGACATGGTGGATGCCGCCCAACATATAGACGGCATCGAAGGAGGCGTCGGCGAGAGGGAGAGTCGTCGCGTCGCCCTGCACGAAACAGAAGCGCTCGCCGGGATGGCAGCGCACGGCCTCGCCCAGCATCGAAGGCGAAATGTCGACGCCGACGCCGCACTCGATCCGATCACCGAGCAGCGTGAAGGCCTCGCCGCGACCGCAGCAGATCTCGGCGACAATTCCCAGCCGTCCGGGCGAGACCACCTCGAGGAGGACGCGATCGAGATAAGCCAAATACTCCTCGGTGTGCGGATAGGCGAGGTTCGCGACATAGGCGCTGGCGATCGTCTCGTAATGCGCTTGCTGGGCGCGCGCATCGGCGGAGCAGAGTTCTGTCGCGAAGAGCGGGACGCCGTTAGCGGCGAGTAGATAGCGATGGTTGCCGTCGCGCGTCACGAGCGCATCGCCCTGTTGCGTCAGCGCTCGCCCGGTCGCCGGACAGCGTAGCAGCGCCATGAGGTTCGCCGGCAGGGCAGAAACGGACGATGGTGCGTGCGCGGCTCCGCCGATCATCGGCCGTCACCGTCGGGACGGCGCCCGATGACGGACCACGACATCTCATTGACCCACGCGATCTGGACATCGAAAAGCCCCGCTTGGCGCAGAAGCTCGATCGCCGTCTCGCGCGGCCAATAATGCGCGATCCTGGGCAGCATCTGGTCGAAGACGATCGCGCGGAGATGGCGGAAAGGCAGCCGGCGCAACAGCTGAAAATACGCGATGCGCCCGATCCCGAGACGCAGACCCAGCCACAACAGCAGGGATGGGTAGAGCGCGAGATGATGGACGAGTGCGATCGGCAGCCGACTGAAGAGCGCTTTGCGCAAAGGGTCGACCAATCGGACGATCCATTCATTGTTTTCGCGCCCATAGACCCAGATGAGGACACGGCCGCCGGGCTTGACCGCGGCGGCCATGGCACGAACCGCACGCTCGGGAAATTCGAGGTGGTGGATGACGCCGATCGAGAAGGCGATGTCGAAGCGGTCACGATAGTCGATGTCGTAAGCGCTGAGCTGACGCACGGTGACCGCCGGAAAATCGGCGAGATTGCGCCGTGCCGCGGCGAGTGAGCGAGAATCGACGTCGATCGCAACGCCGCTTGCGGCGCCGTAGCGCATCGGCCAATAGCTGTTCCGCCCCATGCCACAGCCGACATCGAGGAAGTTCAGATCGCGCCAATCCGCTTCGGCAAGGTGGGTGGTCCAGCCACGGAACTGCACCTCATATTCGGGGCGAAGCTCGGAGTAGCTGTCCCACTCGTAGCCGAAGCGTTCGGGTGAGCCGGCGGCGAGGACAGGCGGCGCCTCGACGGACGCCGCGTGATCGGGCGCGTTCCACGTCATGACCAGATCACGGCTGCCATGATCACCGCCGTTCCAATCGAAATTGGGCGCGGGCCGCACATTGCGTTCATCGATCTATCCGACGGCGGGGTCGCTCATTCGCCGAGCGACTGCCTTTTTGCGCGCATCCTTGAGGCGGTGCTCCAAGACGGTGGCGGCGGCGCCGTCGCTGAAGAAGATGTTGCGCATGGTGCGCCAGATACGCGAGGGATAGCGAAGATAGCCGACGGCATAATTGAGGAGCATGAAGCCAATCCGATAGATCGCAAGCTCTCGTGAGCCGAGATTGTCGTTGCAGGTCAGCGGATTGAAACTCGTATAGTCGCTGTTTAGCGAGGTCAGGGCCAGGAAGTACGCATCGTTGACGACGACTGCTCCCTTCGCCTGCAGCTCATCGAAGATTTCGGTCCCGGGATAGGGTGAGAAGATGTTGATCGAAACCTCGTCCGCACCCTTCCACGCGAGGTAGAGCCCGTAGCGGATCGTCTCGAAGATATTCCACCGCGTCTCGTGCGGAAAGCCGATGATGAGATTGGTCCGAACGATGATCCCTTGCCGCTTCGCCTCGATCACCGATTGGGTCAGCTTGCCGAGATCAATGCGCTTCTTGATCTTCTCCAAGGTCTCGGGCGAGCCGCTCTCCGGCGCATAGACGAGATAGTTGCAATTGGTGCGCTTCAGCATCGCCAATGTGTCGGCGTCGAGCGCCTCGCTGCGCGTTCCCGAGGGCAGGGACCATTTCAAATAGTCGAGCCCCTCGTCGATGAGGCGCTGGCAGAATTCGAGGGTCCAGCGTTTCTTGGTAATCGCCGTCAGATCGTAGAATTGCAGCGCCGTCACGTCATAGCGCGTGATGTGGCTCTTAATCTCGCCGATGAGGTCGTCGACGGTGCGCAGGATGTACCGCGTCGTCCACATCTGCGGGTTGGAGCAGAAGGTGCAGCGATAGGGGCAGCCGCGCGAGGCGACGACCGGCATGTCGCGCGCGGTCTGGACGCCGTAGGATTTCCCCGCCTGCCAGAAGCGCTCCATGTAGCCGTCCGGCCAAAGCGGCCAGGGCAAATCGCTGACCTCGCGGATGCGCTCGGAGGCGGCCTCGACGAAAACGCCATCGGCGTCGAGATATGCGGCGCCGGCGACCTCGGAGAAACCACGGCCCGCGCGGTAGGCCTCGCAGATCTCATGGAGCGCCCGCTCGCCCTCGCCGCGGACGCAGACGTCGATCTCCGGACAGTCGCGCAGGCTGTATTCGGTCAACCCGGTGACATGCTCGCCGCCGGCGACGAAGAGGGCGTCGGGAAAGCGCTTGCGCACCGCCCGGATAAGGTTCCGCACGACCGGCCATTCGCCCGAGAACATGGTGGAAAAGCCGATCACCCGGCTCTCCCTGGGGATCCGCTCGATCACCTCCTCGAAGGTCAAGCCCTGGCATTGATAGCCGGGAAACTCAGGCAAAGGCCAAAACCGGCTCAAGCCCTCGGCGATGCCGTCGACGATGTGCGTGCGGAAGCCCTTCGCCTGCAGATAGGCGCCAAGATAGGCAAACGCCACGCAGGGCGTTGCTTCATTGTTGACGGCCCGAATCGTCGAGACGATGGGCGCGCGCACGAGGGAAACGAGAAATGGATCGTCGGTCATGAACATCCGTCAGAGTCGAAAACGAACTCTACCACAGTTCGAGGGACAGTGACGATTGGACTGCACCCTTCGGCTGAGACACGGAAATCAGGGACAGGTCTCGGTGATCGAGATTGCGGCGGGCGGTACCGCCCGCCGCAATCTCGGCGCGTTTAGTTCGTACTCCTCGGGCGACAGGTAATCGAGCGCCGAGTGCA
>JBGPOZ010000018.1:0-36491 GCA_041488295.1 Allostellaceae bacterium
CAGGCCGAGATGCTCTTTCGGCGTCACGTAGCAAAGCATTGCCGTGCCGAACCAGCCGATCATCGCGGCGCCGATGCCGGAGGTGATGTGGTCGTAGCCCGGCGCGATGTCGGTGACGAGCGGGCCCAAGGTGTAGAACGGCGCCTCGTGGCAGACCTCGAGCTGCTTTTCCATGTTCTCCTTGATCTTGTGCATCGGCACGTGGCCGGGGCCCTCGATCATGACCTGGCAATCGTGCTTCCAGGCGATCTTCGTCAGCTCGCCCAAGGTCTCGAGCTCGGCGAATTGCGCCGCGTCGTTGGCGTCCGCCCCGCAGCCGGGACGGAGCCCGTCGCCGAGCGAGAACGACACGTCATAGGCGCGCATGATCTCGCAGATCTCCTCGAAGCGCGTGTAGAGGAAGCTCTCCTGGTGATGCGCGAGGCACCATTTGGCGATGATCGAGCCGCCGCGCGAGACGATCCCGGTGACGCGCTTCGCCGTCAGCGGCACATAGGCAAGACGGACGCCGGCATGGATCGTGAAATAGTCGACGCCTTGCTCGGCCTGCTCGATAAGCGTATCGCGGAAGACCTCCCAGGACAGATCCTCGGCAACGCCGTCCACCTTCTCCAGCGCCTGGTAGATCGGCACCGTGCCGATCGGCACCGGCGAATTGCGGATGATCCATTCGCGGATCGTGTGGATGTTGCGCCCGGTCGAGAGATCCATGACCGTGTCGGCACCCCAGCGGATGCCCCACACCATCTTCTCGACCTCCTCGGCGACCGAGGAGCTGACGATCGAATTGCCGATATTGGCGTTGATCTTCACCAGGAAATTCCGCCCGATGATCATCGGCTCGGATTCCGGGTGATTGACGTTGGCCGGAATGATCGCGCGACCGCGCGCCACCTCGTCGCGGACAAATTCGGGTGTCACAAGGCCGGGGAGCGTCGCGCCGAAACCCTCGCCGCCCTGCGCCGCCTCAAGCGCCGCGATGCGCCCGCAATTCTCGCGGATCGCGATGAACTCCATCTCGGGCGTGATGATGCCAGCGCGCGCATAGGCGAGCTGAGTGACGGCCTTGCCCTTTTTCGCCACCAAGGGCTTCTTTCCGGTGCGGTCGAACAGCGGGACCTGGCTCGTCTCACCGGGCTTGAGGCCGTTATCCTCAGGTCGGACGGCGCGGCCGGGGCACGGCTCGGTGTCGCCGCGGCGCGCAATCCACGCGGCGCGCAACGGCGGCAGACCGGCGTCGATACTGATGGTCGCCGACGAGTCGGTGTAGGGACCCGACGAATCGTAGACGCGGACCGGCGGCTCTTTCGCCGAGGGTGCGAGATCGATCTCGCGCATCGCGACGCGGATTTCCGGGTGGAGATGTCCCGCGACACGGACCTTGCGCGAGGCCGGCAACGGGCCCGTCGAGACGGAAAAATTCTGGTTCACCGAGCCTTCAGGCATGCTGGCCTCCTGCGGCAAGTCGCGTTGCGCTCTGAGCCGAGACGGCGCCGGAAGGAAAGCTGGAGATCGCCCTTTGGCGGAAATGTTCCAGTCCCTACGCCGGTACGACCCGGATCAGGTTCGAAGGGTCTCCACGTCGCCGCCTCATGGGTGGCAGGTGGTGTCTCAGCCCCCTAACAGGGCTCCCCTTGGAAACAGCCGGAGTGTCGGGCGTTCGGTGGCAGACGTCAAACAGAATCCGTCGTATATCAGCTTGATCGCGTCGCAACGCGTGGGTCAGTATCGGCTGATCTCAGGGAAACGGCGCCGTCGCGCCGGTTCTCGCGCGGGGGAGACACAATGAAATCGCATGTCCAGGTCGCCGTCATCGGCGGCGGCGTTGTCGGCGCCAGCGTCCTCTATCACCTGACGAAGGCGGGCTGGCGCGACGTCGTCCTCATCGAGCGCAACGAGCTCACCTCGGGCTCGACCTGGCATGCGGCGGGCGGCATGCACACCATCAACGGCGACCCCAACGTCGCGAAGCTGCAGCAATACACCATCAACCTCTATCGCGAGATCGAGGAGATCTCGGGGCAGTCCTGCGGCGTCCACCTCACCACCGGGATCACCTTGGCGGGAACGCAGGAGCGGATGGATTGGCTGAAGCTGATGCATGGCCGCGGCCGTTACCTCGGCCTCGGCACCGAGCTCATCTCGGCGGATGAGGCGGCGCGGCTCTTCCCGCTGATGGACAAGAAATTCTTCGTCGGCGGCCTCTTCAACCCGATGGAGGGCCATATCGACCCCTCGGGCGTAACGCAAGCCTACGCCAAAGCGGCACGCATCCAGGGCGCCGAGATCTATCGCTTCAACCGCGTCACCGATCTTCAGCACCGGCCGGATGGCACCTGGGACGTCATCACCGAGCAAGGCAGCCTCCATGCTGAGCACGTCGTCAATGCCGGCGGCCTCTGGGCGCGCGAGGTCGGGCGGATGGTCGGGCTCGAGCTGCCGGTCCTGGCGATGGAGCACCAATACCTCATCACCGAGGAGATTCCCGAGGTGAAGGCGTCGGAGAAGGAGGTGCTGCACATCGTCGATCCCGAGGGCGAGATCTATATGCGCCAGGAAGGGAACGGCATGCTCATGGGCACCTATGAGCGCGCGGGCGTTCCGTGGTCCGAGCGCGAGACGCCGTGGAACTTCACTTACGCGCTACTCGAGAACGACATCGACCGCATCGCGCCCTCGCTCGAATTGGGCTTCCAGCATTTCCCGCCGATCGGCCGCGCCGGGATCAAGAAGATCGTCAACGGCCCCTTCACCTTCGCGCCCGACGGCAACCCGCTGGTCGGACCAGTGCGGGGACTCAAAAATTATTGGTGCGCCTGCGCCGTCATGGCGGGATTCAGCCAAGGCGGCGGCGTTGGCCTTGCGCTTTCGAACTGGATGATCCACGGCGATCCGGGCTTCGACGTCTGGGCGATGGACGTCTCGCGCTTCGGCGATTGGGCCGGCATGGCCTACACCAACGCCAAGGTGCGCGAGAACTATTCGCGCCGCTTCCGCATCCGCTTCCCGAACGAGGAGCTGCCCGCGGCGCGTCCGTTGCGGACGACGCCGGTCTACGACCGGATGAAGGCGAAGGGCGCGGTGTTCGGCGTCAATTTCGGCCTCGAATACCCGCTCTGGTTCGCGCCGCACGGCACCGAGGCGGTCGAGGATGTGACCTTCCGCCGCTCGAACGCGCATGCGCCCACCGCCGCCGAATGCCGGACCGTCCGCAACGCCGTCGGCCTCACCGAGACCTCGACCTACGCCAAATACGAGGTGACAGGTCCGGGCGCCGAGTCATGGCTCTCGCACATGCTCGCCAACCGCATGCCTAGGATCGGCCGCATCGTCCTGACGCCGATGCTGAACGCCGAGGGCAAGCTGATCGGCGATTTCACAGTGGCGCGGACCGCCACGGACCATTTCTACGTCTTCGGCTCGGGTCCTGCGGAGCAGTACCACATGCGCTGGTTCGAGGCGCATCTCCCCGGGCGCGGCGTCGCTTTCCGCTCGCTGCGCCCGCAGCTTGTGGGGCTCTCGATCGCCGGCCCCCGTTCACGCGAGCTCCTGCAGCGCCTCACCCATGACGACGTCTCGAATGCCGCCTTTCCGTTCCTTTCCTTCCGAAGGATGGAGCTCGGCATGGTGCCGGCCCTCGTCGGACGGATCAGCTTCACCGGGGATCTCGGTTACGAGTTCTGGATCACCGCCGACTATCAGCTCGCGCTTTACGATCTCATCCTCGAGAAGGGTGCCGACCTCGGACTCGGCCATTTCGGCGGGCGCGCGCAGAATTCGCTTCGTCTCGAGAAGAGTTTCGGCACCTGGGCGCGCGAGTTCCGGCCGATCTACGGCCCCTTCGAAGCCGGCCTCGATCGTTTCGTCGATCTCGGCAAGGCGGATTTCATCGGTCGCGATGCGGCGCTGCGCGAGAAGGAGGCGGGGCCGAAGCGCCGCCTCGTGACCTTCGCCGTCGACGATGCCGGGGTCGATGTCATCGGCGATGAACCGGTCTGGCATGACGGCAAGGTGGTCGGCTGGATCACGTCCGGCGGCTACGCGCATCACGTCGCGAAATCGGTCGCGCTCGGCTACGTGCCGGCGGAGCTCGTTCGCGGAAACTCGGAATTCGAGGTCGAGATCCTCGGCGAGCGGCGGCGGGCGATCGTCGCCCGCGAGCCGCTCTTCGATCCCAAGGGCGAGCGCATGCGCGGGTAGCTCAATTCCGCGCGATGGTCGGCCCCGGACGCTGCGCCTTCCAGCAGGTCTTGGCATCGTGGCAGTTCTTCGTCGCCTCGAGTGTCGCATGCAGCGACGCCTTCTCGGCTGGCGAGAGCGCTGCGGCAGTGTTGCGCAATTCCGAGGGATCCGCCGCGAGGTCGTGGTACTCGACCTTGCCATCATTGTACTCGACGTAAAGCGAGGTCCGCCCGCGGATCGCATCGTAGGTCGTGGGGTTGCCGCTGCGGGCGCCCGGCGCATCGGGGTCGTTCGGCTCGCGGTGCGGCCCGCGATGCTCGATCAGCGCCACACTCCGCCACTCTGCGACCGCTTGCCCGTGCAGCAGCGGCACGAGGCTCGTTCCGTCGACGGCAGAAGGCACCGTCGCGCCGGCAAGCTCGGTGAAGGTCGGGCAGAGATCGACGTTCTCGACGATCTCCTCGACGATGCGCCCAGCCGGCACCCCGGGTCCTGTGACGATGAGCGGCACATGGATGTCGATATCGTAGGGCGTCATCTTGCCCGGCATCAGCCGGTGCTCGCCCATGTGAAGCCCGTTGTCAGAGCTGAAGACAAAATAGGTGTTCTTCTCCGCGCCGATCGCGGCCACGGCCGCCTGCAGCGCGCCGATCATCGCATCGACCGCGAGCACGGATTGGGCGCGCTTGCGAAAATCCGCGTCGATCGACGCCATGTCGTTTGCGGAGAGAGGCGGCAGCTTGCCGAGCCACGGCGGCGCGGCGGCATCAGGCGCGGCGTCGAAGGCGGGCGTGCGGGGCGCACGCAGGGTCGGCAGCGCCGCTGCGTCGCGCGGCGCGGGCGTATAAGGCGCATGCGGCGCGAAGGTCGCGATCTCGATGAGGAACGGACTGGCGGCGGCCTTGCGGATGAATCCGCTCGCGATGCCCGAGGCGACGTCCGTCAGATAATCGGAGGGTTGGGTGCCGTAATGGACGAGCTTGCCGTCCTCGTTCAGCGCATAGTTGAACTCGCGATAGGCGGCGCCTGCCACCGCCCAGAATGTCCAGCCAGGAGCTGGCGGATGCTTCGCCGGCAGATAGCCGTTGAGGTACTTGCCGAGCATCGCCGTGCGATAACCCGCCGCCAGAAGCGCCGTCGCGAAGGTCGCCTGCTCGTTGCCGCGGTCGCGAAACACGAGGTAACCGCCATCCTCGCCGACATTCCTGAAGACGCCGGTGTCGTGCGGGTAGCGCCCGGTGAAAATCGACGAGCGCGAGGGGCAGCACAGCGAGTCCGTGACGAAGTAATTGGCGAAGGTGACGCCTTCCTGCTGCATCTTCAGCACATGCGGCAAGTATTGGACGAGGTTCCATGAAAGATCGTCGGTGAGGATGAAGACGATGTTCGGCCGCCCGCTCGGCGCCGTGTGCGCGGGCACCGGCATGCTCGGCGCCGGCGCGGAAGAGGTGGCGGCCGGCGTTTTTCCTTGACCAAAGCCGGAATTTTCCGCGCGGCACGAAGCGACGAGCTGCGGGCTGACCTGCGGCAAAGGCTTGCTCGCCTTACGCGGCTGCGCGCTTCCGCGCATGATGGGGTTGATGCAATCGACGACAAGCCCGTCGCCGCCCGAGGCGCTTCCCGGCACAAATCCGGCGGCGCGGCAGGACGCTGCAATCTCCTCGCAAGGCCCCTGGCCCCTGGCGGCCTGAGCCGCCGACACGGCGGCGAACCCAATGAGGGCTGCGCAGACGAGACTGACCCGGATCAGCGCTCGATGCATTATCGATGTCCCCAATCTGAGAGGGGGCGACACACGAACCACTTTGCCACGATACGCTGACACACACGCTTGGAGTCCGCAATCGATCGAGGTCGGCCCGCTCTCTCGGACCCGGTTCGTCCCTCACCTTGTCTCGGGGTAATCGCGCGACTCGATGCTCCGCGGGTCAAGCTCGGCGATGCGTGCCGGGGTTTGCGGTGCCGGTACGAAACTGCCTTGCACCGAGACGGGGAGACCGGTTCGGCGCAGCATGCGGAAGATCGTGAAGAGGGCGATCGATGTGAGCGCGGCCACGATATAGAGGAAGAGCCCGATGGGTCCCGTCGCGCCCATGATGCCGGCCGCCGCCGTCGGGCCGGCGCTGGCACCGAGCGCCCAGGCGAAGAGAAGGCCGCCGCTCGCCCCGACGAAGTCCTTGGGCGGGATGTAATCATTCGTCTGGCCAGCGCCGAGCCCATAAAGCGGCGCCGTCGCCCCGGCATAGAGGAAGGCGAGCGCGAGAAGGGCGACGAATGAGCGCGATTCGAGGGCCATGATGCCGCCCGAGAAAATGAGCGCCAGCACGATCGCGGTGAGCATCGTCGGACGGCGGCCGAAGCGATCCGATACGAGCCCGATCGGAACTTGCGAGACGAGCCCGCCGATGAGCGCCGTCGTCAGCAGCAGTGAGAGCCGCGAGGCGTCGAGGCCGATCCTTTCGGCATAGACCGGCAAGAGACCGAAGAACGCGCTGTTGACGAGCCCGGCGCCGCAGCACGCGACAACGCCGAGCGGCGAGATCTCGAAAAGCCGGCGCACGCCGAAGCGATCGCGGCCGGCAATTTCGGGATTGCTCACCTGCGTCAGCGCCATCGGGACGAGCGCCGTCACGAAACCGATGGCGATGATGATGAAGAGAAAGGCCTCGGCCGGATGGGCGAGGTTGAGCGCCAGCGGCCCGACCGCGCTCGCGGACCAGGTGACGAAAAGATAAGCGCCGAAGATGCGGCCGCGAGAGGCGGCGCTCGCCTTCGCGTTGAGCCAGCTCTCGGCGATGAGGAACGAGCCCGCCATGGCAAAGCCGGTGACGGCGCGGAGCACGCCCCAGGCGATGGTCGAGGAGGTCACGGCATGAAGGAGAACACAATCGGCGGCGAGCGCGGCGAAGACGGCGAAAGCGCGGATGTGGCCCACCCGGTCGACGATCCGCGCGCAAATCAGCGACCCCGCGAGAAATCCCACGAAATACGCCGAGGTGACGACGCCGATGAGCGGCGTCGCCACGGCGCGTTGGGCGAGCAGCAAAGTGATGAGCGGCGCCAGCGCGCCCAGCGCCAATTGTACCGAGGTGATGCCAAGGAGAACCGGCACGATGGGACGGATACGGGCGAGCATGGCGCACGACTTTCGGCATCGCGGCTGGCTTGCTCGCCGCGCGGGCGCGACCATACTATCGCCGAGGTCCGAAGTCTTCCCCAATCCCGATGCGTATGCCGGAGGTTGAACCGCGATGACAGAAATCCTCGCCGCGCTCGGCGGGCCCCGCCTCTACGTGCAGGGACCAGGCGCGCTCGACCGTATCGGCGACTATGCGCGAGAGCTCGGCAGAACTTCGTTCGTCGTCGCCGACCCGGTTGCGCTGGACCTCCTAAAAGCACGACTGCGGACCGCGCTCGGCTCCGACGCCCATCTCGTGGCCTTCGGCGGACAGTGCAATCATGCGGAGATAGCCCGCCTCAGCGAAGCTTGTGGCAAGGCGGGCGGCGATGTCGTCATTGGGCTTGGCGGCGGCAAGGCGATCGACACGGCAAAGGGCGTCGCGCGAAGCCACAATCTGCCGCTCCTCATCGCGCCGACCATCGCCTCGAACGACGCGCCGACGAGCCGCCTCATCGTTATCTATAGCGAGGCCGGCGCGATCGCCGAGGTGCTTTTGACGCGGTTCAACCCCGACATCGTCCTCGTCGACACGGCGATCATCGCCGCGGCGCCGGTGCGCTTCCTCCTTGCGGGCATCGGTGATGCGATCTCGAAGAAATTCGAGGTCGAACGCGCTATTGCCGCGGGCGCGGGGAATTTCTTCAAGGGGCGGCCGTGCCGCGCGACGCTGACCCTCGCCCAATCCTGCTATGCCGAAATCCGCGCCAACGCGGCGGCCGCCGTCGCCGATGTACGCCGCAAAGAGACGAGCGAAGCGGTCGAACGCATCGTCGAGGCGAACATCCTCCTGAGCGGCCTTGCCTTCGAGAGCGGCGGGCTCGCCGCTGCGCACGCGCTGACGCGCGGCTTCACCGCGCTGAAGGAGACGAAGGCCGCGCTCCATGGCGAGACAGTCGCCTTCGGCCTCATCGTCCAGCTCGTGCTCGAGGAGCGGCCCGCGGCGTTCATCGCCGAGCTCCTCGCCTTCTATCGCCAGATCGGGCTGCCCGCGACGCTCGCAGAGCTAGGGCTGAGAGAGGCAAGCACGGAGCAGCTCGCGGCCATTGCCGAGCCGAGCTGCCGGACAGCCTACCTCGCGAACATGCCAGGCAAAATCGACGCAACGCGGCTCATTGCCGCCATTCGCGACGCTGATGCACTGGGGCGCGGTGCCGCCGGATGACGCCCGTACCGTCCCCGTGCCGTCTCAGGGCGTGAGATGGTGCGATCCTGGACCCCGGATGATGGTGACGCCTGAGGCGGTCGTCTCGACCGTCGGGCGCTCCTCGGTCACCGGCCGGGACATGGCCATTCGAACCGGGCCCGATGATGGCGGCGGAATGACGATGTAGCTCGGATTTGCAACGCCGTCCCCTGACACGCCGAAGAAGCCATCGCCAACGAGACCGAACGACTGGCCGCCTGCGAGACCAAACGCCTGGTCCCGGTTGAAGCGACTGAAGCGGCTGAATCGGTCGAAACTGCTGAACTTGTTGAAGTTATTGAAGCCGCCAAGCCAATGACTGTGGCTGAAGAAGACGCTCGAATGCATGTGGTGACTATGAACCAACATGCCATCGGCGACAGCCGGGGTGACGCCGACTGGGGCCAGAATCATCGCAACAAGAGCAAAGTGCCATAGACGCATTGGGCCACTCCCAAGGTTGTTCGCGCCGTCGGTGAGCATCCGGCGGTCGCATTGGAGATTGTTCCCCTCCTGCCGCGGTTGACTTCCGCGTCGGTGCATCTATAGCATTTTTCGCTAGCCATAAGAAGCTCCTAGGGGATACGGCGCGAAAACGGTCCGGCGGCTTCTCGCGGCAACCACCGGCAAGGCGAGGGAGCCACGGACAAGGAAGCACCAATGAAATTCGTCACTATCAAGGGGACGCGCGTGCCCGCGCTCGGCTTCGGCACTTGGCAACTGAGGGGGCGGACCTGCGTCGATGCAGTGAAGGATGCGCTGGCGATCGGTTATCGTCACATCGACACGGCGCAAGTCTATGGCAACGAGAGCGAGGTCGGCGAGGCGCTCCGCAATTCACGCGTGCCGCGCGGCGACATCTTCCTCACGACCAAAGTGGCGCCGGGTCAGCTCGCCGCCTCCGCCGTCCGCCGCAGCACCGAGGAGAGCCTGCGCAAGCTCGACGTCGATCACGTCGATTTGCTGCTGATCCACTGGCCGACGCGCGACGTTCCGCTCGCCGAGACGTTGGGTGCGTTCGCCGCGCTGCGCCAAGCCGGCAAGACACGGTTCATCGGCGTCAGCAATTTCACCGTCGCTCATTTGCGCCAGACCGTCGAGGAGCACAGCGCCGACATCCTGTGCAATCAGGTCGAATACCACCCTTTCCTCTCGCAGCGGCCGGTGCTCGACTATCTGCGCCGCCACGACATCATGCTCACCGCCTATACGCCGCTGGGACGCGGCCTCGTGCCGAACGATCCGACGATCGGCGCCATCGCGAAGAAACACGATAAGACCGCGGCGCAAGTGGCGTTGCGCTGGCTCGTCGATCAGGATGGCGTCTCGGCCATTCCGCGATCGTCGAGCAAGGCGCATACGGCGGCGAATTTCGCGATCTTCGATTTCGCGCTCGATGGCGAAGACCGGACCGCGATCGACGCATTGCGCGGCAATCGCCGCGTCGTCAACCCGGCCTGGGCACCCGATTGGGACGCAGCGTAGCAGCACAAGGCGCGATCAATGGTTCGTCCGGCTCATGCGGTCCATCGCGGATAGTGCGAAGGCCGTAACGAGAAACGTCAGTTGGATGATGACGAGCCACATCAGCTTGTCGTCCGGCATCTCCTCGGCGTCGAGGACGGCGCGCAAGAGATTGATCGAGGAAATCGCGACGATCGCGAGAGCGACCTTGAGCTTGATCGAGCCGAAATCGAGCTTGCCGAGCCAAGCGAGGTTTTTCTCGGTCGTGGCGATGTCGAGGGTGGAGATGAAATTCTCGTAGCTGCTCAGCATGACCATGACGACGAGAGCGGCGACCAGCGCAAGGTCGACGAGCGAGAGCGCGAGAACGATGATCGCCGTGCCACCGAGGCCGGGAAATGCGAGGGCCGCGTGTAGCAGCTCGCGGAAGAACGCGACCGCGATCATCACGAGAAGCAGGACGAGACCGAGGTAAAGCGGGACCAGCAGCCATCGGCTGGCGAAGAGCGTCCGCTCGATGAATCGTCCAACACCGTTCATGCAGTCTCCCGCCCAACCCGAGAGCGGATTCCCTCGCGGCCGGTCACCCGTGGCGTGCTGTCGACTGCGGCGCCGCCGCGAAGAGGCCAAGGGGTTCAGGATCGTTGAAGCCAGGAAACGCCGCAGCAGCCGCCGCCCGGCCGCCATGCCGCCCCAGCACCTCGCGCAGGACGCGCCGGTAGTCCGTCGCGACCGCGAGATCGACGCCTTCGTCGAGCCGGTCGGAGGCAAGGCCCGGCCAAGCGCCATGAACGCGCCCGCCCGCGACCTGATCGCCGAGCACGGCCATGACGCTGCCGCGGCCGTGATCGGTGCCATTGCTGCGGTTCGACCGCAGGCGGCGACCGAACTCGGTGAGGATGACGACCGTCAGACGCGATTGCGATCGTGCGAGGTCGGCATAGAACGCGGCAAGGCCCGCCGAGAGCCGTTGCACCAATCCCTGAAACCGCCCCGGCTGATATTCATGCGTGTCCCATCCGCCCATATCGACCGTCGCCACTTCGAGTCCGAGGTCCATCTTGGCGAGTTGCGCCACGGCGCGGAGCGGCCGCGCCACGTCGCCGGCCGGATCGTAGTTGACGCCTGGCGCCGGCTGATAGGGGAGATACTTGCCTTGCGCATCGCGCGGTAGCCGCGCATCGATCGATCGCATCGCGCCGAGCGCCGCACGGCCGGCGGCGCCGACCTCACCTGGCGCATCGAGGTAGAGCCGGCCGAGGACCTCGTCGATCTGCGGACCGCCCGCCGGCGCGAATCCGCCGCCGAGATCGGGCACGGCGAGCGCCGCCGGCCAGCGCGCAAAGGCGCCGCTCGGCGCCGCGCTCGCCGAGATCGCCGCGAGTCCTCCGGGGTGGAGCGCGGCGAGATAGCGCGCAAGCCAGCCCTCTTGGGTTCGCGACAAGGAACGCGCATCGGCGACGCCGCGCTCGATCATGTCGGTCGCGACGAAGTGGCTGCGCGTTCCATCGGTCAGCCCGGCGGCGTGAATGACCGCGAGATGGCCGGCATCGTAAAGTTCCGCGAGGCCTTTTGCCGCCGGATGCAGGCGAAAATCGATCTTTGCCGTGCCATGCCGGAGCGGGTGACCGGCATCGGCGCCGTCGACGGAGATGCGCAGATCGGAGCCGCGCGCCGCAATGAAGTCCGGATCATCCGCCGGCGAGACGAGATTGAGGCCGTCGCAGCCGCCGCGCAGGTGAAAGACGACGAGCAAGCCGCGCTCGCTCGCCGTCGCGGCGAAAGCGAGGCGGCGCAGGCCGGGCACGGGTACGAATCCGTCGAGGCCGAGCGCCATCCCGGAGGCTGCCATCGCGCGCAAGACGGTTCGGCGTGTGGCGTTCATGGCATTTCCCGTCACGCGGTCTGAAATGCGGGAGTCATGGCGCAGAGCGCGGCGATCCGCGCCAGACGCTTTTCGGTGTCGGGCTTGCCGGGATCGCCGATCGGCAGATCGGGCGGCCACCCCAACCCGGCGATGACCGCCGCCGCCTCAAAAGGATCGCGTTCGCCGAGCATGGTCTCGAGGAACAGCGCGGCCGCGACACGCGGGGTCGGCGCCGGAACGGCGAGCGTGTGCGGGCGCGCAAAAGTCCCCGTCCCCCACCAATTCTCGGCGATGCCGAGGACGAGGCTCCAGCGCCGCCGCATCGCCGAGGTGCCGAGGAAGAGCTGCGCCTCGTCGGGCAATCCCGTCGGCGTCGGCCAGCCGAAGAGACGTTGACCGGCATTGGCGAGTTCGTTCGCGAGCCCTTCGCTTGGCGTGAGATCGATCGCCATGGCGCGCGCGAAGGCGGCGGCAAGCGCCAGCGGCCGTCGCAGCTTGGCGCCGCGCGCCGCGGCGAAGTCGGGCGAGAGGAGAATGACGCGCACGACGCGGGCGATCTGATCCGGCGCCGTGCGATTCTTGAACCATTCCGCCATCGCCGCACCGATCAGTTGATCGGACACCGCATCGCCGAGGAAGCGGCGGCAGAGCTTCGTTGCGAGGAATCGCGTAGTCGCCGGATGATCGGCGACGAGATCGAGCACCTTGCGGCCATCGACCATCGCCGCCTGGAAGGCGTCGAACTCGGTCGCCAGCACTCGCTTCTGATACCCGTCATGCCACGATTCGACATAGGCGAACCGCCCGGTCTCGGGGAGCTTGCGGCGACCGTCGATCGAGGTGCCGTCCTCGATCGTCCAGCCGGTGAAGGCGCGCGCCGCCTCATAGACGTCCTGATCGATGTATCCGGCGGGCTTGCCCTTGAGCGCGCCCGGCACCTCGCGCCAGCGATCGTAGCGATCGTTGAGGTAGGCAGCGCGGCCGAGCGCGTGCAGCTCGAAGAGCTCGCGCGCGTAGTTCTCGTTGGCCGCCCCGGCGCGCGACGAGCGATTCGAGAGGTAGTATTGCATCGCCGCGCTGGTCGCCACCGCCTCGAGGAAGACGCGGAAATTGCCGAGGCAATGGCGCCGGATCACCTCGCGATCGTAGGCCGGAAGGGCGATCGCGATCTGCTCGCTCGAAAATGCGTCGACATTGAAATGATCGTGCCAGAAGCCGCACAGGACCTCGCGCAGTTGCCATTTGCTGTGGACGGCCCGCAGGATCGTCGCCGCGATCACCTCGTCGCGCGGCCGCCGCCGCTCGGCACCGTCCATCTCGGCACGCCGCGTGATGAGCGGCCAGACCTCCTCGATCGGCTTGTCGAGCGTCGTCAGCGGCCGATTCTCGTCAAGACCCGGCCATTTGTCGTTGTTCGGATATCTGATGCGGAGCGTCAACCGGTCGAGGCGATCACGGCACGCGGCATCCGCATCATCACGCGGTGCGAGCTGCTCCTCGAGCCACGCGGCAAAGCCGATGCTTCGCACGGCGGCAACGTCCTCGGGCGTCGCACCGTAGCCCGCGCGCCCCAACGCGGATACGACGAAGTCGGCACCGACAGGCCCGCCGTTTGCCATACTCTGCTCCGGCCGTTCCGGCGTTCCCGCGAGCCGGACCACGCTTCCCTTCTACGCGTCACCGCGTGGGCGTCATCCCCGAACGTCGCGCCGCGCCTCAGCCGCCCAGCTGCTCGTCGAAGGGGAAGGTCGTCAGCACCTGGCAGCCATCCTCCGTCACCAGCACCTGCTGCTCGAGCTTGACCCCTTCGGTCCCACCCTCGGCGCCGATATAGCTCTCGATGCAGATCGTCATGTTCGGCGCGAGGACACCGTCATAGCCCGAGCTCGCGATGTCCTGAACGTGCGCGACCTTCGGCCATTCATCGCACATGCCGACGCCATGCGCGACGCAGGAGTAACGGTTGGCGGCGTAAGCGTTCGGGATGCGCCATGCCTTCTCGGTCATCTCGGCGAAGGAGAGGCCGGGTTTCACCAGATCGATGTTGTGGTGGATCTGCTCCATCGCCAAGCCGAAGAGCTTGCGCTGCTCGGGCGAGGCGTTGCCGGGTCCGCAGAAGAAGGTGCGCGACAGATCGGCGCAATAGCCAAAGGGTCCGATGAGGTCGGTGTCGAAGCTGACGAGGTCGCCCGGCCGAACGACACGGTCGCTCGCTTCCTGGAACCACGGATTGGTCCGGCCGCCCGAGGACAGGAGACGGCATTCCATCCATTCGCCGCCCATGCGCAAATTGGTGTCGCTCAAGCTGGCGAAGAGCTCGTTCTCGGTCACGCCCGGACGCAGCTCCTCACGCATCCGCGCCATGCCCGCCTCGCAGACGGCGATCGCATGGTTCATGCAAGCGATCTCGTCCGCGGATTTGATGGCGCGCGCCAGCTCGCACGGCTCTTGCGCATCGTGAATCTCGAGCCCGGCAGCGGTGAGGTGATGGACGCCGAGCGGGTCGATGCGGTCGAAGGCGATCCGCCTGTTGCCGCCGCACCGCTCCTTGACGAGCGTCACGATCTCGTCGGCCCAGAGCTTGGCCTTCTCCGCCATGCGATTGCCGGCCGCGAAGAAGAACCAGGACCGCGCGGGACGAACCTCGCCGATCGTCTCCAGCCCGTCCGAGAGATGCTCGCAGCCATGAAAATCGAAGATGACGGCCTTACCCTCGGCCGGCACGAAGCCGTAGCGCGCCGGGTTGTGCAGGGTCCAGACCGCCATGTTCCGGCTGCCCGTCGCATAGCGCAGATTGATCGGATCGAACAGCACGGCGCCGCCGTAATCGAGGCGCCGCAACTCTGCCTGGAACCGCGCCATGCGATAACCGCGCAGTCGCGCCATATCGGGCTGCGCGCTGTGGTCGGCGAGACCGAGCCCGATCGATTTCCGCGCGCGATGAAGCAGCATCCCTTCCGCCATGATCGCTTGCCCTCCCCGTTGCGAATTGGCCCGTTACGATTTGCCCGCGAGCTTCCCCCGATACTCGGTGTTCGCCTTGCGAAAGCTCGGATCGGAGCCGAGGACGTAATGCTTCGACATGTCCTCGGTGTACCGGCTCGCCGGCGGCTTGCGGCCGAGCGCCTCGGCCATGGCGCGGATGTGGTGCGGGCCGGCGCCGCAGCAGACGCCGAGATAGCGCACGCCCAGCGCGACCGCGGCCTTGGTGAACTCGGCGATCTCCCAGCGATTGCAGGTGAAGGGATCGAGCGCGGTCGGAAACGGCCGCTCGCGCGGCAGGCAATCGCACGAGGGATCGGTGAGCGACTGGAAGTTCGGCTCTTTTGGCGTCGTCCGATAGGGCACCGGAAGCGCCGCGATCGGCACCGTCACCGCCTTGCGAATCCGCTCGAGCAACGGAAGCATCGTCTTCGGCCCGCGCGCGCAATTGAGGCCGACGACATCGGCGCCGGCATCCTCGAGCCGCTTGCAGGCGTCGGCGACCGGCCAACCCTCGCGCGTCGCGTCGACCGCGTGGATCGCCAAGGTGACGACCGCCGGATGCTTCGAGTGCTTCTTGATCATCTCGACCGCAAGCAGCGCCTCGCCGCCATAGCTGTAGGTCTCGCCGACGATGAGATCGACACCGGCATCCTCGGCCCAGCCGATCTGCTCCCCGAACTGCCGCCTCACCTCGTCATGCGAGGCGGCGTCCGCGGGCACGTAGACGCTGGTATTGCAGATGTTGCCGGCAACGAGCGAGCCATGCTTGGCGGCGACATCCTTGGCGATCCTCAGAGCTTGTTTGTTGATCCGCTCGAGATCGCCCTCGCGGCCGATGAGCCGAAGCTTCTCGCGGTGCGCGTAATACGTGAAGGCCTCGACGACGTCGGAGCCGGCATGGACGAATTCGCGATGGAGTTGCGCCACCAGTTCAGGATGGTCGAGCACGACCTCCGGCACGAAAGCGCCGGCCTGGAGATAGCCGCGGCGCTCGAACTCGAAGAGGTAACCCTCGGCGCAAATCACCGGGCCTTCCGCCAGGCGCTCGAGCAGGCCTGTATTCTTTTCCACCGCAGCCGCCCCCATCTCGCCTCCCCACGCCGCGATTGCCCGATCGTCGTCAACCTTACGGACATTCCGGGCCGTTCGTCACGCATTCTTCGCATGATGATCCGCAGCTCGCGCGGCCATGCGTTGGTCGAAGGGCAGCCGAAGACGGCAAAGGCGCCGTCAATCCGTCGCGGCAAAGCGCCGGCGAATGCGGCGCGTCCTTTTTCCGATGCTACGGCCGAGCCGAAAGGCACGGCGGTGCTGGCTCTTCGTCACCTCGCGATCGAGAAGGGCGAGCGCCGATTCATGAGCGCGGAACGGCACGACCGCTTCCGTCACCCCAGGGCGGCGCGCCGGATCGTAGACGATTGCCATGCCAGACGGCGTCCCCAGCAACAGCGACCAGCTCAGCCCGGACCGCCGCGCGATTTCTTCGATCCCGGCGCTGAGATCGAACTCATGAACGTCGTGAAAGAGGTAAACGCAGCCGGGATCGGCATGCGGCCGCAACGCATCGAAGTCACGCACGATCTGCCCGACCTCGTGGTAGCCGTCGATGAAGGCGAATTCGAGCGGCCCCGGCGCGTGCAGGGAGACGACGCCGGCGACGTCTTGCGGCGACACCGCCTTGACCGCGCGCAGATCGAGCCCCTCCTCCGCCGCGACGGCGTTCGTGAAATCGAGGCCGTCGAGCGCGTTGCGGTCGAAGCCGGCATCGATGGCGATGGTTCGCGCCTGCGGATTGAGCAGCGCCAGGGCGAAGCTGCTCCAACCCGCCGAATTGCCGATGATGAAGATGGTCGCGGGGCGAAAATCCTCGAACAGGCATTCGAGGAAATACACCTCCTGCATGGCAATGCCGAGGCCGTTCGTCAGGCTCCGCCCATCCCGAATGAACCAGGTGAAATTGGCCTGCGGCAGATTGCCGAAATGACACGGGTTGAGCCCGGTCGAAATCTGGATGCCGCGCTTTTCATAGAGAGCGGTCAAGCGGCGGAGAATGGGCATGTGAGGCAACGTCGCAGCCTTCGCGGATCGGTCGGCATAAGACCATCGATCGGGCGCAACCGCCAGCGCTAACCCGCGCTAAATCGGCGGCGGCCTGCGGCGGAAACGCCGCGGGATCGCGCGGCGCAAGCGCTGACGAAGCTTCTTCGTCAAGCTGTCGCGGTAGAACGATTCCGGACGAAGGCGGAGCCTTGTCGCTGGCGCCGTCGCCGGACCCGCCGCAAGCTCCGAGGCCAGCGCGAAGAGATTGTACTTGTTCAAGACGAGATCGCGCGCCGTCACCGCGTCGCCGCGCGTCGCCGCGAAGCGATCCTCGGCGATCGCCGCCTCGATCGTCGCGATCGCCGCCGCCGGGTCGTAGATGTTGATCGGCGTGAAGGACGACGCCGGAAAATAGCGGTCGAGGTTGGGGCAGCCCCAATAGAAGGGGTGCGCGCCGCCGAGAAAGGCGTCGGCGAGCTTTTCGGTCCAATAGTCGGGAAACTGGCTATTCTCGAGCGCCACGTGATAGCGGTACGGCACGATTCCGTCCGCCTTGTCCGGCAAGTCTCGGATGCCGCGGCCGAAGATGTCGAGGCGAGCCCCGAAATGCTCGCGCAAGCGCGCGACGAACGCCCGCCGATAGGTGTGACCCGCGATCACCGCCTTGTCCGAGACGATGACCGAGATCAGCTTGGTCTTCTCCGGCAGATCGGAGCGGGCGAGATCCTCGAAAACCAGGGTTGCGGCGAGATGGGAGCCCGAGCGGCTGACGCCGATATGCCAGGGATAGCCCTGCTGGGTGAAGAGGCGGCGCGGATGCGGGGTGTCGCTATGGCAGGTGACGACCGCGGCGAATTGGGCGAGGAAAGCCGGATGGTAGAGCTTGATCGGCGGCGGCTCGCCGGCGATGAAGAAGGTGCTGTCCGGGGGACATTCGACCGAAGCCTCGTCGGACAGCCCGTCGAAGACGACGCAGCCATCGAACCGGCCATCCGCCGGGTTTATGGCGAATTCGGCATCGCCCCAACGCAAGGCACCGCCCGGCGTCTGGCGCGCCAGCGGCCATTCAGGAAACATGTTGAAGAGGGCAATGCGGCGCATCTGCGTCGGGATCCGCCGCGGCTCGGTCTTCAGCCGCGCGCCGACGCTGCGCCGGACAGCGCCGAATAGCGCAGCCGCGTCGCGATGGTACCGCCGTCGAGCGTCGCGATGATGAATTCCTTGGTCTTCTGCTCATCGCCGGCGAGATGGAGAATGCCCAGCGGCGCGTGCGGCGCGTTGGGCTCGACGAAGCGCTGCATCTTGGCATCCCACATCGGCGCCGCATCGCCGCACAACCAATTGCACGTCGCCGGAAGAAAGCTCGCGGCGATCGCGCCCGAGAAGACGGCATAGTTCAGCGCGATCTGCTCGACGAAGAAGAAGCTCGTGCGCTGCAGCGCGTCGTGCATCGCCGCGGACCACGCGGTCCAATGGGGCGAATCGCCGCGCAAGGCAAAGACGCCGCAATTCAGCATCGGATTGCGCCCCATCCGGTCGGCGATGCGCAGCCCATAGGCCTGGCGGTAGCAGCGCCATTGCAACGTCATCCCGAAAAGTTTCGGGCGCTTGTAGTGCCGCTTGTAGGAACGGTCGATCTCTGGACAGATCGCCAGCTTGCCGCCGGCGGCGGCGGCGAGCAGCATCTCGACGGCCGACCATTCCTGCACCCAGGCGTCGGCGTCGATCCAGAGATAGCGCGCGTATCCCGGGAAGTGGCGCGGCAGGAAGGGGCGCGCGATCTGGGCCTTGCGGATCTCCGGCGTTCGGCCCCGCCCCGGAAAATCGAGGTCCCAACCCGGCTCCGCAATCCGCGCCCCGACACTGTCGAGCCAAGAGCGTTCGGCAGCGCCGAGGCCGAAATCGAGAACACCGATCGCCGCCTCCGCCCCCGCGGGATTGCGCCGGACCGACTGCAGAAGATCCCTAAGCAGCGGAAAATAGCGGGAGTCAGCGCCGCTGACGATGATGTAGGGCTCGCCCATCTCAGCTGGCGGCACCGCTGACGTCCGGCGGAAGCAGCAGAAGATTGTGCGCCTGACCGGCGGCGAAGGGCGCGACGCACGCGGCATAAGCGTCCCATTCCGCCGGCGCCAGCCCGTAATCCAGCAGAATCCCGGCGAGCTCATAGCCGACATCGCCGAGCTGCGCGGCGATGCCGGCGCGGTCCCCCGGCCCTTCGTGGCCCGTCTCGATGATAATGACCGGACGCAAGCGCCTGATCGTCGCAGCGGCGCCCTTGAGGACGGCACGTTCGTGACCTTCGACGTCGATTTTGAGCAGATCGAGGCGTTGCAACCCTTCGGCGGCGCAAAATCCGTCCAGGGTCACCGCCGTAACCTCGACCGCCTCCTCGGTCGGATTCGCCGCGCCAAGGCGCGACCGCCCGCCGTCGACGGCGCTCGAGGTCACGATCGGGACCGCGAGCGATGCCCGTCCGTCGGCGTTGCTGACCGCGCATTCGATGAGGCGGCCCTGCACAAGGTTGTTGAGGCCGAAGGAACGGCGAAGCGCGGCCGCCGCGCGCGGCCAGGGCTCGAAGGCGTAGAGGCGGCCGCTTCGGCCGACGGCGCGCGCCAGGGGCAAAGCCCACTCGCCGAGATTGGCGCCGACATCGATGGCGACGCTCCCCGTTTCCAGGAAGTGGAGCGCCAGCGGATGCGCGTGCGGCGGGTTGAGAAGACAGGCTCGGCCGCGCGCATCGAGCGGATGCGGAACCCACACGGCATCGCCCGTTTCGTGCACCACCGCGCCGCCCGGCCATTCGCGATCGAGCCGCGACATCAATGCATTGCGGCGCGCGCGTGCGGCGAGGCGCCCGATCAGGTCGGCGCGTCCGCGCGCCGCCGCCCGGCAGCGCCACAACTCCTTGAGAAGGCGACGGAAGCCGTCGAGATCGCGGACCGCATGATTGTCGGACATGCTTCTATCGTCCCGAACCTCTTTCCCAGGAGCTTGGGCTGATTTACGGCGGAAGCCGGGTATTAACTCTTCTCGGTGATGATGCCTAGCCCCATCTGCGTGCAGCAGCGTCGAGACCCGATCAATCCGGCCTCCCCGATTTACCCTGCTTACATGCCTGCAATGCACGCCCTTGCAAGCTTATCACAAGCTAGCTTATTATACGTCTTATCATGACTCATCCGGAGCTCGATTTCACCTTCGGCTTTCTGCTGCACGATATCGCCCGGCTGATGCGCAAGCGCTTCGACCAGCGGGCGCGCGGCCTCGGGTTGACGCGCGCCCAGTGGCAGGTGCTGGCTCACCTCGCCCGTCATGAGGGCATCAACCAGGTCGGGCTCGCCGAGATTCTCGAAGTCGAGCCGATCACCTTGGGCCGCCTCATCGACCGGATGGAAGAAGCCGGCTGGGTCGAGCGGCGGCCGCATCCGACCGACCGCCGCGCGCGCCTTCTCTACCTGACGGCCAATGCCAAGCCGGTCTTCGCGCGGATGCGCGCGCTCGGCGACGAGGTACGGGCCGAAGCGCTCGCCGGATTGTCCCAGGTCGATCACAACCGATTGATGGCATCTCTGATCGCCATTCGCGGCAATCTCTCGGACCGTAGCGCGGCGCCGGTCGAAGAGGCGACCGTCGAGGGAGCACGGCATTGAGCGAGACCCTCCGCGCCGCCGAGCCGATGAGCGCGCGGATCGCCGCGGGCGTCGGCGTGCGCGTGCGGCACCAGCCGCGACGCTGGCTGCGCCCGCTCGCCCTGGTGGCAGGCCCGGCCCTTCTGCTCGCCCTTGGCGCCTATCTCTATCTCATCGGCGGACGCTATGTTTCGACCGATGATGCCTATGTGCGCGCCGGCATCACGCAAGTCAGCACCGACATCGCCGGACGCGTCATTGCGATCGAGGTCGGCGAGAACCAGCGCGTGAAGGCGGGCGATGTCCTCTTCCGGCTCGACGACAAGCCCTTTCAATACGCGCTCGAGCGCGCCAAGGCGGATCTCGCGAAGAGCCGTCTCGATGTCGAGGCGCTGCGGGCGACCTATGCGCAAAAACAGGCCGAGATCCGCTTCGCGCAAGAGAATGTCGACTTCTTGACCCGCAGCTTCGACCGCCAGAATCAGCTCCTCGCCAGCCATGTCGCCTCGCAGGCGCAATACGATCAGGCACGGCACAATCTCGACGCGGCGCGCCAAACCCTGCAATCGACGCAGCAGGCGCTGGCCAATGTGCTGGCAAATCTTGGCGGCGATCCCAAGATCGAGACCGATCGCCACCCCGAGGTGCTCGCCGCCAAGGCGCAGCTCGACCAGGCGGCTCTCAATCTTTCGCACACCATCGTTCACGCCGCCGCCGACGGCATCGTGGCGCAGATCGACAAGCTGCAGAAGGGCGAGTACGTCTCCGCCGGGACGCCGCTCTTCGCGTTGATCGGTGCCGATGTCTGGGTCGAGGCGAACTTCAAGGAAACCGATCTCTCTCACATGAAGCCGGGACAGGCGGTGACGATCGATATCGACACCTATCCCGGCCATGTCTTCAAGGGCACGGTCGCGGGGATCAGCCCCGGCACCGGCTCGGAGTTCTCGGTGCTGCCGCCGCAGAATGCGAGCGGCAATTGGGTCAAGGTCGTCCAGCGCCTTCCAGTGCGGATCCTGCTCGCCGACCAGGACGAGAACATGCCGTTGCGCGCCGGGATGAGCGCTACCGTCGAGGTCGACACCGAGATCCAACGGACGATTGCGGCGCTGATCGAATCGGCCTTTGCCGGGACGCGGGACCATAAATGAGCAGGCGGCCGCCGGACCATGCGGAGGAAGCATCGCATGCAATCCAGGAGCCGCGGCGGCCGCGGACGACCAGCGCTCCGGCGCATTTCATGCCGTCACCCGCCCATCGCCGCCTCATCACCGCCTCGATCATGCTGGCGACGATCATGCAGGCGCTGGACTCGACGATCGCCAATGTCGCTCTGCCGCATATGCAAGGGAGCCTTTCGGCGGCAAGCGACACGATCACCTGGGTTCTGACCTCCTACATCATCGCGGCGGCGATCATGACGCCGCTCGCCGGCTGGCTCGCCGGCCGCTACGGCCGCAAACGCCTCTTCCTCGTGTCGGTCGCCGGCTTCACCGTCGCCTCGATGCTGTGCGGCATCGCCGGCAGCCTCGCGCAGATGGTGGTCTATCGCCTGCTGCAAGGCGTCTTCGGCGCCGCCCTCGTGCCGCTCTCGCAATCGGTGCTGCTCGACATCAATCCGCGCGAGAAGCACGGCTCGGCCATGGCGATCTGGGGCGCCGGCATCATGGTCGGCCCGATCCTCGGGCCGATGCTCGGCGGCTGGCTCACCGACAGCTACAATTGGCGCTGGGTCTTCTACATCAACCTCCCGGTCGGCATCGTCGCCTTTGCCGGCATCATGGTCTTTGTGCGCGAGACGGCGCGCGACTACGAGCGTCCCTTCGACTTCTTCGGCTTCGCCATGCTCGGTCTCGGCGTCGGCGCGCTGCAGATGATGCTCGATCGCGGCCAGCAGCAGGATTGGTTCGGCTCAACGGAGATCGTCATCGAGTGCGGCCTTGCGATCGCCGGCCTTTACGTGTTCCTCGCCCATTCGCTGACCGCCGAGCGGCCGTTTCTTCAACCGGCGCTCTTCAAGGACCGCAATTTCATCTCGGGCCTCGTGCTCATCTTCATCGTCGGCATCATCCTGCTGGCGACGGTCGCGCTGCTGCCGCCGATGTTACAGGATCTGATGGGGTATCCGGTGGTGGCGACCGGACTCGTCCTGGCGCCGCGCGGATTAGGGACGATGATCTCTATGATGGTCGTCGGCCGGCTCGTCAACCGGATCGATGGGCGCCTTCTCATGCTGTGCGGTCTCCTCTTGACCGCGTATTCGCTCCTGCAGATGACCGGATACTCGCTCGAGATGGATCAGCAGCCGATCATCATTTCCGGCGTCGTTCAGGGTCTAGGGCTCGGCTGCATCTTCGTGCCGCTGAGCGCTCTCACTTTTGCGACACTCGCGCCGAGATTCCGGACCGAGGCCGCCGGCGTCTACAGTCTCGTGCGCAATCTTGGCAGCAGCGTCGGCATCTCGATCGTCGAGAGTTTCCTGGCACGAAACATCCAGATCAATCACGCTTCTCTCGCCGCTCAAGTGACCCCATACAACCGTGCGATGCACATGCCGCAAATCGCGCGAACGTGGGGCATGCACACGACGACTGGCTTGATGACGCTCAACGAGGAGGTGACGCGCCAGGCGTCGATGATCGCCTATCTCGACGATTTCAAACTCATGATGATCGTGACCTTGGCGGCGATTCCTCTGCTTCTCATGGTGCGCAAGCCCGGGCCGCACAAGGCAAGCGCCGCCGCGGCACTCGATTGACCGCGTCGCCCACCCCGAACGACAGCACCGATGGCCGAGATCGTCTTTGCCGATGACGGCATCGCCTTCGATGGCCGGCAAGCGGAACTGGCGCCCATCGGCGGCGCCGAATCGGCCTTGGTCGGGCTAGCCGAAGCGCTGGCACAGCGCGGGCACGCAGTGACCGTATTCAACAATTGCGCGGCGCCGCTCGATCACAAGGGCGTCCGATGGCGGCCGATCGGCGGCGGCACGCCCGAAGCGGCCGATCTCTACATCGCCAATCGCGGCGACAAGCTTCTGCGCCTCGTGCCGGCGGCGCGGCGGACCGTGTTCTGGATTCACAATCCGGCGGGGTATCTCCTGAAGTGGCGATATCTCGCAAGACTGGCTTGGCGGCGGCCGATCATCATCTTTTCAGGCAAAACACACGCCGCGACATATCCGCGTTGGGCGCCGGCCGGCGCCCGTCGCGTCATTCCCTACGGTGTTGCCGAGATCTTCCGCAGCGCGACGCCGGCCACGGCCCCGCCGCCGCCGCGCGCCGTCTTCACCTCGAACCCGCTGCGCAGCCTCGATTGGCTCCTGGATCGGTGGGAGGGCATGATCCGCCCCGCCGTGCCGACGGCGGAGCTCCACGTCTTCTCCGGTCCCCGCACTTACGGCAGCGTCGGCGCACGAAAGGCCGCGGCAATGCGGCCGATCCTCGACCGCGCGCGCAGCCTCGCCGCAGCCGGAATCGTTCTACGCGAGCCGATCCCGCGGGCCCAGCTCGCGGTCGAGCTGCGCCGCATGCGGGTTTATCTCTATCGCGGCGATCCCGGCGAAACCTTCTGCGCTTCGGCCGCCGAGGCGCAGGCCATGGGGCTCCCCGGCGTCGTGCAGGACATCGGCAGCCTCCGCGAGCGGATCGATGACGGCGTCACCGGAACCATCGCGCATGATGAGGCGGCGTTCGCCGCGGCCGCAATCCGGCTGCTGACCGATGATGTGCTCTGGCGTGCCCAGCACGAGGCTGCGCTCGCGCAAAAGCGCTCCTTCGGCTGGCCCGAGGCAGCGGCGGAATTCGAGAGGCTGCTGGAATGAGGTGCCGATCGTCATCTTTTCTTTACCCTATGTTCAGCCGATGCGGATATTCTCTGTCCTCGCCGTCAGGCTCGCGTGTTCCGAGTGGTGCGACGGCGATACGCGATGTCTTGCTGGAGGGCATTCATCTCGATGACCCAGCTCTTGCTTCGTCCTTGTCTCTGCCTCCTCTTGCTCGGCGGCATGGCGGCCTGCGCCAACGTCGGAGCGCCGCGAGATGATGCCTTCACGGCGGCGATTTCCAGTCTGCCGCGCTTTCCCGCCTGCGACGCCGAGATCGGCGCGCTCGTGTCGCTGGTCCGCCTGGCGCGTCAGCTCGGGAGCAATTGGCAGGTCTACGAGCCGGCGCTGCAGGCATTGCAGGACCAGGTGGTCGACTGCGTCGAGGACAGCTACCCCAACCCGCTCGGCATCTGACGGCGAGCGCTTGCTCGCTCCGCCTCACGGCGCCGGAAAAAGCGCGTCCGTGCGGCCAAGCAGCCGATAGGCCGCGAGGCCCAGCCACTCCCTCACGACCAGGTTGACGATCTCGATCCCAGCCGGAAACCCGACGCCGACTCGAAACGGAACGACGGGTGGCGTGCGGTAATCCACCGGATAAGGTTGGACCGACCAACCGGCGTGGCGAAAGCATCCGACGGCGCGCGGCATATGCATCGCCGATGTGACGAGGAGCCAAGTCTCGCCGAGCCCCGGCCGAGCGGCGGCGTAGGAGAAGGCGGCATTCTCCCAGGTATTGCGCGATGCGTCCTCGATGACGAGTCGCTCCCCCGAGACGCCGAGGGCAAGGAGGAGATCGCGCGTCGCCGATGCTTCCGTGACGCCACTCGGGAGGAGAAGAGCATCGCCGCCGCTGATGACGATTTTGGCGCCGGGATAGCGCCGCGCCAAGACCACAGTTTCGGTCACCCGCTCGGCAGCCTCGTTGAGCGCGACTTGACCGCGCTCGACGCTGAGGACGGCGTCGACCGCGCCGCCAAGGAGGAGGACGCCGTCGACCCGCTCCGGCATCTCGCGGGGCAGCGGAAAGCGGTTCTCGAGCGGCGCTGCGAGCCAATCGCCCAGCGGCAGGACCGCGCAGAAGATGAGCGCCATCGTTGCGAGCGCGACCATCCCAAGGCCGCGCCGGCCCTTGCTGAAGGAAAGCCGCAACGTCCCGAGCACGAGGGCAAAGAGGATGAGGTTGCCCGGTGCGACCAGCATCCACAGCAACTTGCTTGCGATGAACGTCATCAACTCCCCACCGATGGCAAGGACGCCATGCCGCTTCCTATGCGCAACCGCGCAAAGTGCCAAGCGAAACCCTTCGAGATCGGCACCACCGATGCTGTCGCCGCCGGCATGGCGCGGCTAAGATGGCGGCAATGGGTCGCATCCTGATCACTGGAGCCACCGGATTCGTCGGCCGTGCCCTCGTCGCCGCCCTGGCGTCGCGCCATCACCTGATCCTTCCGGTGCGACGCACCGATGCGCTTGCATCCGCCCCGCAGGTCGAGGTCCATCCGATCGGCGAGATCGGACCCGAGACCGATTGGTCGTCCGCTCTAGACCGAATCGAGACAGTCATCCACCTCGCCGCCCATGTCCATGTCGCGGGACCGGAGGAAGCGGCTGGGTTCGATCGCGTCAATCGTGCCGGAACCCGACGTCTCGCCGAGGCGGCGCGGGCTGCCGGCGTCGCGCGGTTCATCTATCTCAGCAGCGCCAAGGTCCATGGCGAGGAGAGCTTCGGCCAGCCCTTCCGCGAGGACGACGCGCCACGGCCCGAGGGCCCCTATGCCACGTCGAAGTGGCAGGCCGAGCAGGCTCTTGCCGAGATCGCCGCCGCTGGCGGCCCGGCGATGGTCATCCTCCGCCCCCCGCTCGTCTATGGTCCCGGCGCCAAGGCCAATGTCGCATCGCTTCTCCGACTCTGCCGGCTCGGCCTGCCCTTGCCGTTCGGTGCGATCGACAATCGCCGCAGCCTCATCTTCCTCGGCAATCTCGTCGCGGCGATCGAGCGGGTCGTCGACGCTCCCCTTGTCTCCGGCTGCCGAACCTATCTCTTGCGCGACGGCGAGGATCTTTCGACCGGGGACCTCGTCCGGCGGCTTGGCGCTGCTGCCGGGCGGCGGGTCCTTCTTCTGCCGGTACCCCCCGGCGCCCTCGCGGCCGCGCTCCGCCTCATCGGGCGCGGGGGCCTCGCGACACGTCTCCTCGGCTCCTTCGCCGTCGACGATTCGCGCTTTCGCGCCGATTTCGCTTGGACGTCGCCCTTCACGGTCGACCAGGGGCTTGCCTTGACGGCTGCGGTCACGGCACCCGCCGGTCATTCTTGGCTTGAGATCGCGCGATAAGGTATAGGGATGAACGACGATCGAGGACCCTCCCCGCCATGATCACCCCTGCCGACAGAATCTGCCGTGAGCCTCATGCGCTTTAGGCACGGCCTCGTCGCATATGCGCACGACATCGTCATGGCGGCGCTGTCCTTCGCACTGTCGCTCTATCTGCGCGTCGGCGATCAGATCGTCAGCTACGCCTCCGGCGTCCTCGTCTACGGCACTCTGCTCATGGCGGCGATCGCCGCGACGGTATTTTGGTCGCTCGGCCTCTATCGCGGGATCTGGCGCTACGCCTCGGTCAACGACATGCTCGCCCTGACCCGCGCGGCGACGCTCATCATCCTCATCTTCGTTCCGACCCTCTTCCTCCTGACGCGCGCCGGCGAACTGCCGCGCTCGGTTCCGATCATCAATTGGTTCCTCCTTCTCTTCATGATCGGCGGTCCGCGCTTCATCTACCGTGTTCTCAAGGACCGCCACCGCGGCCTGCTGCAACACGGCGAGGACGCGCAGGCGATCCCGGTGCTCCTCGTCGGTGCCGGCGACGGCGCCGAGCTCTTTATCCGAGCCGTGCACCGCAATCCGGCGCAGCTCTACCGCGCCGTCGGCATGGTGAGCGAGAACCCCGGGCGGGTCGGTCGCAACATTCACGGTGTCGAGGTGCTCGGCACCTACGCCGATCTTCCGGCGATCGTCGAGCGTCTCTCGCTCCTCGGGCAGCGTCCGCAACGCCTCATCCTGACCCGCGAGGACATCGAAGGGGCGGTCGTGCGCAAGCTGGTCGACACCGCCGACCAGCTCGGAATGACCCTCGCCCGCCTGCCGCGCCTCGTCGAGTTCCGCGACGGTGCCGCCGAGAAGATCGAGATCCGTCCCGTCGCGATCGAGGATCTGCTCGGCCGGGCGCAGAACGTGCTCGACCGCGATGGCATGCGCCGCCTCATCACCGGCCACCGCGTTCTGGTGACCGGGGCCGGCGGCACGATCGGCAGCGAGCTGGTGCGCCAGATCTGTGGGCTCGGGCCGGCACAGATCGTCCTGCTCGACAGCGGTGAATTCAACCTCTACGCAATCGATCTCGAGGTCGCCGAATCGCATCCGAACTTGCCGCGCCGGGTCATCCTTGCCGACATCCGCGACAAGGCGCGGATCGAGCAGATCATGCGCGAGATCCGACCGGAGCTGGTGTTCCATGCCGCAGCGCTGAAGCATGTGCCGATGGTCGAGGCAAACCCCTTCGAGGGCGTCCTGACCAACATCGTCGGCTCGCGCAACGTCGCCGACGCCTGTCGGATCGCCGGGGTCGCCGCCATGGTGCAGATCAGTACCGACAAGGCGATCAACCCGACGAGCGTCATGGGCGCAACCAAGCGCATCGCCGAGAGCTACTGCCAGGCAATCGACCTCGTCGAGCCGCGGCGCCTCGGACGGGGAACGCGCTTCGTCACGGTTCGCTTCGGCAATGTACTCGGCTCGACCGGATCGGTCGTGCCGCTCTTCCAGCGACAGCTCGCCGCCGGTGGCCCGCTCACCGTGACGCACCCCGACATGATGCGGTATTTCATGACGGTGCGCGAAGCCGTTGAGCTCGTGCTGCAAGCCTCCGTGCTGGGCAGCGCCGGCGAGAATGCCGGGACGATCTTCGTCCTCGACATGGGTGAGCCGGTCCGCATCCTCGACCTCGCGCGCCAGATGATCCGCCTCGCCGGCAAGCGGCCCGATCTCGACATCGAGATCAAATTCACCGGATTGCGCCCGGGCGAAAAGCTGTACGAGGAGATTTTCCACGGCGGCGAAGCGTTGCTGCCGACGGCGTGCAAGGGGATCCAGCTCGCCGTGCCTCGCGCCGGCGATGCCGCGACATTGGCCGCCGCGATCGACGAGCTCGCCGCCATCTGCCGTCGGGGCGATGCCATGGCGCTGCAAGGGCAACTTCGGCGCCTGGTGCCGGAATATGGGCCGGCCGAAATCGAGGCGGACAATGTCGTGTCGCTTGCCGCGCGGTCGGCGCGCGGCGAGATGGGGCCGCAGCGATCCTGACGGCACCCATTTCTCCCGCTCTCCGGCGCGCGACGCACGTTAGATGCAGGCATTCCTCGAATCGGCGATCGTCGTCGCCGTCGCCGAAATCGGCGACCGCACGCAGCTTCTCTCCTTCGTCCTCGCCTCGCGCTTCCGCAGACCGATCCCGATCGTTTTCGGGATCCTGGTCGCGACCATCGCCAATCACGCCCTCGCCGGCCTTGTCGGGCAGTGGATCGGAAGCGCGATCGACGGCGCAGCGCTGCGCTGGATCCTCGGCGTGTCGTTCCTGGCGATGGCGGCATGGGCGCTGGTGCCCGACAAGCTCGATGAGGGCGAACCGGCCGGCGTCAAGAACGGCGGTGCCTTCGTCGCGACGGTGGTCAGCTTCTTCATCGCCGAGATCGGCGACAAGACCGAGATCGCGACGGCCGCCCTCGCCGCACGCTTCGATGATTTCGCCTGGGTCGTCCTCGGCACCACGACCGGCATGATGATCGCCAATTTGCCGGTCGTCGCCTTCGGGCATTTCTCAGGCAACAAACTCGACCCGCGCTGGGCGCGCTATGTCGCGGCCGTCATTCTCGCGGGTCAGGGTGCGCTCGCCCTCGCTGGCGCGCGCACTCTCTGAGCATCGCCTCAGCTCTGTGCCGCGCCGCGAACCGGCACGCCGAAACCCGCGCTCTTCAACGTCTTCTCCTGGCGCGCAAGATCGTGGTCATGCGCCACCATCATCTTGACGAGCTGAACGAAATCGACGCGCGGCCGCCAGCCGAGCTTTTCGTGCGCCTTGCGCGCATCGCCTTGGAGCGCATCGACCTCGGCCGGTCGCAGATAGCGCTCGTCGACGGCGACGAAATCGCGCCAGTCCAGATCGAGCTCGGCGAAGGCCGCCGACGCAAGATCGCGCACGCTGCGCGAAACGCCGGTCGCGACGACGTAATCGTCTGGCGTCTCCTGCTGGAGCATGAGCCACATCGCCTCGACATAGTCGCCGGCGAAGCCCCAATCGCGGCGCGCCTCGAGATTGCCGAGATAGAGCTTCTCTTGAAGCCCTTCCTTGATGCGGCCGACGGCGCGCGTGATCTTGCGCGACACGAAGGTCTCGCCGCGCCGCGGGCTCTCATGGTTGAAGAGGATGCCGTTGCAGACGAACATTCCGTAGGCTTCGCGGTAATTGACCGCGTACCAATGCGCCGCGAGCTTGCTCACGGCATAGGGGCTGCGCGGATGGAACGGTGTCCGCTCGCTCTGCGGCGGCGGCACCGAGCCGAACATTTCCGACGATCCCGCCTGATAGACGCGCACCGCCGCCCCCGTCACCGCCATGTGGTCGCGCACCGCTTCGAGGAGGCGCAGCGTGCCGACCGCGACGATGTCGGCGGTGTATTCGGGGATCTCGAAGGAGACCTTGACGTGGCTTTGCGCCGCAAGGTTGTAGATCTCGTGCGGCTGCACCTTCTCGAGAACGCGGCGGAGCGCCGTGCCGTCGCTGAGATCGCCGTAATGAAGGCGAAGCGCCGGCCCCGCCACGTGCGGATCGTGATAGATATGATCGATGCGATCGGTGTTGAAGAGGCTGGCGCGGCGCAACAGGCCGTGCACCTCGTAGCCCTTGCCGAGCAGGAATTCCGTCAGATAGGCGCCGTCCTGCCCGGTGATGCCGGTGATCAGCGCGCGCTTCATCGCATTTGTCACGGTGATTGCGGTCCTTCCTCGGCGAGCCGCTCGAGATACTTGCCGTAGCCGGATTTAGCGTAGAGCCTTGCCTGCCGCAACAATTGCTCGGTGTCGATGAAGCCTTGGCGGAACGCCACCTCCTCGGGGCAGCCGATCTTCTGCCCGGTCCGCTTCTCGAGCGTGCGCACGAATTCCGAGGCTTCGAGCAGCGATTCGTGGGTTCCGGTATCGAACCAGGCATAGCCGCGGCCAAGACGCTCGACATGGAGCTTGCCGGCGCGCAGATAGGCGTTGTTGACGTCGGTGATCTCGAGCTCGCCGCGCGGCGAAGGACGCACCGCGGCCGCGATGTCGACGACGTCGCGATCGTAGAAATAGATGCCGGTCACCGCCCAATCCGAGCGCGGCTTCACCGGTTTTTCCTCGATCGAGACGGCGGTGCCGGACCGGTCGAATTCGACGACACCGTAATGCTCCGGGTCGCCGACGCGGTAGCCGAAGATGGTGGCGCCTGACGCCTGCCCCGCCGCCTTCGCCAACAGCGCCGTCAGCCCGTCGCCATAGACGAGATTGTCGCCGAGGACGAGGGCCACGCCGGAGCCGGCGAGAAACGCGCGGCCGATGAGAAACGCCTGGGCGAGTCCGTCCGGGCTCGGCTGCTCGGCATAGGACAGGTTGACGCCCCATTGCGCGCCGTCGCCGAGCAAGGTCCGGAAGGCGGCGCCGTCGCCCGGCGTCGAGATGATGAGAATGTCGCGGATCCCGCCCAGCATCAGGGTCGAGAGCGGGTAATAGATCATCGGTTTGTCGTAAACCGGAAGGAGCTGCTTCGAGAAGGCGCGCGTCAACGGGTAGAGCCGCGTTCCCGAACCGCCGGCGAGGACGATCCCCTTCATGCGTGCCTGCTCCTCGTCATGCCCTACGGTCGGTTTTGCCCAAGCGCTCGCCGCGATAGATGCCGCTGCGGATCGGCTCCCACCAGTCGCGGTTGGCGAGATACCAACGGATTGTCTTGCGCAAGCCGCTGTCGAGATCCTCGCGCGGCCGCCAGCCGAGCTCGGTGCGGAGCTTGGCATCATCGATGGCGTAACGCAGATCGTGCCCGGGCCGATCGGCGACGAAGCGGATGAGGCGGTCATGCGGCCGGTAGGGCGAGGCCGGCAACTCCTCGTCGAGAACGGCGCAGATCGCGCGTACCATCTCGATGTTGCTGCGCTCGGCGCCGCCGCCGACATTGTAGGTCTCGCCGATCCGCCCCCGCTGCAGCACAAGATCGAGGGCGCGGGCGTGGTCCTCGACATAGAGCCAGTCGCGAATATTGGCGCCGGTGCCGTAGACGGGAAGCTCCTTCCCCTCGATGGCGTTGAGGACGACCAGCGGGATGAGCTTCTCGGGAAATTGCCAGGGTCCGTAATTGTTGGAGCAATTGGTCGTCACGACCGGAAGCCCGTATGTGCGGTGCCAAGCGCGGACGAGATGGTCGGCCCCCGCCTTGCTCGCCGAATAGGGACTGCTCGGCTGGTAGCGCGTTTCCTCGGTGAAGTGCCCCTCGCGCCCCAGCGAGCCGAACACCTCGTCGGTCGATATGTGGTGGAAGCGAAAGCGCTCCCGCTCGGCCGCGGCAAGGCTCTGCCAATAGGCGCGCGTCTCTTCGAGGAGAGCAAAGGTGCCGACGAGGTTCGTCGCGATGAAATCGTCGGGGCGGTCGATCGACCGGTCGACATGCGTCTCGGCGGCAAGATGCATGATCGCGTCCGGCCGGTGCCGCGCGAAGATCGCGCGAAGCCGCGGCCGGTCGGCGATGTCGGCGATTTCGAGCGCGTAGCGGCCGGGCGCGGCGAGGTCGCCCAGCGGCGGGTTCGACCCGGCATAGGTCAACTTGTCGAGATTGACCACCGTGGCGCCGCATTCACGCAGAAGATGGCGGACGACCGACGTGCCGATGAAACCGGCGCCGCCCGTCACAAGGATCGTCCTCGGACCCTCGGTCATGCGAATTCGCGCGCGGCGAACGAGACCGACGGTGATCGGGCTCTGGCAAGGCGAGGGAGGATGGGCAACATCAGGGAGAGTTTGCGTTCGGCCATGAATGCGACTGCGGCGACAACGGGCGAACCGCAGGATTCATCCCTCCGGCGCGGAAAGCAACAAATCAAGCGCAGCCGCGAGATTCGGCACGACCCAATGATCGCCGTGGCGACCGGTCGCGGCGACCGCCGGATCGAGCAGGACCAGCGTTCCGACCCCGGCCGCCCGCCCAGCCGCGATATCGCTCGCCTTGTCGCCGACGCACCAGGAACGGGCGAGATCGAGCGAAAGATCACGCGAGGCCTGGAGAAACATGCCGGGACCTGGCTTGCGCCAGGGATTGGTGCGGCGATACACCCCCTTTCCCTCGGTCGGGTGGTCGGGACAGTGGTAGACGGCGTCGAGCGTGATCCTTTCTCGCGCGAATTCGCCACGCATCCATGCCATCAACTCGTCGAATGCCGCCTCGTCATAGAGGCCGCGCCCGATCCCGGACTGGTTCGTCGCAATGACGATGGCGAAACCGCGCGCAGCGAAGGCGCGGCACAGCGCAAAGATGCCGTCGATGAAGCGGCAATCGGCGACCTTGTAAAGATAACCGACCTCCTCGTTGACGACGCCGTCGCGGTCGAGCAGCAGGGCGGGCCGGAGTGTAGCTTTCATGGCTTCGCCTCGGGCGGGACGAGGTCGATCGGCTCACCTTCCTAGCGCGGCGCGATGCGCGGTGACAAAATCCGCCATGGTCGGAAAAATGAAATCCGGCTTGACGGGCGCCGGCATCGCCGAGCCGCCGACCCCGATCTTGGCGTTCCCGCGACTAATCCAGGCAGTCGCCAGGCCGATCGCCTTCGCCGGCACGTGATCGTGAAATAGACTCTGAGCGGTGTGTAGGATTTTCTCTTTTAAAACGCCGAGTTCTGACATTTTCTTAAGCAATTCCTTGAAGTTCCGTGGGTCGGGTTTGTATGAGCCGACATCCTCGGCCGTGACGATCGCGTCGAAGACGACGCCAAGCTTTTCATTGCTTGCCGCAAAGGACGCACGATCGACATTCGAGAGGATGACGAGCTTGTAGTGGCGCTTCAGATAACGCAGCGCCTCGACGGTGTCGGGAAAGGGCTGCCAATCGCGAATGGAGGCGGCAAAGCGCTGGGCCGCCGCCTCATCCGGCTGCAGCGCGAACTCCCGCGCGAGATCGAGATGCACCTGGCGCAGCAAGTCGCGGTAGAGCATCGCCGGATGCGCCGCTTCGAGCCGATGCTCGATCCGCGCATAGGCCTCGAGAAGCGCGGCGTCGCTGAGATCGGCGCGCTGTCCCTTGAACCACGGCCGCAGCGCCGCGAGCATTCCGCCTTCCCAATCGATGAGCGTCCCGTAGCAATCGAAAGTCAGTGCTGAAAAATCGTCGAGCCGCATCATCATCACCCTCCTCGCCGAATGCTTATCGCTCAGGCTGGCATTGCTTCGAGATGTGGTTTCGTCAGAGTCCGGAGCAGGCTACGCTCCTGATCTTCGCTCAAGGGATAAAGCGGCGGGCGCGCCGCCCGCCACGCGCCCTCGCCGCTTTGCGCCGCGGCGACGGCTCTGAGAGCGGCAACGAAGAAATAGGGCTCGATGGCGGCGAGGAAACTTTCGACCTCGGCGAGGCGCGCCGCCGCGCTCCTCGGATCGGCGGCATCGTAGAGCGCGCGAACGAGCCGCGGCACGACATTGGCAAGGCCGCAGATCGTGCCGGCGGCACCGGCGCGCAACGCCTGCGGAATGTGATGCTCGGCGCCGACGAAAATTTCGAGATCGGGAAAGCGCTCGAGCAGCGGCGCGGTGTAGTTCCAATCGAGCGAGCTGTCCTTGACGCCGACCACCTCCTCCGGAAAATCCGCCGCAAGGCGGCCGATCGTCGCGTAGTCCATCGCGACGGCGCTGACCGAGGGAATGTTGTAGAGGTAGAGCTTCGCCCGCGAGCCACGGGTCCCCTCGGCGATCCGCGCGAAGGCGCGGTAGACGCCCTCGCCGTCGACGCCCTTGAAGAAAAAGGGCGGCAGCACGAGCGCGCCGGCACAACCGGCCTCGGCCGCGGCGCGCGTCAGCTCGATCGTGTCCGGGATGGCGGTACAACCGGTGCCGAGGATGACGCGCTCCGGTGCGATGCCGGCCGCCAGCACCGTATCGAGCGCGTGGCGGCGCTCGACGACCGAAAAGGACGGCCCCTCGCCCGTCGTGCCGAAGAGCGCGACGCCGTCGCAGCCCGCCTCGAAGAGGAAGCGGCAATGGCGGGCGAGCCGCTTGCCGTCGCAGCCGAGATCGGCGGTGAGCGGCGTCAGTGTCGCGACCCAAAGGCCCTTGGCCATCATGAGCTCCTCGATGTTCGCTGCGCATGATAGGACGGAATTGCCGCGCGGGTGAAGGTTCCGGCGGCGCGAGCGCAATCCTCGATCAAACCCTGCGGCGAGGACACGCGGTCCGGCTCCGCAAGACGGTTGACCGTCGCGTTGCTGGCGGACCAAGGTCTCGCCGCCAATCCCACCGACGAGGTCTATCGCGACATCCTCGCCTTCCGCATCGCCTCCCACACCCGGCACGGCGAGGCGGGCATGTCGAGGTGGCTGATGCCAAGCGGCGACAGCGCGTCGATGACGGCGTTCATGACGGCGCCGAGTGCGCCGACCGAGCCCGCCTCGCCGCGGCAGGGCGACATCGTCGGTGTAGCGGCCGGTGCCGGTGATGAAGCGCGGACCCAACTCATCCTCCTGGTCGATAGGCGCCGTCTCGCGCGCAATGGGGCCACATCATTTTGCACGACGACAACCCAACTCTGAGTTTCTCGGATTTTCACAAATATCTCGTGCATTTTGTTAAGTAATCAATCAACTGAATGAAATTTTGGGTGATAAATGACTTCTCCGTTGTCACAAAATGTTCTGTTGCCAGAATTCGTTAATCCACCTATCTTTATGCAACAGAATCGAAACGTCTGGTTCTGTAATAATCGATAGGCCGGGTCTGGAACTTCTTGTTTTCAAGGAGGGACGAATGGCTAAAGCGGAGGACTCGAACGTCAAACGTATCGGCGAGGCCGAGGAACGCCGTTTGAAGGGCGCGTCGTTGCCCGATCTCGATCCGCTCATCAGGGCGAGCAACAAGCTCCTCGAAGGGTGGATGGCCGTCGGCAACGAAATGCTCGAATTCGGCAAGAACCGGATCGACCAGAGCCTTGAATTGAGCAAGGCGATGGCTCAATCGACCAGCCTCAAAGAGGCGATGGACCTGCAGGCAAAATACACCCGCTCGATTGTGCAGGATTGCCTCAGCGAGGCGAACAAGATCGCCGATCTGAGCACGCGCAGCCTGGTCGACAGTCTGGCGAGTTGGCAGAGTTCCGACCGCGCCGCCGTGGAGCGGGCCGAGGCCGCCGAATAAGGTCGGTCATCACGGCATATCATCGTCCACCGCTCCGGCGGATCGCGAGGAGCGGGGCGAGCGTGGCTGCGTAAATTGAATGGCGATTTGCCCGATCGACCCGGCATCGACTCAAGGGATCGTCGATGCCGGTTTCGGGTGGCGCTTCCATCGGGTCTTCGCTCAGCCCGTGCGGCTCTCCTCGGCGAGAATTTCCGAAAGGTTGACAAGCATCCCGGCGGTGGCGCCCCAGATGTAGCGGTTCTCGAACGGCACGACGAAGAAGGTGCGCGTCGTCCCCTTCCACTCACGGCTGCCGCGCTGATGATTGATCGGATCGACGACGAAATCGAGCGGCACCTCGAAGATCTCGGCGACCTCGAAGGGATCGGGTCTCGACGGGTAAGGAACCCGAACGAAGCCGACGATCGGCGTTACTTCAAAGCCGGTGCCGGTCACATAGGTGTCGAGCCGGCCGATGATCTCGACATGGCTCGGCGGCAAGCCGACCTCCTCATGCGCCTCGCGCAAAGCGGCGGCGACGGGGTCGGGATCGATCGGCTCGATTCGGCCGCCTGGAAAGGAAATCTGCCCGGCATGATCGGAGAGATGCGCCGTCCGCTGCGTCAGAAGGATGGTGAGACGCTCGGGCTGCTCGATGATCGGCACGAGGACGGCAGCGGG
>JBGPOZ010000019.1:0-35964 GCA_041488295.1 Allostellaceae bacterium
CGCCCCCTCGGCCTCGGCCAGCACATAGGCGCCGCGGGCGCAGCGGTTCTCGCCCGCCCCGTCGCGGCGCAAGGTCGGCACGCCCTGCCGCGTCAGCGCCAGCACCGAGGGCGCGTCCGTCGATTGCAGCGCCAGCGCCCAGCATTCGGCGGTCTCGACCGCATCGGCCGGGCGGAAGACGCGGAGGTTCGGGATGGCGCGGAGCGACGCAAGCTGCTCGACCGGCTGATGCGTCGGGCCGTCCTCGCCGAGGCCGATCGAATCATGCGTCATGACGAAGATGACGCGCTGATGCATGAGCGCCGCGAGGCGGATCGCCGGGCGGCAGTAATCGGTGAAGATGAGGAAGGTGCCGCCATACGGGATGATTCCGCGATGGAGCGCCATGCCGTTCATCGCCGCTGCCATCGCATGCTCGCGGACGCCATAGAAGACATAGCTGCCGGAAAAGTCGCTGCGCGTCACCGGCTTCTGGCTCTTGGCGCGCGTCAGATTGGAGCCGGTGAGATCGGCCGAGCCGCCGATCAGCTCGGGCATGATCGGAGCCAGCACATCGAGCACCATGCCGGAGGATTGCCGCGTCGCCAGCTTCGGCGCCTCGGCGGCGAATTTGGCACGCACGCCGTCGAGCGCTGCCCGCCAGGCGCCCGGCAACTCGCCCGCCTGGCGGCGGAGAAATTCGCCGCGCGCCTCGCTCGGCGCCGCGGCGAGCCGCGTCCGCCACGCGGCGGAGGTTGCGGCACCGCGCCGCCCGGCGGCCTGCCATTGTGCCCGGATCTCGTCCGGCACGACGAAGGGCGGCGACGTCCAATGGAGGCGCTCGCGCGCCCCGGCGATCTCCGCCGCGCCCAAGGGCGAACCATGCGACGCCGCCGTCCCGGCCTTGGTCGGCGCACCGAAGGCGATCGTGGTCCGGCACGCGATGAGCGACGGTTTCTGGCTTTGCCGAGCCCGCGCCAGCGCCGCCGAGACGGCGTCTGTGTCGTGTCCGTCGACGCGCTCCACCGCCCAGCCGCTCGCGGCGAAGCGCTGAAGATGATCGTCGGAGACCGCGAGATCGGTGCCGCCATCGATCGAGATCGCATTGTCGTCCCAGAGCACGGTGAGCTTCGCGAGGCCCAAATGCCCCGCGAGCGAGATCGCCTCGTGGCTGATCCCCTCCATGAGGCAGCCATCGCCGGCGATGACGTATGTGCGATGATCGACGAGCGCGTCGCCGAACCGTGCCGCGAGCAATCGCTCGGCGAGCGCCATGCCGACGGCGTTGGCGAGACCTTGTCCCAGCGGCCCCGTCGTCGTCTCGATGCCGCGGGCATGGCCGAATTCGGGATGCCCGGCGGTCTTGCTGCCGAGCTGGCGGAAGCGCTTCAGCTCGTCGAGCGTGATGTCGGCGTAGCCGGTGAGATGGAGGAGCCCATAGAGCAGCATCGAGCCGTGCCCGGCCGACAGCACGAAGCGGTCGCGGTCGGGCCATTCGGGCTGGGCGGGGTCGAACTTCAGATGCTCGGTGAACAGCACGGTCGCGACGTCGGCCATGCCCATCGGCATGCCGGGATGGCCGGATTTCGCCTGCTCGACCGCGTCCATGGCGAGCGCGCGCAGGGCGTCGGCCATCTGCCTGAGATCGCGGCGACGGGGTTCGGGAAGTGGTGGGGCGGCGGCGAGGGGGGCGGCGGAGGCGGTCATGCGGAATACTTCGCCCACCGGGCCATCCGCCGTCAATCGGAGTCTCCGTTGCGGCATACCGCCTCGGCCCAAGCGCGCGTTGACGGCCCGCTTGGACGACGCGTAAGGTGCGGCGATGGTGGCAGGCGGCAGAGAAATGAGACGGCTGGAGCTCGCGGCGCGCCGGCTCGAGGAAGCGGTCGGGCGGCTCGAGCGGGCGGTGCGACGGAGCAAGGTCGATTCGGCGGAGCAGGCTCGCCTTGCCGCGGCGCTCGCCGAAGCCAAGGCCGATTACACCGCGCTCGAGGCGACGACGGCGCAGGTCGCGGGCCGGCTCGATGCGACGATCCTGCGCCTCGACAAGGTCCTGGAGGCGTAATGGCGCAAATCATGCTCACCATCAATGGGCGCAGCTACCCGATCGCCTGCGATGACGGGCAGGAAGACCGCATCCGCCAGCTCGGCCAATATATCGACCGCAAGGTCACGGAATTCGCCGGCAAATGGGGGCAGATCGGCGATGCGCGGCTGATCCTGATGGCGAGCCTCGTCATCACCGACGAGTTGGCCGAGGCGAACGAGACGATGCGGCGGCAGCGCCAGAGCGGCAACGGCGCGCCGGCGGGACAGGCAAGCGTCGCGCATGACCACGATCTTGCGACCGAGGCGGTCCTCGCCGCCGGCATCGAAAGCCTCGCCGCGCGCATCGAGGCGGTTGCGGCGCGGCTCGAAGGCACCACATAAGTGACGGGTGGGGCTGCCCGGCGCGTTAGGCTCATATACCCTGAGGCCTATTCTCACCTCTAGGGAGCTGTCCCTGTCGGCACCGTGGTGCCGATACATGGCGCCCACCTGCGTAAGCGGGCCACGGAGGTATTGCGCGTCGACGGCCGTGGCGGCTCCACCTGCCGTTCGGGGAGCGCGCGATTGAGGATCTTGCTGTGCGGCGATGTCGTCGGCCGAGCGGGCCGCGCCGTCGTCACCGAGAACATGCACCGCCTGCGTCGCGCCCTCGCCCTCGATTTCGTCGTCGTCAACGGCGAGAACGCCGCGGCAGGTTTCGGGATCACCGACAAGATCTGCCGTGAATTCTACGAGAACGGCGTCGACGCGATCACCACCGGCAACCATGTCTGGGATCGCCGCGAGATCATTCCCTACATTGCCGAGGACCCTCGCCTTTTGCGCCCGGTCAATTTTCCGAGCGGCACGCCGGGGGCGGGCAGCGGCGTCTTCACATTGGCGGACGGGAGGCGAATCCTCCTCGTCAATGCCATGGCGCGGCTTTTCATGGACGCGCTCGACGATCCCTTCGCCGCGGTCGCGCATGCGGTGAAGGCGCAACCGCTCGGCACGGTCGCGGCGGTCGTCGTCGATTTTCACGGCGAGGCCACCTCGGAGAAGATGGCGATGGGCCATTTCCTCGACGGCAAGGCGTCCTTCGTCGTCGGGACGCACAGCCATGTGCCGACCGCCGACGCGCAGATCCTGCCGGGCGGCACCGGCTATCAGACCGACGCCGGAATGTGCGGCGACTACGATTCGGTGATCGGCATGCGCAAGGAAGGCTCGATCGCCCGCTTCCTCAGCAAGATGCCGGGTGAGCGCATGCAGGTCGCGGAAGGCCCGGGGACGCTCTGCGGCGTCGTCGTCGAGACCGATGACGAGACCGGCCTCGCCCGCCGCATCGCGCCGCTTCGTCTCGGCGGCCGCCTTCAGCCGCATTGGCCGACGGAGTTCGCGAGCGAGCCCTATCCATTGTGACAAGATCGCGTTCAGGTTGGATTTCTCGCGGGGATCGTAAAACAACCGTTTCCGCGCCCCATTCCTGCCATATTGGCTTGCTAGGCAGCCACCCTGGATAGCCGCGGGCGCGTTCGTCCGCGGAGCGGCGCGATTCTCGAGCAAGACATAGAAGACGATGGCTGGCCATTCCCAGTTCAAGAACATCATGCATCGCAAGGGCGCGCAGGATAAGAAGCGCGCCAAGGTTTTCACGAAGATCATCCGCGAGTTGACGACGGCGGCGCGCACCGGTCTGCCGGACCCCGCCGCCAATCCGCGCCTGCGCGCGGCAATCATCGCGGCACGCGCCGCGAACATGCCGAAAGACACGGTCGACCGGGCGATCAAGCGCGGCGCGGGCGGCGATGAGGGCGAGGCCTTCGAGGAGATCCGCTACGAGGGCTATGGCCCGAGCGGCGTCGCGATCATCGTCGAGACCCTGACCGACAACCGCAACCGCACCGCGAGCGACGTGCGCGCCGCCTTCACCAAGGCCGGCGGCAGCCTCGGCGAGACCAACAGCGTCAGCTTCCTCTTCGACCGCCTGGGACAGGTGACATACCCCGCGGCGACGGCCGATGCCGATCAGATGTTCGAGGCGGCGCTCGAGGCCGGCGCCAGCGACGTCGAGAGCGGCGGCGACGAGCATGTCCTGACATGCGCACCCGACGATCTCAACGCATTGCGCGACGCATTGGAGAAACGCTTCGGCGCGCCCGTCGCGGCTAAGTTCGTGTGGCGGCCGAAGACCTCGGCGCCGGTCGATGGCGACGCCGTGGCACCGCTCTTCAAGCTCCTCGAGACGCTCGAGGACAGCGACGACGTGCAGAACGTCTACGCCAATTTCGAGGTCGCGGACGAATTCATCGCGCGGCTCGGCGTCTGACGCGATCGATTGGCCCGGACGAGAGGACGATGCGATTGCTTGGACTCGACCCGGGACTCCGCCACACCGGCTGGGGCGTCATCGAAGCCTCCGGCAACCGCTTGAGCCATGTCGCCGACGGAGTCGTCCATTCCGACAGCAAGGATTCCTTGCCCGAGCGCCTCGTCTCGCTGTTCCGGCAATTGGGCGAGATCCTCGACCGCTACCGCCCCGACGAGGCGGCGATCGAGGAGACCTTCGTCAACAAGAACCCGGCCTCGACCCTCAAGCTCGGCGTCGCCCGCGGCGTCGTCCTTCTGGCGCCGGCCGAGCGCGGCATCCCGTGCGCCGAATATTCGGCGAACCTCATCAAGAAATCGGTGGTCGGCGCCGGGCACGCCGAGAAGGCGCAAGTGCAGATGATGGTGCGCCGCCTCCTCCCCGGCTGCACCCTCGCCAGCCCCGATGCCGCCGACGCCCTCGCCGTCGCCATCTGCCACGCCCACCACAGCGCGACGAAGCGAGTGTGGGATCCCCTCTCCAATGCCCTCTCCCCTCGGGGAGAGGGAGGGGCCCGCGCGACAGCGCGGGAGGGTGAGGGCCTTCACCGTGTCATTCCTCCCGGCGCTGGCGCACCGGTGCCCTCACCCCGGCCCTCTCCCCGCGGGGGAGAGGGGGCAGTCGACCTCCGGGAAGCAGCGAAGCGCTATCCGACGCCAGCCGAAACGGCGCGTGCCCGGCGCCTGCGCCGCGACGGTACGGAAGTCGAGAAGCGCCTTTGGCATCGCCTGCGCGCGCACCAGCTCGACGATGTGAAATTCCGCCGCCAGGAACCGATCCTCGGCTTCACCGCCGACTTCGTCTGCCATGAGCGTCGATTGGTCATCGAACTGGATGGCGGCCAGCATGCCGAGTCCACCTCCGACGATCGCCGCACGAAGCTCCTCGCCCAAGCCGGCTTCCGCGTCCTGCGCTTCTGGAACAACGACATCGTCGACAATCTCGACGGCGTCGTCGACCAGATCCGCGCTGCCCTCGCCGAGGCGGCGCCATGATCGCGAAGCTCACCGGTATCCTCGACCGCAACGGCGCCGAGGGCGTCATCATCGATGTCGGCGGCGTCGGCTATCTCGTCTTCTGCTCGGCGCGCACGCAGCGGCAGCTTCCGGGCGAGGGCGAGGCAGCGCGGCTCTTGGTCGAAACGCATGTCCGCGAAGACCATATCCACCTCTACGGCTTCATCGACGAGGCCGAGCGCGCGGCATTCCGCCTTCTCACCACCGTGCAAGGCGTCGGCGCCAAGCTCGCGCTTGCCATCTTGAGCGCGCTCAGTCCCGACGCGCTCGTCGCCGCCATCGTCGCGCAGGACATGGCGGCTCTGGCGCAAGCCGACGGCGTCGGACGGAAGCTCGCCCAGCGCATCGCCAACGAGCTGCGCGAGAAGGTCAGCGGGCTGCCGGCCGGCGGCACGCGCCTGCCCGGCGCGGCCCCGGCGATCGCGCTCGGCGACGGTGCCGCCGGCGATGCGGTCTCGGCGCTCGTCAATCTCGGATATCGCCGCATCGACGCGGTGGGTGCCGTCGCCAAGGCGGCGCGCGGTCTTGGACCCGATCCCGGCCTTGACGCGCTCATCCGCCTCGGCTTGAAGGAGCTGGCGTCGTGAACGATCCGCGCATCGTCGACGCCGCGCGCAGCGAGGCCGATGCGGCCGAAGCCTCGCTCCGCCCGCTCGCCCTCGAGGATTTCGTCGGGCAGCGCCAGGTGCGCGAGAATCTTCGCGTCTTCATCGCCGCGGCACGCGAGCGCGACGAGGCGCTCGACCACGTCCTTTTCTCCGGCCCGCCCGGCCTTGGCAAGACGACCTTGGCGCAGATCGTCGCGCGCGAGATGGGGATCGGGTTCCGCGCGACCTCGGGACCGGTCATCCAGCGCGCCGGCGACCTCGCGGCGCTGCTCACCAACCTGCAGCCGAAAGACGTTCTCTTCATCGACGAGATCCACCGTCTGATGCCGGCGGTCGAGGAGATCCTTTATCCGGCGATGGAGGATTTTCAGCTCGACCTCATCATCGGCGAGGGGCCGGCGGCGCGCTCGGTGCGGATCGATCTGCCGCCCTTCACCTTGATCGGCGCCACGACCCGCTCGGGCCTCATCACGAGGCCGCTGCGCGAACGCTTCGGCATCCCCTTCAACCTTGTCTTCTACACGCCTGAAGAGCTGGAGCGAATCGTCGGCCGCGGCGCCCGGGTCCTGCGCATGGAGCTGACGCGCGACGGCGCGATGGAGATCGCGCGCCGCTCGCGCGGGACGCCGCGCGTCGCAACGCGTCTCCTCCGCCGCGTCCGCGATTTCGCCGCGGTCGACCGTGTGGCGATCATCGATGCCGGCGCCGCCGATGCCGCCCTGCGGCGTCTTGATGTCGACGAGGAAGGGCTCGATGCGATGGATCGCCGCTATCTGCGCTGCATCGCCGAGAACTACGGTGGCGGCCCGGTCGGCGTCGAGACGGTGGCGGCGGCGCTCGCCGATCAGCGCGACGTCATCGAGGAAGTCATCGAGCCCTACCTCATCCAGCAAGGTCTGGTGCAGCGGACGCCGCGCGGCCGCATGCTGACGGCGCGCGCCTTCGCCTATCTCGGTCTGCCGGACACGCGCGCGCCCGCCACGGCGCAGTTCGATCTTCTCGCCGGCACGCCGCCCACCGGCGAGGCGGAGACGCCATGATGGCGAATCCGAACGAATTCGACGGCAAAGTTCACCGCTTGGTAATCCGCGTCTATTACGAGGACACCGATGCCGCGGGCATCGTCTATTACGCGAACTTTCTCAAATTCGCCGAGCGCGGGCGCACCGAGTTCTTGCGCGCGCTCGGTTTCGAGCAGGAAAGCATGAGACGATCAATCGGTCTCGCCTTCGCCGTGCGTCACTGCAGCGCCGACTATCTGAAGCCGGCGCGGCTCGATGACGAGCTGCTGGTCGAAACGCGCCTTACCGCGCTTGGCGGCGCCTCGCTCGAGGTCGAGCAGGGCGTCCGGCGCCGCGGCGAGATGCTCGTCCACCTCGCGCTTCGCCTCGCCTGCCTCGGACCCGCGGGCCGGCCGGCGCGCCTGCCGGCGGGCTTGCGCCGGGCGCTCGCTCCATTCACTCGTCACACCTCGGGGGGCTCACACAGCCATGAACGATAACGCCATTGACACGGTCGCGCTCGGCGGCGGCGCCCATGATCTGTCGATCCTCGGCCTCTTCTTGAGTGCCGACATCATCGTCAAGGTGGTGATGCTGATCCTGCTCCTCGCCTCCTTCTGGTCGTGGGCCGTCATCTTCGACAAGCTGACGCGCCTCCGGCGACTGCGTCACGATGCCACCTCCTTCGAGGAGAGCTTCTGGTCCGGCGGCTCGCTCGACGATCTCTATGATCGCATCGGCTCCCGCCCCGCCGACCCGATGTCGGCGATCTTCGCCGCGGCGATGCGCGAGTGGCGCCGCAGCGCCGCCAAGGGTCTTACCGCCTCGTCCAATCTGCGCGCCAGCCTGCAAGATCGCATCGAACGCGTGATGCAGGTGACGGTCGGACGCGAGATGGAACGGCTGGAGCGCTTCATGGCCTATCTCGCGACGGTCGGCTCGACGGCACCGTTCGTCGGCCTGTTCGGCACGGTCTGGGGCATCATGAACAGCTTCCAGTCGATCGCCGCATCGAAGAACACCTCGCTCGCCGTCGTCGCCCCCGGCATCGCCGAGGCGCTGTTCGCGACGGCGCTCGGCCTCGTCGCCGCCATCCCCGCGGTCGTCGCCTACAACAAGCTCTCGACCGATTTCGGCCGCTATGCCGGACGGCTCGATGCCTTCGCCAGCGAGTTCAGCGCGATCCTCTCGCGTCAGCTCGACGAGAAGGCCTGAGCCATGGCAGCTGGAATGATCGGCGGCTCCCGTCGCCGCAACGGCCAGTCGAACCGCTCAGCCTACCGGCCAATGAGCGAGATCAACGTGACGCCGCTCGTCGACGTCATGCTTGTCCTCCTCATCGTCTTCATGGTGGCGGCGCCCCTTCTCACCGTCGGCGTTCCGGTCGACCTGCCGAAGGCGCAGGCGCCGGCGATCAACGAGAACAAGGAGCCGCTCGTCGTCACCGTCAATGCCCAGGGCGAGATCTACATCCAGGAGACGGCGGTCGAGAACGACGCGCTGGTGCCGCGTCTCGTCGCCATCACCCACAACAACCCCACCGCCGACATCTATGTCCGCGGCGACAAGGCGATCAATTACGGGCGTGTCCTCGAAGTCATGAGCATGATCGCGTCGGCGGGCTTCACCAAGGTGTCGCTCATCGCCGAACTGCCGATCGGCGCGCCCAGGAAAGTCGTCGGCCAGAAATCATGATTCAGCGTGCTCAAAGACGTGGCGGCGAGCGAGGCTGACCCCCTCATGTGGCGGGAGATGTCGCGCGGCAGCATGATTTTCTCGGCGGTGTTCCACATCGCCGTGCTCGCCTTCGTCTTCATCGGCATCCCCGAATTTTTCAAGCGCGAGCCGCTCGAGGACACGCCGATCGCGGTGCAACTCGTCATGATCGCCGAGGAGACGAAGGCGACCACTTTGACGAAGACGCCGCCCAAGCCCGAAGCGAAGCCCGAACCGCAAATAGTGCAAGAGACGCCGACACCGCCGAAGCCGGAGCCACCGAAGCCCGAGCCGCCGAAACCGCTCCCGCCGCCGCCTCCGCCGCCCCCACCTCCGGCGCCGACGCCGCCCGAGCCCAAGCCCGAGCCGCCGAAACCCGATCCGCCGAAGGTCGAGCCCCCGCCGCCCGCGCCGGCGCCGCCGCTGCCCAAGCCCGATCCACCGAAGCCGCCGCCGAAGCCGCAGGCGAAACCGGAACCGCCCAAGCAGCTCGCCAAGGTCGAGCCACCGAAGCCGGACGCGAAGAAACAGCAATCCGACTTCGATTCGTTGCTGAAGAATCTGACGACGCGCCCGACCGCGCCGACGCCACCCGACGCCACGCCGAAATCGAAGGCGGCGCTGCAACAGCAGGCGGCGTCATCGCAGCCGATCGCGCCCTTGGGCTCGCAGCTCACGGTGAGCGAGAAGGATCTCATCATCCAGCAGATTGAGCGTTGCTGGAACATCCCGGCCGGCGCCAAGGATGCGAAGGACCTCATCATCGACGTGCGGATCGAAGTCAATCCTGACGGCACCGTCAGCAGCGTGCGCCTGGCGGATACCGCGCGCTACGCCTCGGACCCGTTCTTCCGCGCCGCCGCCGACAGCGCCATGCGCGCCATAAAAAATCCGCAATGCTCGCCTCTGAAATTACCGCCGAACAAATACGACCAGTGGAAGACGATGAGCCTTTCCTTCAATCCAAAGGATGTTCTATGACGAGATTGAGCCTTTGTCGCCTGCGGCACATTCTCGTGCTCGCCTTTGCGCTCGCGGTGACGAGCACCGTCGGCGTGCGCGCCGAGCTTCACCTCGACATCACCAAGGGCAAGATCGAGCCGCTGCCGATTGCGCTTCCCGATTTCGCCGGCACCGATCCGAACGTGGCGCAGCTTGGCCGCGATTTGACGCAGGTGATATCGGCCGATCTCGAGCGCTCCGGCCTCTTTCAGCCCCTGGACCAGCGCGCCTTCATCCAGAAGGGACTCAACACCAAGACCGAGCCGCGCTTCGGCGATTGGCGTCTCATCAACGCGCAGGCGCTCGTCACCGGCGATGTCGAGACGCAGCCCGACGGCCGCGTCCACATCGAGTTCCGCCTGTGGGACGTCCTTGCCGAGCAGCATTTGACTGGCTTCGGCTACACGACGACGCAGCAGAATTGGCGGCGCATCGCCCACATCATCGCCGATCAGATCTATAAGCGCATCACCGGCGAGGACGGTTATTTCGACACGAGAATCGTCTATATCTCGGAGACAGGCCCGGCCGATCGCCGCATCAAGCGCCTCGCCATCATGGACCAGGACGGCGCCAATCATCGCTTTCTCACGGACGGCCGCACGCTCGTCCTGACGCCGCGCTTCTCGCCAACCTCGCAGGAGATCACCTATCTCTCCTATACGCGCGGAACGCCGCGCGTCTACCTCTTCAACATCGATACGGGACAGCAGGAGGTGCTCGGCGAATTCCCCGGCATGACCTTCGCGCCGCGCTTCTCGCCCGACGGCAACAAGGTCATCATGAGCCTCGCGCTCAACGGCAAGACCTCGATCTATACGATGGATCTGCGGACGCGCCAGGCGACCCGGGTCACCGACAGCCCGGCGATCGACACGTCGCCCTCCTATAGCCCGGACGGCAAGCAGATCGTCTTCAACTCCGATCGCGGCGGCACGCAACAACTCTATACGATGAATGCCGATGGCAGCGACATCAAGCGCATCAGCTTCGGCAACGGACGATACGGCACGCCCGTGTGGTCGCCACGCGGCGACCTCATCGCCTTCACCAAATTCGACGCCTCGACATTCTACATCGGCGTCATGGACCCGGACGGAAAGCACGAGCGGCTGCTCAGCCAATCCTTCCTCGTCGAGGCGCCGACCTGGGCACCCAACGGCCGCGTCCTCATGTTTTTCCGCCAGGATCCGAACGACCCCGCGAAGGGGAAGCACGGCGTCACGCGGCTTTATTCGGTCGACCTCACAGGCTATAACGAGCGCGAGATGATCACCCCGCAAGACGCCTCGGATCCTGCGTGGTCCCCCTTGATTCCGTGAGAGAATGGCGTATAGTGCGGCGCGTTTCGCAACCCGTGGCTATCCGCGGCATTCTGCGTCGCTGCTTTGGGGGCAGCGTTGACAGCTTCCCACCCACCACCGATCTCAATCCCAAGTTTTGCAAGGGAGTAGAAAATGCGTTTGAAAGCCCTTAGCTTGCTCGCGGCTGTCTCGCTGTTGGCCGCCTGTGAAACCGCGCCCAACGCTGGCAATACCGGCGCGACCACCGGTCAAACGACGGCGCCCGCGCCGGCCCCGAATGCCATCACCCCCGGCTCGCAAGCCGATCTTCGCGCCACTGCCGGCGACCGCGTTTTCTTCGCCTACGACAAATCCGACATCACGGCCGAATCGCGGCAGATCCTGCAGAAGCAGGCCGACTGGATGAAGAAGTATCAGAGCGTCACGGTCACGATCGAAGGCCATTGCGACGAGCGCGGCACCCGCGAGTACAATCTGGCGCTCGGCGAGCGTCGCGCCACCGCGGTGAAGAACGTGCTGGTCGCGCTCGGCATACCGGCGAACCGCGTCTCGACGATCAGCTACGGCAAAGAGCGTCCGGCGGTGGTCGGCTCGAACGAGGCGGCCTGGGCGCAGAATCGTCGCGGCGTGACGACCGTCAACTAAGTCGCATCGCGACTGTTCGAGAGATCGACAGGCGCCTGCTTCACCCCCCCGGAACCGGATTGTTTCGGGGGGTTGCGGCAGGCGCCCTTTTTTTGCCCAAAACCTCCGTTACGAGTGTCCGGTGAGAGCGGGATGCCAGCGACCTCTGGCTCGCCGCTTGCGCGGGGATGACGGGAACCGATGCTTCCATCACATCGGATCATGCTCTAGACGAAGCAGGTCAGAACCGATGGCCCGGCACGCGCTTGGCCGATGATTGACTGGGGCAAGAGGCGACGATGCGATATCCGCTATTCGGTGCGATCCTCTTCTTCGGGATTTGGCACATCTCGGCCGGCGTCGCGATGGCACAGGACCGCGATCTGAGACCGCTTCTCGACCGCCTCGACCGGCTCGAGCGCGACATGAATCAAATGCAGCGCCAGGTCTATCGCGGCGGCTCGACGAGCGGCGCACCGGTTCCGATGACCCAAGCCGACCCCGGCTCCGCGGTCACTGTCGAGTTGCGCATGGACCAGCTCGAAAATCAGATGCGCTCGCTCACCGGCTCGCTCGAAGAGGTCACCTTCAACATCGATCAGCTGAAACAGCGCCTCGACAAGCTGGTGAGCGACATCGATCTGCGGCTGACGGCGCTCGAGCATCCGGGCGAGGAGGCGAAACCCGCCGCCGGCGGCAACCTCGCATCCGCCGCCGCAGGACCGCGCCCCGGCGAGAAACCGAGCTCGCCGCCGGGCGCCGGCAGCCCGGGCGCGGCGCCGAGCCGGTCGGGTGTTCTAACTGCGCCCGACAGCGCCGCGCCTGCTCCGTCGAGCGCGGCCGCCAACCCGGCGACCGGCGCGCCGTTGCCGACCGGAACCCCGCAGGAGCAATACAACTACGCCTTCGGCTTGCTGCGCCAAGCCGACTATCCGGCCGCCGAGACGGCGCTGCGCTCCTTCGTGCAGCGCTATCCGAACGATCCGCTCGCCGGCAATGCACAATATTGGCTCGGCGAGACATTCTATGTGCGGAAGGATTACTCCAACGCCGCCACGACCTTCGCCGAGGGCTACAAGAAATACCCGCAGAGCGGCAAGGGCGCCGACAACCTTTTGAAGCTTGGCATGTCGCTCGGCAATCTCGGCCAGAAGAAAGAGGCATGCCTCTCTCTCAATCAGCTCGGCCACGATTTTCCCAGCGCCTCCGCGAACATCAAGGAGCGCGTGACGCAGGAGAAGCAGCACCTCGGGTGTTGATGGCGCGGAAAGCAGCAGCGACGGCGGCGCAGGATCGCGCCGCGAAACGCGACGCTGCCCTGCCACTGAGCGTCGAGGAATTCGCAGCGCTCATCGGGCCGCTCGGCCCCTTCGAGGCGTGCCCGCTCGTTGCCGTCGCCGTCTCGGGCGGCGCCGACAGTCTCGCGCTCTGTCTTCTCGCGGCGGAGTGGGCGCGCCGTCATGGCGCAACCATCGTCGCGCTGACGGTCGATCACGGCCTGCGACCCGCTTCGGCAGATGAGGCACGGCGCGTCGGTGCATGGCTCGCCGGCCGCGGCATCGTCCATCACATCCTGACGTGGCAACCTCCGGCCGGCTTGCGCAACCTGCAGGAACGCGCACGGCAAGCGCGGTATGCGTTGCTTCTCTCGTGGTGTGCGAGCGCTTCCTGCCTTCACCTCCTCACCGCGCACCATCGCGAGGATCAAGCCGAGACCTTCCTCATCCGCCTCGCGCGCGGCAGCGGGCTCGACGGGCTGGCGGCAATGCCGATCCTGCGCGAGACCGCCGAGTGCCGCCTTCTGCGGCCGCTGCTCGACGTGCCCCGTACGCGCCTGACGGCGACCCTGGAGGCGGCAGGCCAGACCTGGATCACCGATCCGAGCAACGACAGCAACCGTTTCGCCCGCGTTCGCCTGCGCCACAGTGCTGCGATCCTGGAGCGCGAAGGATTGGGTGCCGCGCGGCTCGCCGCCACGGCGCGTCACCTCGGGCGCGCGAGGGCGGCGCTCGAGAGCGAGGTGACGCGCTGGCTTGCTGTCGCCGCCGCCCTCCATCCCGCCGGCTTCGCGCGCCTCGACCCGACACGGCTCGCCGCCGCCCCGCCCGAGATCGCCCTCCGCGCGCTCGCCCGGCTCGCTGCCGCGATCGGCGGCGCCGACCACATGGCGCGGCTCGACCGCCTCGAGCGCCTGCTCGGCGCGCTCGCCGGCGGCCGCACCGGCGGCCGGACGCTCGGCGGTTGCCGTTTCGTGCCGCACCGCGGCGGCGTGCTGGTCTGCCGCGAGCCCCATGCCGCGGCACCGCCCATGTCCCTCTCGCCCGGCGACACGGTACGATGGGACGGACGGTTCACGGCCCGCCTCGCCGCCGATGCGCCCACCGGTCTTTCGATCGGCGCGCTCGGCCTCTCCGGTTTGCGCCAGCATGCCGAGCGGCTTCCCGGTGCCGTGCGCCCGACCCTCCCGGCGATTCGCGACCTTGCCGGGATCGTCGCCGTTCCCCATCTGCACTATGAGAGACCTGACCGGAGGGGTCTTTCGGCTTTCCTCGACCGCTGGTCGTTCCGGCCGGAAAATGCTCTCTCCGGTGCGGGCTTTACAGTTGTTTAAAGGACGGCGCATCTTATCTCTATGCGGGAGCGCCGAACGGCGCTTTGGCAGTACCCAAGCGTCGATGACGGCAGGTCGGTCCGACGAACATGAGAATGAGAGGCTCGGACGGTGAATAATTTCGGCAAGAATCTCGCTCTTTGGATCATCATCGGGCTGTTGCTGGTCGCGCTCTTCAATCTGTTCCAGAGCGGCACGTCGCGCGGCCCTCAGGCAAGTCTGCGCTACTCGGATTTCCTCGCCGACGTGAACCGCGGCCAGGTCGCCGACGTGACGATCCAGGGCAACAACATCTCTGGCCATTTCACCGACGGCAGGGCCTTCTCGACGTTTGCGCCGAGCGATCCCAGCCTGGTGACGCAGCTCAAGGAAAAGAACGTCGGCATCACGGCGGCGCCGATCGAGGACAACGTTCCCTCGCTCTTCAGCATCATCGTATCGTGGTTTCCGATGCTGCTCATCATCGGCGTCTGGATCTTCTTCATGCGCCAGATGCAGGGCGGCGGCGGCCGAGCCATGGGGTTCGGCAAGAGCCGGGCACGGCTTCTGACCGAAAAGGTCGGGCGCATCACCTTCGACGACGTCGCCGGCATCGACGAGGCAAAGCAGGAGCTCGAGGAGATCGTCGAGTACCTGAAGGACCCGCAGAAATTCCAGCGCCTCGGCGGCAAGATCCCGAAGGGCGTCCTGCTGGTCGGCCCGCCAGGCACCGGCAAGACCTTGCTGGCGCGCGCCATCGCCGGCGAGGCGAACGTGCCGTTCTTCACGATCTCGGGCTCGGATTTCGTCGAGATGTTCGTCGGCGTCGGCGCCAGCCGCGTGCGCGACATGTTCGAGCAGGGCAAGAAGAATGCGCCCTGCATCATCTTCATCGACGAGATTGACGCGGTCGGCCGCCACCGTGGCGCCGGCCTCGGCGGCGGCAATGACGAGCGCGAGCAGACCTTGAACCAGCTTCTCGTCGAGATGGACGGCTTCGAGGCGAATGAGGGCGTCATCCTCATCGCCGCGACGAACCGCCCCGACGTGCTCGACCCCGCCCTCCTCCGCCCCGGCCGCTTCGACCGCCAGGTCGTCGTCCCCAACCCCGACGTCGTCGGGCGCGAAAAGATCTTGAAAGTCCATATGCGCAAGGTGCCGCTGGCTTCGGACGTCGATGCGCGGATCATCGCGCGCGGCACGCCCGGCTTTTCCGGCGCCGACCTCGCCAATCTCGTCAACGAGGCGGCTCTGATGGCGGCCCGCAAGGGAAAGCGCTCGGTCTCGATGAGCGAGTTCGAACACGCGAAGGACAAGGTCATGATGGGCGCCGAGCGGCGCTCCATGGTGATGACCGAGGACGAGAAGAAACTGACCGCCTATCACGAAGCCGGCCACGCCCTCTGCATGCTCTACGCCGAGGGTCATGAGCCCTTGCACAAGGTGACGATCATCCCGCGCGGCCGCGCGCTCGGCCTCACCATGTACCTGCCCGAGCGCGACAAATACAGCCAATCGAAGATCGAGCTCGAGGCGATGGTCATCTCCGCCTTCGGCGGGCGCGTCTCCGAGGAGCTGATCTTCGGCGCCGAACGCGTGACCACCGGGGCCGCCATGGACATCAAACAGGCGACCAACATCGCCCGCCGGATGGTCACGGAGTGGGGCTTCAGCGACAAGCTCGGCCCGTTGCGTTACAGCGAGAACGAGGAAGAGGTCTTCCTCGGCCATTCAGTGACGCAGCGCAAGAACGTCTCGGATGCAACGGCGGCGGTGATCGATCAAGAGATTCGCCGCATCGTCGAGGACGGCGAAAAGAAGGCGCGCCAAATCCTGACCAGCCATCTCGAAGAACTGCACGCCGTCGCGAAGGGACTGCTGGAGCATGAGACCTTGTCGGTCGACGAGGTGCGTCGGCTCATCCAGGGCCAGCCGGTCGTCCGCGACACCGGCAAGAGCGATGATGCCGCCCGCTCGCCCGGCCGACGCTCCTCGGTGCCGCCCTCAGGCCGCGACAAGCCGGCCGGAGGTGGGCTCGAACCCGAGCCGCAGCCCGGCGCCTGATCGGACGGGAATGACCGCTCGAAATTCATCGGGATGCCGCGATTTGTTAACCATATCGAAGGGCTGGCGGTGTAGGAACCTCGATTCCTGACAGGCTCTGGGGGGGCAATGACGCGCAAGCTCTTTGGCACGGACGGCATTCGCGGCATGGCGAATGTCGAACCGATGACCGCCGAGACGGCGCTCAAGGTGGCGATGGCGACCGGCGCGCGTTTCCGGCGCGGCGAGCACCGCCACGTCGTCGTAATCGGCAAGGATACGCGACTTTCCGGGTACATGCTGGAGCCGGCGTTGACCGCGGGCTTCATCGCCATGGGCATGGATGTCGTCCTCGTCGGGCCGCTCCCGACGCCCGCCATCGCCATGCTGACGCGCAGCTTGCGCGCCGATATCGGCGTCATGATCTCGGCCTCGCACAACGCCTTCCAGGACAATGGCATCAAGCTGTTCGGTCCGGACGGCTACAAGCTGTCGGACAAGATCGAAGCGGCGATCGAAGCGCAGGTCGAGAAGGGCATCGGCACGCGCGCGGATCCGGCGCAACTCGGTCGGGCAAAACGTCTCGACGACGCCGGCGGCCGCTACATCGAATTCGTCAAGGGCAGTTTGCCGCGGCGCCTGCGCCTCGACGGCCTGCGCATCGTCGTCGACTGCGCCAACGGCGCCGCCTACAAGGTGGCACCGACCGTTCTCTGGGAATTGGGCGCCGAGGTCTTCCCGATCGGCATCTCCCCCGATGGCATGAACATCAACCGCGATTGCGGCACGATGTCGACCGCGGCGATGCAGCAGGAGGTGATCGCCCGGCGCGCCGATATCGGCATCGCGCTCGACGGCGATGCCGATCGCCTGCTTGTCGCCGACGAGCGCGGCCGACTGATCGATGGCGACCAGCTCATGGGCCTCATCGCCGGGCTGTGGCACCGCGGCGGCCGGCTTTCGGGCGGCGGCATCGTCGCCACCGTCATGTCGAACCTCGGTCTCGAGCGGCATCTGCAGGAGCAGGGACTATCCCTTCATCGCACGGCGGTCGGCGACCGCTACGTGGTCGAGCGCATGCGCGCGCAGGGCTGCAATCTCGGCGGCGAGCAATCGGGTCATATCATCCTCAGCGATCATTCGACGACCGGCGACGGCCTCATCGCCGCGCTCCAGGTTCTCGCCGCCCTGATCGAGCACGACAAGCCGGCGAGCGGCGCATGCAATGTCTTCAAGCCAGTGCCGCAGCTCCTGAAGAATGTGCGCTTCGGCGGCGGCGCGCCGCTCGAGCATAAATCCGTGAAGAAGGCCATTGCCGCCGCGGAGAAGCGGCTCGGTACCGGCGGGCGGCTGCTCATTCGCAAATCGGGGACCGAACCCTTGATCCGCGTCATGGCCGAGGGCGAGGACGAGGCGCTCGTCGCCGAGATCGTCGCCGAGGTCTGTGCCACGATCCGGGCCGCATCGCAGTCGGCCGGCGACAGCCAAGCCGCTGAATGAAAGGTCGGGTCCTCGTCGTGGCCGGCTCGGATTCCGGCGGCGGCGCCGGCATCCAAGCCGACATCAAGACGGTGATGGCGCTGGGCGGCTACGCCATGACCGCGGTCACGGCGCTGACCGCGCAGGACACGCTGGGCGTCCATGAGATCATGGCGGTACCGGCTGCTTTCGTGCGCCGGCAGATGACTTTGGCGCTCGCCGACATCGGTGCCGATTGCGTCAAGACCGGGATGCTGCACGACGCCGCGGTGATCGAAACCGTCCGCGAAATCCTCGCCGCCGAGGCTGCCGATCTTCCCCTGATCCTCGACCCGGTGATGACGGCGAAGGGCGGGGCCGGGCTGTTGCAGAGCCGCGCGCTCGACGCCTTGAAGCGCCTCATCGCACGCGCCACCGTGCTGACGCCCAACCTGCCCGAGGCCGAAATCCTCACTGCGATGACGATCGGCGATCTCGACGCCATGAAGCGTGCCGCGGAGATCCTCCTGACATCGGGCGCCCGCCACGTTCTCGTCAAGGGCGGGCATCTGCCGGGTCCGATCGTGCGCGACGTCTATGCCGGCGGCGCCGAGGGCATGATTGTGCTCGAAAGCGAGCGCATCGCAACGCGCCACAGCCACGGCACCGGCTGCACCCTGGCTTCGGGCATCGCGACCGGCATCGCGCAAGGGCTGGATCCTTTGCCGGCGATCCGCCGCGCGCGCGCCTATCTCCTCGAAGCGCTGCGCCAGGCGCCCGGATTGGGCCGCGGCCACGGCCCGCTCGGCCACGGACACACCCTCACCGCACCGCGATAACCTGGCCGTCCCTCAGCGGCCGAGATGCCGCATGAAGGCGGCGATGCCGGCCTCGCAGACGACCGTGTCCTGCTCGCCATTGCCGCCCGATGCGGCGACGCTGCCGACGACCTGGCCGTCGACCGTGATCGGGAAGCCGCCGACGAACACCGTGAAGCGGCCCTCATGCTGCGTGAAGATGCCGAACGCCTCTTCGCCGGGATAAGCGTTCTTGTACATATGCGTCGGCTTGCGGTGACCGGCGGCTGTGAAGGCCTTGTTCATCGCGATTTGCACGCTCGTGACCTTGCCGCCGTCGAGGCGGCGGAGCGCGATCGGGTAACCCGCCGAATCGGCAACGCACAGTACCTCCGGCACGCCGATCTCTTCTGCTTTCTTCTGTGCCGCGTCGAGGATGAGATGCGCCTCATCGAGGCTGAGCGTCTTGTAGGTGATCATGCGACATTGCCTCCTGCGCTTTGCCCGTCTGCGCGTTGCACCGATGCCGCGACGGCGCGCGGCAGGAAAAGCGAGACCTTCGTGCCTTCGCCCAATCGGCTTTCGATCCTCGCCGTCCCGCCCGATTGCTGTGTCATGCCGTAGACTTGGCTCAAACCGAGTCCGCTGCCCTCGCCGAACGGTTTGGTCGTGAAAAACGGGTCGAACGCATTGGCGAGCACCTCTTCGCTCATCCCGCATCCGGTATCGCCGATGGTGATCGCGACGTAATCAGCCGGCGGCAGTTCGGTCGGGAAGCCCGGCGTGTCGGCGCCGAGATTGGCCGTCTCGATGCGGAGCCGTCCCCCGTTCGGCATCGCATCGCGCGCGTTGATCGCGATGTTCAGAAGCGCCGCCTCGACCTGATTGGCGTCGGCCAGGGCCGGCCAGAGCTCGTCGTCGAGCACGATGTCGATATCGATCGTGGGGCCGATCGCACTGCCGAGCAGATCCTTCATGCCCAGGATCTGTCGATTGAGATCGGTCGCATACGCGCGCAAATGCTGCTTTCGCGCGAAGGCGAGAAGATGCGCGATGAGCTTCGCCCCGCGCTCGGCCGCGGCTTGCGCCCGTTGCAGCAATCGGCGCGCCGCCGCATCGGACACACGCGGCACGGCAAGATCGAGATTGCCGAGAACGGTGGTGAGGAGATTGTTGAAGTCATGCGCGATGCCGCCGGTGAGCTTGCCGATCGCTTCCATCTTCTGCGCTTGCCGGAGCTCCGCCTCCGCCGCCTCGCGCTGGTGCATCTCGGAGCGCAATTCCTGCTCGGCCAGGCGCAGAGCCGTAACATCCATCGCCGAGCCGACGATCAATCGGCGTCCGGCGATGTTGCAGACCACCCGCGAGTTGACGGCGTAACGCACGTCACCGTCGACGTGGAACAAATCCTCGCCGCTGATCGTCACCCCCGGTTGGGCGAACGCCGCCTTGTCCCACTCGAGGATGTTCTGCACCTCGTCTGCCGGGACGACGTCGATCGTGCGGCGGCCAATGACCTGCTCTCTCGGCAATTGGATCTGCCGCAAGGCTGCGGGGTTGACGATCACGAAGCGGCCATCCGCATCCTTCACCCATATGCCCGCCGGGCTGAGCTCGAGCATGGCTTCGAGGAGCGTCGCCTGTCCGGTCATCTCCTCCTCGCGGCGCCTGCCGCGCATCGTTTCGCGCAGCAGCAGCGCCGCCAGCAGGAGCGCGACGAGGGAAAGCCCGACATCGAACAGCGAGTGGTCGACCCGCCAATGCATGACCACCGCGGCACCGGCAAGGAGAGTGACCGCCAGGGCCAGCGTGATCGAGAGCGACCGATGTCGTCGCGTGGCCGAGTTCGACATGCCTCTTCGCCGCACCGAGGACAACCAGGCGCTGCGGCTACTCCGCCGCTTGCGCGTGCCGTTGAGCGAGGAACTTATTGTACAAGCCATCGAGATAGAGGCGCCGCATCATCGTCGCTTCGCGGACGAGACGCAGGCAGTTGGCCTTGATCTCCGCCGTCACGGCATGCTTCTCGAGAATGGCGAAGCCGCGCTCGCCGTGCTCGGTGTCGGCGACGATGTGGAGGCGGAAGAACACGACTTCCTCCTCGGTGAAGCCGTATTTCTCGATGAGCGGCGGCGTCGTCCGGCTGTAGATCTGCGGCACCTGCGATTCGAGCCCGACCAGCAGCCCGGCAAGCGCTTCGGTGACCGAGCGATGCGATTGGCGAAAGCACCAGCTCTGCAGCCCCAGCGTCTCGGGCAACAGCTCGCCGTTCACCTGTGCGTCGAGGATCTCGCGTCGCGCCATGCCGCAATGCTCGCCGAAATCGAGCAGGAGATCGGTGTGCTTCACCGCCGGGAAGTCGCCGTCGCCGACGAACCCCTCCTCCTCCATCATGTTCTCGAGGATGAAGTGGCGAATTTCATCGTCGGTACAATTGCCGTAGACGGTGGCGAGCCATTGCGGAAAGAGGCTCACGTAATGGTAGTGCTGCTTTGTCCATTCGCCGAGGAGGCGCCGGTTGAGCTTGCCGGAGACCCAGGCATCGCTCCAGGGATGGATCTTGGAATGGCGGTGCTGAATCGCCTCCTCGATTTGCAGGCGGAACTCGCTCTTGGCCATTGCATGCCTCCGTCAGACGGGGTCGGCGCGTTACTGTATAAGTTTTCGCGCCGGACTCACAGTGCCTCTGACAGTGCCTCTGACAGCGGGTTCGGCGCGCTGTTGACGCTGCGCCGGACGGCATGCACTGTCGTGAAAACGATCTGCGGCGGGAAGCGCCGTGACGCCGCCGCCAGCGTCATCCGAGGCGAGCCATGTTTCGCGACAGTTTCTTGGTGCCGGCTGAAGCGTTGCGTCTTGCCGCCCTCGGCATGCTCGGCGAGGCGCCGCGCCGCTACGGCGAACTCGCCAATGAGATCCGCCTTTTTGCGAGCCGCATCGCCGGGCCCTCGCTCGAGCTCATGGGCACTTCGGTCGAGCTGTTGCGCTATGAGCGTCTCATCGAGACCGAGACCGGCTCCGCGATCGAGGACAATCCGCTGCTGCGCCTGACGCCGGGCGGCCGCGAGATGCTGCTCGCCCTGCTGCGCGCACCTTTGAAGGCGCCAGGCAGCCAGTTCAACCGCCTCTTCCTCGCCCTGAAGCTGCGCTTCCTGCACGTCCTGCCGGCGGCCGAGCAGCGCAAGCAGATCGGCCTCGTCGCCGAATGGTACCGCGGCGAGGCCGGGCGCCTTGCCGAGCTGCGCTGCCATCCGGCGGCCAACTCGCCATTGTTTCTCACCTGGCTCGACCAGGAAGCGGCGCAGATCGAGACGCGCCTCGCCTGGCTCGCGGCCGCAGGTGCCGCGGCGATTGCAGGAGCACCGGACTGAACTGAAGGAGGAGCGGATGAGCAGCACCGATGCTGGCACCTTTGCCCACCCCGTCGTCGAGCCCGGGACCGTCGTCGTTGCCGAGACGGGCGAGGGCCGCCTCAGCCAGTGGCTGCTCGATGGGCGGCACCGCCTCACCGCCGACGAGCCGAAGGCGGTCGGTGGCGATGATACGGGTCCTGGGCCCTACGAGCTCCTGCTCATGAGCCTCGGCGCCTGCACCTCGATGACGCTCCGCCTCTATGCCGGGCGCAAGGAATGGCCGCTCGAGCGCGTCGTCGTACGCCTGCGCCACAGCCGCATCCATGCCAAGGATTGCGCCGAGTGCGAGGACAAGCCGATGCTCCTCGATCACATCGAGCGGGTCATAGAGCTGCAGGGGACGCTCGATGCGGAGCAGCGCGCGCGGCTCATGGAGATCGCCGACAAATGCCCGGTGCATCGGACCCTGACCTCGAAGATCGTCATAACGACGCGGGCGGCCTGAAGGCCGCGGAGATCGTGCCGAGGGGCTGGCGGTCACCGACGGTCTGCTGGTTTGTCGATGCGTGATGCCGGCCGAGTTAAGGCACGAGCGTTCAAGACGATCTCGTGATCGAGCGGTCGCGGATTTGAATTCCGAAGGTTCATTTAGACCCAACATCCAGCCTCAGCTCCGCGCAGGTGGTGAAGCGATCCTCATAGGGCTAACAAAGGGAAGGGTGCGGCGCCGAGGCAGCGTAACTCGTTTCTCCGCTCCCTTCGCACTGGAGCGACGCGGCACACCGCTTGTGGCGCGGCCCATGGGTATCCGATCGAAATCGCCTCCTCGGCAGGAGGACGAAATGGCGTCGGAATTTTTTACACTTTCCGTGAAAATCGGAGATCAAGAGCTGGGAAGTGCTTGATCTGACGCATTGGCACGGTGCTTGCATGGGGTTTGATGTATGGACGCATAGATATCCATACGAAACTCACGGGGGAGAAGATGTGCACATTGAATCTAGGAGGGAACAATGCGTAGAAATGGCGTCTTCGTCGGTTCCTTCGTTGCGTTGTCGCTGTTGCTTTCGAGCGGCCACGCGCATGCGACTTTCATCAATGACGCGGCAACTGGGTTGGCCAGTCCGGCCTCGACGATCAATTTCACGAGTCCTGCCCTCGCGGCGGATACGGTCGTTACCAACCAGTTCGCGGGTGTGACCTTCTCGCCAAATGTCTTTTTCAGTCCGCAGAGCGGCTTTGGCATCACCCCCAACACCTTGGGCAACTTCACCTTCCCGACCCAGCCGGCTTTCGTGAACCCGGTCACATTGACGTTCTCGACAGCTCTGACCGGCGCCGCATTCCAGATGGCGGCCGATGTCACGCCCTATAGCTTTACGGCGCTGCTTGGCGGCACGACGGTCGATAGCGGATCGGCAACCGTCACTGGCGTTGCCGGGTTCTTTGGCTTCACCGGCGACACATTCGACCAACTTGTGATCACTGAGACCGGCGCTGGCGGCGGCCCCTACTGGCTCATCGGCAACCTGGAGCTCGGTGCGTCAGCAGTGCCCGAGCCCGGCACACTTGCGCTCTTCGGTCTCGGCCTCACCGCCCTCGGCCTACTCCGCCGCCGCGCGACAGCCTAGCCGATCGATCTTCTAGGCCTCAGCGGCGGTTGCCCTATCGGGCATCCGCCGCTTCTCTTTTGGCGCAGGGCCGGGGTCCATCCCAGAGGAGCGAATCCGTCGGCGCTCGCCTCACGGCGAATAGAGGTGCTGACCGCCGGTGACGAAGATCTCGGTGCCGGTGACGTAGTCGGCGCCGGTGCCGCAGAGATAGAAGACGGTCGCGGCGACATCCTCGGGCTTGCCCAGGCGCGCCAAGGGAATGCGCGGGATCAGCATCTCGGTTTCGGGCGAGAGCATCGCCGTGCGGATTTCGCCCGGCGCCACCGCGTTGACGCGCACGCCCAATTGCGCGAACTCGACGGCGAGCTCGCGCGTCAAGGCCCAGAGCGCCGCCTTCGAGGTCGAATAGGCCGAGCCCGCGAAGGGGTGAATGGCGTGACCGGCGATCGAGGTGATATTGACGATCGAGCCCTTGCCCAGAGCCAAAGCCTCGGCAAAGCCCCGCGCCAGCAGCAGCGGCGCGAAAAAGTTGAGCTGGAAAACGTCATACCACCCGCCGATATCGCCATTGAGGCAGCCGAGGCGCTCCTTGTAGGGCGTCTTCGGCGAGACCCCGGCATTGTTGACGAGCGCGTGCAGCGGCTTGCCGTCCAACAGCGCGTTCGCCTCGGCGATGAAGGCATCGAGACTCGCGGCGTCGCCCAGATCGGCGGTGATGTGGTGGGTCCAGTTGGGATCGCGCTGGCACTCCGGCGGCACCGCCTCGCGCGAGCAGGTGATGATCTCCCAGCCCGCCTCGCTGAAATGGCGGACGGTGGCATGGCCGATACCGCGGCTGGCGCCGGTCAGGATGAGCTGCTTGCGTTCGGAAACCATGGCGCGAGCTTACGGCATAGCGGCCGCTTCCACCAGCCACGCGGGCCGCGAGCTGAACGCAGACTGCTCCCTCTGCAGCTACCGAACCATTTCATAATTCCGAGCCGCCGCCGATTACGCCTCATCCCCCGCTTGCAGGGGAGGATTGAGGTGGGGGAAGCCGTGGTCTCTATGCGCCGGCGAAGGCCCCCACCCTGCCCTCCCCCGCAAGCGGGGGAGGGATTCGAGAAGGACTTGCGCGCCTCACGCTTGCTTGCGTGCCGGCGGAAAGGTGCGGTGCATCTCGGGAATGCCGGCCGGGTCCTGATGAATCATCACCTCGGCATTGGGAAAGACTTCGAGGATCTTCGCCTCGACCTCGTCGGAGACGGCATGGGCGCGGGCGAGGGTCAACGCGCCGTCCATCTCGAGGTGGAGCTGAATGAAGGCGGTCGGCCCGGCCGCGCGCGTGCGCAGATCATGGACTGCGCGCACCTCCTCATGCGCCATCGCGATGCCGCGGATGGTGGCGCGGTCTTCGTCCGGAATCTCGCGATCCATGAGCTGCGTCAGCGAGCCGCGCGCGATCTGCCAGGCGCTGTAGAGGATCCAAAGGGCGATCGCGGCGCCGAAGATGGGATCGATGAAATGCCAGCCGAAGGTGCTCGACAGCACGAGCGACAGGATGACGGCAAGATTGAGAACGAGGTCGCTGCGGTAATGCAGCTCGTCCGCGCCGATCGCGAGCGAGCCGGTCATCTTGATGACGCGCCTCTGGTAGCGAAGGAGCGCGATCGTTGCGATGATCGAGAACCCCATAACGCCGATGCCGATCGGCGCCGCGTCGATCTGCGCGGGGTGGTGGATGCGCACCAGCGCCTCGAAGAAGAGCAACGCCGCCGAGCCGGCGATGAAGGCCGATTGGCCGAGACCGGCGAGCGGCTCGGCCTTGCCGTGGCCGAAGCGGTGCTCGCGGTCGGCCGGCGTTACGGCGGTGCGGATCGCCAGGAGATTGACGAGCGAAGCGGCGATGTCGAGGCCGGAATCGAGGAGGCTCGATAGCACGCTCACCGAATCGGTGAGCACCCACGCCACGAGCTTCGCCGCGATGAGCACGGTCGCGACCGCGACCGAGGCGTAGGTCGCCCGCTTCATCATGTCGTTGCCGTTCGCGGCCATGCTCGACCCTGCCACTTGCGTCACCTCACGGAAATAAACGCTCGGTCCGCCAAACGTCTCCCGCGCGGAGATAGACGAGCCGGTCGTGCAGGCGGAACGGCCGATCCTGCCAGAATTCGAAGCGTGCCGGCAGGATTCGGTAGCCCGACCAATGCGGCGGCCGGGGTACCGTGCCGATCGCGTAGCGCGCCGTCGTCGTCGCGACCCGCGTCTCGAGCACGGCCCGGCCCTCGATGACGCGCGATTGGTCGGACGCCCAGGCGCCGATCTGGCTGAGGCGCGGCCGTGTCGCGAAATAGGCGTCGGCCTCGGTGGCGGTGACGGGCTCGACCGCGCCTTCGATGCGCACTTGGCGTCTGAGGCTCTTCCAGTGGAAGAGGAGCGCCGCCGCGGGATTGGCGACGAGATCCCGGCCCTTTCGACTCTCGGTATTGGTGTAGAATACGAAGCCGCGCTCGTCGACGCCCTTCAGGAGCACCATGCGCGCCGCCGGCTGCCCCTCGGCGTTGACGGTCGCGAGGGTCATGGCATTGGCGTCGTTCGGCTCGCTCTTCTCCGCCTCGCCCAGCCATGATTGAAACTCGGCGAAAGGCTGGCCCCATTCGATCTGGCTCACGGCATCCCCTTCGGACAGGAACATAGTCAACCATAACGGGATCGGCGAGGTTTTGCATCGCCGTGGTATGGCGACGGCGATGGCGCCATATAATAGACGTGCCAACAGCCGCAGCGCGGCCGGCGCCCGTTCCGTGGCTAAAAAGAGGATGATGCGATGAGAATCGCCGCTTGCACGGTTTTTGCCCTGTCACTTCTGCTCGGCGGCTACGCCGACGCCCAGACGACGCCGACCCAGCTCGCGCAGAATGCCGTGCCGCCGCCACCTGCGCCGGGCACGGCCCCCCTGCCCTGGCAGACGCCCGGCGCCTCCGGCACGGTCACCGCGCCACCCCCCGGCGCGCCGACCGTGGCGCCGGTGGGGTCGACCGGGCGGCCCGAATGCCGCGAGTTCCAACAGACCATCACGATCAACGGGAAGACGGAGAAGGCTTACGGCACCGCGTGTCGACAAGCCGACGGTACATGGCGGATCGTGCCGTAGCATCGCAGGGTGCGGCGGGTTGTGCGGGCGGCCGTTCCGGGCGATGATCCCCGAACGCAAACGACGGTCCCGAAATGAAAGACCCCTACCAGACGCTCGGCGTCGGCCGGACCGCCTCGGCCGACGAGATCAAGCGCAATTATCGCCGCCTCGCCAAGAAGCTCCATCCCGATCTCAACCCCGGCGACAAGCGCATCGAGGCGCAATTCAAGGAGCTGACCGCGGCCTATGAGCTGCTGTCCGATCCGGAGAAGCGCCGACGCTTCGATGATGGCGAGATCGACGCCGCGGGGGGCGAGCGCGGCTTTGGCCATCGGCGGCGCGAATCGGCGAGCCGGCGCCGCCCCTTCGCAGCCGATGACGACCTCTTCGTCGACGACATCATCGCCGACATCCTGCGCGCGAAGCGCGGCCCTCAGCGCGGCTACGCCGGGACTGGCGGGGCGCAGCGCCCGCGCGAGCGCAAGCGCGGCGACAATGTCACCTTCACCTTGCGGGTGCCGTTCATCGAGGCGGCGCTCGGTGCCAAGAAACGCGTCACCCTCGGAGCGGAGAAGACGCTCGAGATCGGGGTGCCGGCAGGGATCGAGAGCGGAAAAACCCTCCGTCTCAAGGGCCAGGGCAGCAGCGGCCGAGATGGCGGCGAGGCGGGCGACGCGCTCATCGAAATCGTCGTCGAGCCGCATGAGATCTTCACGCGCAAGGAGCGCGACATCCATGCCGAGCTCGCGGTCAGCCTGCCGGAGGCGGTGCTGGGCGCGACCGTGACCGCCCCGACCCTCCACGGTGCCGTCGCGCTCAAAGTACCGCCCGGCTCCAACACCGGCACGACGCTGCGCCTCAAGGGCAAGGGGCTTCCTGCACACGGCTCCGCCGCCGCCGGCGATCATTACGTCGCCCTGCGAATCGTCCTGCCGAGCCCGCCCGATCCTGAGCTGGTTCGGTTTGTCGAGAATTGGGCACGCACGCATCGATACGAGGTGCGAGACGGGTAGATGACCGCCGAAGACGGCCTCGCCGCCCTCGAGATCCGGGTTGCCCGGGATTTCGCCTGTCTCAATCACCCGCCGCGGAACTGGCCGATCGCCAGAAGGGCTGCCGACGGGCGCCCCATCGTCGATGTTGCGATCATCGGCGCCGGGATGTGCGGGATCACCGTCGCCTTCGGCCTCATCCGCCAGGGTGTCCGCAACATTCGCATTCTCGACCGCGCGCCGGCCGGGCTCGAGGGACCATGGATCGCCCCGGCGCGGATGCTGACCTTGCGCTCGCCCAAGCACCTCATCGGCCCCGATCTCGGCATCCCCTCGCTCACCTTCCGCGCCTGGTGGGAGGCGCAATTCGGCGCCGATGGCTGGCAACGCCTCGGCAAGATCGCCAAGGAAGATTGGATGGCCTACCTCGTCTGGTTTCGCCGCGTGACGGCGCTTCCGGTCGAGAACGAGGTCGCGGTGGAGAGGATCGAGCCTAGCGACGGGTTCTTGCGCCTGACGCTCGCGAGCCCTCGGGGCCGCGAGGAATGCATCGCCCGCAAGGTCGTCCTGGCGACGGGCCGGGGTGGGAGCGGCGGCGTCAAATGGCCTGATTCCGTCGACGCGAAGCTGCGCCCCGACCTTGCCGCGCACACCGACGATGCGATCGATTTCGACCGGCTCGCCGGAAAGAAGATCGCCGTCTTGGGCGGCGGCGCCTCGGCCTTCGACAGTGCGGCGTGCGCGCTCGAAACCGGCGCTGCCGAGGTCGATATCTTCATTCGCCGCCGGCATCTGCCGCAGATCAACAAATCGAAGGGCACCGTTTATTCCGGTTTCCAATCCGGCTTTGCCCATCTCGACGATGCGACGCGCTGGGCCATCCTCGTCTATATGAATGATCTGGCTTCGCCGCCGCCGCGCGAGACGGTGGAGCGCGTCGTCGCGCACCCGAATGCGCGCGTGAGGACCGGCGCGCCGTGGCTCGCCGCGGAGCGTCATGGGATGCATGCGCGCATACGCCTCGCTGGAAGCGCCGAACCGCCGCTCTACGATTTCCTCGTCATCGGCACGGGTTATGCCGTCGATCTGACGCGGCAGCCGGAACTCGCATCGCTCGAGCCGCACATCGCCCGATGGCGCGATCGCTACGCGCCGCCCGACGATCTCGTCCGCCCCGAGCTTTTGCAGCACCCCTATCTTGCACCGGGCTTCGAGTTCATCGAGCGCATCCCCGGCACCTGTCCGGAACTGCGCAATCTTCACGCCTTCAATCACGGTGCGACGACGAGCCATGGCGCCCTCGCCGGCGACATTCCGGGGCTCGCGACCGGCGCCGCGCGCCTCACCGAGGCGATCGTGGTCGATCTGTTCCGCGCCGACATCGATGCACATGTCGATGCGCTCCACGCCTTTGATGAGCCCGAGCTCGAAGGCACCCGCTTCTTCGTTCCGCGCGAGAGCAGCCGAGCGGCATCGCGGTGAATTTCCTGCGCATCGACCGGAGCTAGGCCCTATCCTGCACCACTGCGGCGGCGCCGCGCATCGACGGAGACAAAGCATGGCGAAAGAGCGGGTTGCGATCGTGACGGCGGCGGGAAGCGGCATCGGCGCTGCCTGCGCCCGCGAATTGGCGGCTGCGGGCTACAAGGTCGCGGTGATGTCGTCATCGGGCAAAGGCGAGGCGCTCGGGCGCGAGCTCGGGGGAATCGGCTTTACGGGCTCCGTCACCGAGCCGGAGGTGCTGGAGCGCGTCGTCGAGGGCACGTTGGACCGCTTCGGGCGCATCGACGCGCTCGTCAACAGCGCGGGGCATCCGCCCAAAGGGACCTTGCTCGAGATCGCGGACGCCGATTGGCACAAGGGGCTCGACATGATCCTCTTGAACGCGGTCCGCATGGCGCGGCTCGTGACGCCGGCGATGGAACGTCAGGGCGGCGGCGCCATCGTCAACGTCTCGACCTTCGCCGCCTTCGAGCCCGATCCTGGCTTTCCCGTCTCCTGCGTCCTGCGCGCCGGCTTGGGCAGCTTCTGCAAGCTCTACGCCGATCGCTATGCCGGAAAGAACATCCGCATGAACAACGTCCTGCCCGGCTTCTTCGACAGCCTGCCGGAGAATGAGGCGAGGCGGAAGACGATCCCGATGGGCCGCTACGGCCGCGTCGCCGAGATCGCGAAGACGGTCGCGTTCCTCCTCTCCGAGGGGGCGGGCTATATCACCGGACAGAACATCCGCGTCGATGGCGGCATCACGCGCTCGGTCTGAACAAAACGGGTTCGGCGAAATCCTCGCGCTGCTCCGGATCGAGGGTAAAGAGCTCTTGCGGCCGGCCGATGCCGCGGAGCGCGAAGCGTCCGACCGAGACGAGGCGCCAGCGCTCGGCGCGCGCCGCTTCGGCGAAGGCCGAGGACAGCAAGAGGGGCTGATCGACCGACCGGCACATGGCCGCGATCCGGCTCGCCTCGTTGACGGCGGGCCCGACCACCGTGAAGTCGAGCCGATCGGTGCTCCCGACATTGCCGTAAAACACCTCGCCGACGTGGAGGCCGAGATAGATCTCGGTGACGGGAAGAGCTTTCGCGCGGCGGCGCTCGTTGAGCGCGACGACGCGCTCGCGAGCGGCCGATGCGGCAGCAAGCGCCGCGCCGCAGGCATGTCCGCCGTCTTCGGCCCTGAAGATCGCCAAGATGCCGTCGCCCATCAGTTTCAAGACCTCGCCGCCGCTGTCATGGATCGCGGAAATCACCGCTTCGCCGTAATCGTTGAGAAGCGGGATGATCTCCTCGGGCGGCGCCGTATCGGTGATTTTCGTGTAGCCGCGCAGATCGCTGAACCAGAGAACGGCGCTGATCCGCTCGGCGACGCCGCGCGCGATGCGGCCGCTGAGGACGCGCCGCCCGGCGTTGCGCCCGAGATACGTCTCGACCAGGGTCGAGGCGATGCGCCCGAGCGAGGCGCATTTGACGGCGAGGGCGAGCGGCGGGACGATTTGGCGCAGGCCGGCGATGGCGGCATCGTCGAACCCATCGGGCGCGTCGGTCAGCCACGAGGAGAGGATGCAATCCATCTCGCCGATGACGCCATCGGCGGCGAACCGGCTCACCATCGCAACGTAGTCGGTGATGCCGGCGCTGCGCAGCTCGTCTAGCACCGGAAATTCGAATGTCTCTCCTTCCCTCAGGCGGCGGCGCAGCAGGGTCTCGCCGGATTGCAGAAGGTGGAAGAACGGGCTGCGCCGCCACGCCTCGGCCGCCGCGCCTTCGTTCGTGCGGCCATATTCGCTGAGAGTCGTTTCCTTGGCGCCGCGCTGCCAGCGAAAGACGCGGCCTTCATGGATCGGATGCAAGGTGTCGACGATGACCGAGGCCCGGCTGAGCGGCAGCCCGGCCGCGACGGCGCGCTCGCAGAAGGCGGTCAGCAAGCGATCCTCGGAATGTCCCGTCAACCCTGCCTCGGTGATCCGGGCGACGAGATCTTTCAGCCTTACGTCATCCATCGGCACCCTGTCAGGCGTCACCCCGCCGCTTCGACCCTCACGAGCGTCGCCGCTGCGCGCTCCACGAGATCATATGGCCTTCGGGGATCAGCCCGTTCAGCGCAGTGACCGCCGCATCGACGAGCGTCGGTTCATCGAAGAATTCGACGACGAGCGGCAGATCGGCTGTCAATCTGAGAAGGTCGGCGGCGTGCACCTCGCCGCTGGCGCCGAAGCCGGCGACGCCGCGGAATACGGTGACGCCGTGAATCTTGTGCTGATCGCGCAGGAGAGCCAGAATCTCCCGCATCAAGTTCCGGCGGCGGCCATGATCGGCTTCGCTGATGTAGATCCGAACGACCGTCACCTCGTCTGGCATCGTAACCTCTAGAGGTTACGAGCAATATAGGCGCCGCTGAACGCCGCCACCAGCCCCAGCACCACCGAAGCCGCCATGTAGAGAAGGGCCTTCGGCGCCTCGCCTTGCTCGATGAGGAGAAGCGATTCCATCGAGAAGGTCGAGAAGGTCGTATAGCCGCCGAGGAAGCCGGTGAGGATGCCGGCGCGCAGTTCCGGCGAGATGGTCACCCGCTCCACCGTCACGATGAAGAGGAAGCCCATGAGAAAGCTGCCGATGACGTTGATGCTCAATGTGGCATAGGGGAAATCGCGGCCGTAGATCGCCTGGACGAGGTTTGTCTGGCCGTAGCGCAGGCAACAGCCGATGACACCGCCGATCGATACCGCGAGATATGTCCACACTGCCGCGTTTCCTGAAACCGTCATCGCCGATGCCGACAATTACGAGGAGGAAATGCGCGACGGAGGCAAGCGAAAACTCGCCCGGGGCCGCTTAGTGCGAACGCGCACGGCGCCGGAGCAAGGCGTTCGAGGCGATGGTGAGGATCAACGTCACCGCCATGAGGACGAAGGCGAGCGCGCTGCCGAGCGGCCAATTCGCCTGGCCCGAGATCTGATCGTAGACAACCGGCGCCATCATCTTGAAGCGCGGCCCGCCGAGCAGCACCGGCGTCGCATAGGCGTTCATCGCCAGGATGAAGCAGAGGATGGTGCCGGCCAACACACCGGGCAGCGAAAGCGGGAGCGTCACGCGCAGGAAGGTGCGGAACGGTCCCGCGCCCATGCCGAGCGCCGCCTCCTCGAGCGCCTCGTCGATCCCCTCGATGACGCTCTGGAGCGTCAGCACCATGAAGGGCAGATTGAAGCCGGTGATGCCGATGATGACGGCGAGCGGCGTGTACATGATCTCGAGCGGGTCGGTGAGGATGCCGAGCCAGATGAGGCCGGCATTGAGAAAGCCCTGATGGCCGAAGACGACCATCCAGCCGGCGGCGCGCACCGCGTTGCCGACGAAGAGCGGCATGACGACCAGGGTGATGAGGAGGCTCTTGTGCCGCGATTTGCTGCGCGCCAGCAAATAAGCTGCGGGATAACCCATGACGAGGCATAGGGCGGTGCTGAGGATCGCGACCCCGACCGTGACGAGCATGACCTTGCGGTAATAGGGATCGGCGAAGAATTTGACGTAGTTCTCGGCGGTGAGCGCCTCGACCATGAACTGGCCGGGCTCGAAATGATTGAAGCTGTAGCGGAAAAGAAGAAGGAGCGGCAGGACGAGCACGAGGAGGACGCTCGCCGTCGCCGGGGCGAGAAGGAAGGTGGCGTCGAGCCGGGGACGGCGCGCGGCAGAGGGTTGTCCCGATGCGAGGGCGGACGGGACGGTCATTGTCTCATACGCCTGCTCTTTCCCTCTCCCGCGACGGGGAGAGGGTTTCGCCGGTGGTGCGCATCGAAATCATCAATGTGTCGGCACGACGCTTACGTCTTGAACTCCTTGTCCCACCATTCCTTCAGCTGCGAATCGGCTGTGGCGAGATAGTCGTAATCCTGGACCAGCATCGTTTCCTCCTCGGCGGGCGTGAAGGCGATGCGCTGGGCCATTTCGCCCGTCGGCTTGATGTTGTCGACGCTGGGGTTGTAGCCCATGTCGTCGATGAAGCCCTGTTGCGGCCGCGGGTCGAGCGTGGCATCGAGATAGGCGTAGGCCGCGTCCTTGTCCGGCGCGTTCTTCGCGATCCCGAATGCGGATACGAAGAGGACGAGCCCTTCCTTGGGCGAAGCCATCTTGATCGGGGCGCCGGCATTCTGCCATTGGACGCCGCGCGCCTTCCACATGATGCACATCCAGATCTCTTCGCTCTTCAGCGCCAGCGCCATCGCCTCGTTGGTCGGCACGATCTTGACGCCCATCTTCTTCAACTCGAGCAGCTTTGCCTTGCCCGGCTCGTAATTGTGCAGATTGCCGCCATTGATGAGCGCCGCCGATTCGATCGTCGTCTGGTATTGGATGTCGATGACGCCGACGCGGCCGGCGTATTTAGGATTCCAGAGATCGTTGTAGGAGGTCGGCACCTCGGTGATCTTGCCCGGATTGTAGAGGATGACGCGGTCGGTGAAGATGTGCGGCACCGAATACGTGGTTCTGAGCTTCGGCAGGATGTGCGAAGCGTTCTTCAGCTTTGAAAAGTCGAGTTCGAGAAGCGTTCCCTTCTTGTACATCTCGTACATGCCGGAGCCGTTCAGGGCAACGACGTCCATCGAGCCGCGCGGCAGCTTTTGCTCGGCGAGCATCTTGGTCTTGCGCGGCGAATCATTGTCGGTGGCGAAGATCACCTGGACGCCCTCGGCGTCCATGATCGGCGCCACGACGTGCTTCTGCTGCAAATTCTGATAGTCGCCGCCCCAGGTGCCGACGACGACGCGTCCGCCGGCGGCCCGGCTCGGGTACGGCAACAGGCTTGCGGCACCGGTCGCGGTCAAGCCTTGAAGAACCGTCCGGCGCGACGGCGAGAAGGATCGAAACGATGTCATGTGAGCTCCTCCCTTCTAATGTTATGACCAGTCTGCCACGGCATCCCGCTATTCGAGAAGTTGGCAGGATTCGGGCTCCCAGGCGACGTGAACGGGCGTTCCCGCGGCCAGTGGTTCATGCTCGCTGTTCTGCGCGTTCTGCGCATGGATGGCAACGGCCTCGCCCGAGGCGAGGCGCACTTGATACTCCGTCACCGCGCCAAGATAGGTCACGAGTTCGATCGCTCCTGGGAAGGTGTTCGGCCCCTCGGCCTCTCGTACTACCCGGATCGTCTCCGGCCGCACCGCCAGCACGCGGCGATCGGCGGCGCCGCTCGCGAAGGCGATCTCGATCCCGCCGGCGCTGCGGAAGCGCCCCGGCGCCGTCACCGCCCCGTCGAAGAAATTCGTCCGGCCGATGAAATTCGCGACGAAGCGGTTGCGCGGGTGATTATAGAGCTGGCGCTGCGTGCCGATCTGCTGGACAGCGCCTTCATTCATGACGACGAGACGGTCGGCCATCGACAGCGCCTCTTCCTGGTCGTGCGTCACCATCACCGCGGTGAGGCCGAGCTTCCGCTGCAATTGCCGGATTTCAACGCGCACCTCCTGGCGCAGCTTGGCGTCGAGATTGGACAGGGGCTCATCGAGCAGCAGGATATCGGGCTCGATGACGAGGGCGCGGGCCAACGCGACGCGCTGCTGCTGGCCGCCGGAGAGCTGGCGCGGCATGCGCTGGCCCAACTCTTCGAGACGGACAAGGCGGAGCACTTCCTCGACCTTGGCCTTGATCGCGGCGCGGTCGAATTTGCGCATCTGCAGCCCGAAGGCGATGTTCTCGAAGACTGACAGATGCGGGAAGAGGGCATAACCCTGGAAGACGAGGCCGGTGTTGCGGCGATAGGGCGGCAGATCCGTGATGTCGCGCTTGCCGAGAATGATGCGCCCCTTCGTCGCCGCAATGAACCCCGCCACCATCCGCAAGGTCGTCGTCTTGCCACAGCCGGATGGCCCCAGCAGCACGAGCAGCTCGCCCTCCTCGACCGCGAGCGACACATCCTTGACCGCGACGAAATCGCCGAAATTCTTGCTGACGCCATCGAGCCGCAGATCGGACATGCCTAGATCACCTGGCTCAGCCGCACGAAGCGGTTCGTCAACGCCATGCCGCCGGCGATGATTGCGACCTGGACCAGCGAGATCGCGGCGATCGTCGGGTCGATCTTCCATTCCAGGTATTGCAGGATGGCGATCGGCAAGGTCGTCGTGCCGGGCGCGACGAGGAAGAGCGAGATTTCGAGATTGCCGAAGGAGACGACGAAGCTGAAGAGCGCCGCCGCCACGACCGCCGGGCGGATGACCGGCAAGGTGACCCGGATCAGCGTCCGCCAGCGATCGGCGCCGAGATTCATCGCCGCCTCCTCGAGCGACGGATCGAGCCCTTCGAGGCTCGCGGTCAAAAGCCGCACCGTCCACGGGATGGTGACGAGGATGTGCGCCAGGCCAAGGCCGATGATCGAGCCGGTCAACGGCCATTCGGTCGCGATCTCGATCTCTATGAAGAAGATGTAGAGCGCCGTGCCGATGACGATGCTGGGGACGATGAGCGGCGATGTGAGGAAGGTGGCCAACGCCTCCTTGCCGCGGAAGCGACGGCGCGCGAGTCCGAGGCTCGCCGGGATGCCGAGGACGAGCCCGCCGATCATCGCGACGAGCCCGACCTCGAGGCTGGTGACGAAACCCTCGGCGAACTGGCTTTGCAGCCAGAGGGCGGAGAACCAGCGCAAGGTGTAGCCCTCGGGCGGGAAGGAGAGGAGCTCGTTCTTGAAGAAGCTGAGCCAGCAGATGAAGACGATCGGCAGAAGCATGACGGCATAGGTGATCGCCGTCACGGCACGCAACGCGATGCCGCCGAGACTGAGCGAGGTCAAGGGGCGACGGATGGCGACGATCATGGATTAAGGGTCGCGTGCATGCCTTGCGGCGACGCCCCCACCCCGACCCTCCCCCGCA
>JBGPOZ010000020.1:0-34805 GCA_041488295.1 Allostellaceae bacterium
CGCCTCCGGCTCGCAGTGACGGCGGTAAGGGAAGCCGCATCGCCCCGAGGGTGCTCGCGAACCCGTTGACCTCACGCCATTCGTTTGGTGTCAGACTCTAAAGAGATCAAACTCTGAAGAGATCAAACTCTAAAGAGATCAAGTCCGGTGCAGGCGTGTTGCCGCGACACATGCGGCCTGCGGAATTCCTAGCACCAATAAATTTTGCTTTCTAGAACTATGTAATATTGTTGGTTGTTGTGAGATGTAGAGTATACACTCAAATTATATAGAAAATGTTATGGTTTCCCGTATTGCAATTCATTTCGTGTTAACGACACATAGGGCAATCTACGCTGTTCCTCAGTTTGGGGGTAGCCATGTTTGCTGCTATCGTCAGTCGTCTTCTGCGCGAGAAGAAGGGCAACATCGCCGTCATCTTTGCGCTTTGCGCGTTGCCGCTTGTCTTCATGATCGGAATGGGCGTCGACTATGCCTCGTCGGTCGTTCGCCAGGATCAGCTCAACTCCTACGCCGACTCGGCCGCGCTCGCATCGCTCAGGCCAACGGTCTTGGCGCAAGCGGATGCAGCATCGATCACCGCCGCAAAGAACACGTTCAATGCGCAAGCGACAACGGTCCAGAACATCAATTTCGATCCGAACAGCGTGTCGGTCACCGTCAGTGACGTAGCGACGGGCAACAAGGTCAAGCGCACGGTCACGGTGAGCTATACGGCGGCGTCGCAGAATGCGTTTCTGAACATCCTGGGACAGCCGACGATCCAGCTCTCCGGCAGCTCCCAAGCGACGGCAACGACCGCGCCGAATATCGACTTCTATCTGCTGTTGGACGATTCGCCGTCGATGGCGATCGCCGCGACCCCGGCCGACATCACCAAGATGGTGAACGCTACTCCCAAGCAAAGCGGCTGCGCGTTTGGTTGCCACCAGGCGAACCCGGCGGCGGACAATTTAGGCAACCCAGGAGGGGTCGACAATTACGCTCTTGCGAGAAGTCTGGGCGTCACGTTGCGGATCGACCTGCTGCGTGAGGCGACGCAAAATCTCATGACCACGGCGCAGACGACCGGCGCTTCGGACAACGCGCAATACCAGATGGCGATCTACACCTTCGATGTCGGATTCAACACGATTCAGACTCTGACCTCGAGCCTCAGCACGGCCGCGACCTCGGCCGGCAACATCAATGTGCTGGAGGTCGACCACAACAACTATCTCACCCCGACCAACAAAAACAACGACATGGACACGAATTACGATAACGCGATGACCAAGATCAACGCGACCATGCCGAATCCCGGGAATGGATCCAACGCTGGCGGCGATACGCCGCAGGAGGTCATGTTCTTCGTCACCGACGGGGTCGAGGATGAGAATGTCAACGGCACTCGCCAAGAGTCGTTGATGGACCCGGCACGGTGCGACGCGATCAAGAACCGGGGCATTCGAATCGCGGTGCTGTACACGACGTATCTCCCTCTTCCGACGAACGCTTGGTACAATTCCCATATAGCTTCGTTCCAGTCTCAGATCGGCCCGAAGCTCGAACAGTGCGCCTCGCCCGGACTTTACTTTGAGGTGCAATCGGGCGGCGACATCTCGGGCGCTCTGGCGGCGCTGTTCCAAGAAGCGGTGCTGACCGCGCATCTGTCCAAGTAAGCGAAGACGACCTGCCCCGGACGCGGCTCTTGCCGCGCTCGCGAGCTGACCGACGCAATCGGCGACCCGATACGGTGAATTCCCCGGGCTACCACGTTCGCCAGTCGGGCAGGCCCCTCTCGACTGGCGAAGCTGCGTTTGTCGACCGCGCCGAGCTGCAGCGTCCCTCGATGAGCGGCGGGCATAAAGCCCGTATCCAGCTTCAGTAGGCCCAAATGCAATCTCGACAGGGCAATCGGCGAGATGCCGGACTGGCGGCTGCACGACCTGAGAAGGACGATGCGCACCGGCATGTCAGGCCTTCCGACAGTATCGCCGTTGGTCGCTGAGCTGATCCTTGCCCACCAACAGCCCCGTATCGTCGCCGTCTACGGCAAGTTCAAATACGAAGCCGAAAAGCGCGCGGCGCTAGTTGCTTGGCAAGCGCGCCCACTCTCGATTGTAGAGCCGCAACCAGCCGACGCCAATGTCGTTCGGTCTCTATTCCTCGGTTGATTTCAGCCGCCCAATTACACCCTCCACTATCGATTCGGCAAACTGCCGAGACCCCTCGGCGGTGAGGTGGACCCCGTCATGGCGCGGGAAATCGCGGAATCTCTCGATGAGCACCCACACTTTGATATGCCGCGCACTCAAGCGGCTCTTAATCCTCTCGATATTTTGCTCTCTCGCCGCGCCGACGCCTTTCCACTTATCGTTGTCGCCGGCTTGCAGGATGACAAGCCTTGTGCCCTCGGGCACGGCAGTGCTTATGCGCCCCAACATTCCGTCGGTCGAGTCGCCACTGATACCGGCATTGATCACCCTGATGTCGAGCCCCCTGGCGCGGAGCAGCAGTTCAAGCTGAGCTGGATACGCTTCGCTTGGTAGTATGCCATAGCCCGCTGTAATGCTGGCTCCAAGCGCAACGACGAAACCATCCTTCGGCAGTGGCCCTGATTGGCATCCAAGCAGGAGGAGCGTCCAAACCACGAACACTGTGCGCATGGATAATCTCCCCTAAAAGGTTAGTCCCCTGAAATAAATGAGGATGCATCCCAACGAATAACGCACTTGAACAAATGCGTTATAGTGCTGCAGCACAACAATAACTCGACGATCGTAAGCGGAAAAACATGCAAATACTAGGGCGCGAGCGGCGTTGGCCTCGCGGCACAGCGCGCGGCGGCGACGCGCCGGCTCCGTGTCGAACCCGCGAAGCTCGACCGATGAACTTGATCGCCTTGCTGCCGAGGAACGGTTCAAGCTCGGCGATCAACGCGGCGTCCGGGTCGGCGAAGGCGCCGGGCTGTAAGTCCTCGGTGTCGTCCCAAAGCGACTTCTTCAGCTTCGGCATTGGGTGGCCTCCTCGACAAGGTGTCGTCGAGGGTACCCCGCAACAAAAATCGGCGCCCGATCCGGCGCCGATTTTTGAGGATAATATGTTGAATTATCTGCAGGCAATGAAGCACAACAAAGCCGCAGGCTACGGTATCAGGAGAATGGTACCGGATGCGGCGCGCGGGAACATGTAAACGGATGACGTCAGATTGAATGTGCCGAAGTGAAGCCAATCGAGGACCGGATTGAAGGTGTATGTCGAGGCGCCCATGATGACCGATGTGTTCGGAAGGGAGAACGCGGCCGGCAGGGTCATCTTGTTGCCCACCGTCAACCCCGTACCGTTGAGCGACTGGCTCCAAGCGACCGTGGCCTTTCCGGCGGCATCGATGTTGATGCATGTGACCGTCACCGTCGCGTTTGCGACCGAGTACGGCGTCAACACTGCTGTCGCTGCGTTGAGTATGTCGGGCATCGTCTGACTGATGCTGATGGTCGGATATTGCGTCACCAGATTGGCGATCGTGCTTGCAGCGAGGTCGGTTACGCGCTTCACGTTGATCGCTTGCGAAATTTCCACGCTGCCGAAATAGAGCAGAACGAGGATCGGCAGAATGAGCGCGAACTCGACAATGGCGATGCCGCGTCGATCGCCGATGAATTCGGCGACGATCCGACGAAATCGGCGATTGAAGCTCCCATGGGTCATGACGTCATGCCCTCAATTGAATGGCTCATTGCGAAACGCAACGGTCGCGACGACAAGGTCCAGTCCGGAGCCCACGTTCGAGAGGTCGTATCCGAGAAGCGTTGCGAAGAGCGGCCATTGGTAGAATGCCTGAACGACTTCGATTTGGCCGGAGACGCCCGGGCTGAAGGCCAGTTGGCTGCTGTCGAAGGCGCCGTTCTTGATGGGATTCAGCGGCGAGACCGATGTGAATGTCGCGAAGGTCTGCACGTTGATGTAGACGCCCGCGCAATCGAGCAGGGCGCTGGCGTTCGTGCACAGCGCCTGTTTGAACTGCGCTTGGGTCATGCCCGACTGTTGCGCTTGGCCGGTCATGATCAGGCGCGCCGCCTGCGAGGTCGCGGCCTGCAGCGTTTGTTGGGCGTAGAACACCAGCGCCGTGTTAACGATGAGGAAGATCAGCGCGAGAAACGGTATCGCGACGAGGCCAAACTCAACCGCGGCCGAGCCGGACCGACACCGAATCAGCCGACGCAAGGCGCGGGGCATCCGCAATCGCCCGGTCCCGGCCTCAAGCTGCGTATCTCTCTCAGTCATGGGGCAGACTCCCGATCAGCGCGGGTATTCTTCCCCTCCCGAGGAGAATGGTCGCAGGGATTGCTTAACGAAGTGCTACTTTTCGCCGGAAGAGATGGCGCAACCCGTTAAAATATCATCCTTTTTCGTCGCATGTGCGGCCGATGCAACACAGCGCGTCGCTAACGCCGCGGCGGGTGGGCGCGAACCGCTTCTTCGTCGACATCGGCCCCCCATCCGGGGCCGGTCGGCACGATGAGCTCGCCCTTCTCGATGACCGGCGGCACGGTCACGAGCTCGTCCTTCCACGGCACGTCGTCGATGTCGATCTCCATGATGCGGAAATTCGGAATGGCGGCGCAGAAATGCGCGCTCATCAGGGTCGAGAGATGGCCGTAGAAATTGTGCGGCGCGACATTCACCTCGTAGGCATCGGCGAGGGACGCGATCTTGATGGCTTCGCCGAGCCCGTTCCACGGCACGTCGATGATCGCAACATCGACCGCGCCGTGCTCGAAGAACGGCCGGAAGGCGCGCCGTCCGAACAGCGATTCGCATGAGGCGATCGCGTTCCCCGTCGCATTGCGGATAGTGGCAAGGGCGCGCGGATCGTAGGTGTCGATCTCGAGCCATGAGAGGTCGAAGGGTTCGACGAGGCGGGCGATCTTGAGATAGCCCTCGGTCTTGAAGTTGAAGTTGAGATCGAGGTGCAGTGCCATCTCGGCGCCGGCGCCCTGACGGAGCGCGGCAAGCTCGTCGGCGATGGCGCCGAGAACGCGGCGATCGGCGTTGAGCTCGGGGTGTCCGGCGGAGGCTCTTGCGAAGCCCGGCATGTAAAGGCTCGGCGGCTTCTCGTCGAAGAGAAAGATGTTGGTCTTCAGCGCGCGGAAGCCGCGCCGTGCGACCTCGCCGCCGAGCCGCGCCAGATCATCGAGCGAGCGCACCGGTGCGACGCCCATGATCTCGGCATGGTTGACGCGATAGGAGCCGCAATGCGACCAGTAGAGCGGCAAGCGGTCGCGCACCGGCCCGCCGAAGAGCGCGTAGACCGGGATGCCGAGCGCCTTCGCCTTGATGTCGAGCAGCGCGTTCTCGATCGCCGCGATCGCCTGGCTGTTGATACCGCCCGGCGCCTGCCGCGTCACGGCGTAAAGCGTGGCCGCGATCCGCTCGGTCGGGCGCGGGTCTTGCCCGATCAAGCCTTCGCCGAGCTTGCGGATGACGCCGCTGAGACCCTTGCTGCCGTAGCTCTCATTGTATTCCGACCAGCCGACGATGCCCTCATCGGTCGTGATCTTGAGGAAAGAGAAGTTGCGCCACCCGGCGTCGCAGTGGAGATCGTCGATGCGCGCGATTTTCATGGGATCTGTCCTCCGGTGTGCCGTGACCTGCTCCGGCATCCGGGTTTGCACGGCCACGACGCGGGATCTGCTCGACTCGCTGTTAGATACTCAAGATTATGATAGAGACATCAGCCACCAAGAAGGAGGCGCAATCGATGGATCTCGCGAGCTTCAGGAATTCGCGCGCCGGTGATGGCCCACCCGATGCGCTGAGCCAGGCCCTTTGCGCGCTGTGGTGGGATGCCAAGGGCGATTGGCAGAAAGCGCATCAATGCGCACAGGCGCAGGACGATGCGATCGGGGCCTGGGTGCACGCCTACCTCCACCGCAAGGAGGGCGACCTCAACAATGCCGGCGGTTGGTACCGCCGCGCTGGAAAAGCGCCGGCCACGGGCCCGCTCGAGGCGGAGTGGGACGTGATCGCGGATGCGCTCCTCGCCCCGGCGACGAGCCCGGGTCCTACGCCTCCTGCACGATGAGGCTGCCGAAGCGGTGCACCTCGGCGACTTGGCCGGGGAAGAGCAACGTCGTCGTGTCGAGTTGGCGGATGATGGCGGGACCCTTGAGCGTAGTACCGGCGCCGAGCCGGGCGCGGTCATAGACCGGGCATGCCTGGAACTCGCCGTCGAAATCGATCTCCTGCCGACCGACCAACGCATCCTCGCGCGTCCCCGCGGCGGGCCATTCCCGAATCGCCGGCTGCGGCAGCCTTCCGATCGCGCTCACCCGCAATGTCACGATCTCGACGGGCGTATCTTCCTGGCTGAAGGTGTAGAGCCGCTCGTGCAGGCGGTGAAACGCGACGATCGTCGCTTGCGTCGCCTCTTCCGTGACGCTCGTGCCGGCCCACGGCACGGTCAGCTCGAAGCCCTGGTGGACATAGCGCAGGCTCGCCTGCCAGCGGATCTCGCGGCCTTCCGGCGGGACGCCTTCGTGATCGAGCCATCGAAGGGCTTGGTCGCCGAGCTCGGCGAAAACCTTTCCCATGTGGGGAAGGTCGTAATGCGGCGGGCGCTGGAGGGCGGTGCGCGCGAATTCTGATTTGAGGCTCGAGACGAGAAGGCCGAGCGCCGAGAGCACGCCCGGCGCCGGCGGCACGACGATCGTCTTGATGCCGAGGAGGCGCGCGAGCGAGGTGCCGTGCAGCGGTCCCGCGCCGCCGAACGGCAGCAATGCGTAGTCGCGCGGATCATGGCCGCGCTCGACCGAGACGACGCGGATCGCGCCCACCATGTTGCTGTCGATGATCGAGAGGATGCCGCGCGCGGCGTCCCTCGTCGCAAGGCCGAGCGGGTCGGCGATGCGCTCTTTGATCGCGCGCGCGGCGGCATCGGCGTCGATCGCCATGCGGCCGTCGAGGAGCGCCGGCGTCAGGCGGCCAAGAGCGAGATTGGCGTCGGTGACGGTCGGCTCCTCGCCGCCGCGCCCGTAGCAAACCGGTCCCGGAACGGCGCCGGCGCTTTCGGGGCCCACGGTCAAGGCGCCGGTCGGGGTGATGCGCGCGATCGAGCCGCCGCCGGCGCCGATCGTGTTGATGTCGAGCATCGGCACATGGAGCGGCCATTCGCCGACCCGGCCTTCATTGGTGATGCCGGGATCGCCGTCCTTGATGAGGCAGATGTCCGCCGAGGTGCCGCCGATGTCGATGCTGATGAGGTTGCGGAAGCCGGCGAGCTCGCCGACGAAGACCGCGCCCATGACGCCGGCGGCGGGACCCGAGAGCGCCGTCTGCACCGGCTGGAGGCGGATCGTGTCGGCGCCGGTGACGCCGCCGTTCGACTTCATGAGCAGAAGCCGCCCGCCGATTCCACGCTCCTTCAGTCTGTCCTCGAGCCGTGCGACGTAGGTCGAAACTTTGGGCATGACGTAGACATTGAGGATCGTCGCCATGCTCCGCTCGTATTCGCGGAAGACCGGCAACACCTCGGATGAGAGCGAGATCAACACGCCGGGCAGGACCTCCTCGAGGATCGCGCGGGCGCGGCGCTCGTGCCGCGGATCGGCGTAGGAATGGAGGAAGCAGATCGCGACCGCTTCGACGCCGTCGGCGGCGATCGCTTTCGCGGCGGCGCGCACCGCCGCCTCGTCGAGCGGCACGATCTCGCTTCCGTCAGGATCGAGGCGGCCGGGGATCTCGTGAATACGCTCGGGCGGCACCGGACGCTTCGGCTTCACCCAGGAGTACATGTTCGCCTTGCGCGGAATGTCGTGCCGGCCGATCTCGAGCACGTGCCGGAAGCCCTCGGTCGTCAGCAATGCCGCCTTGGCGCCCTTGCTCTCGAGGATGAGGTTGGTCGCCACCGTCGTGCCGTGAAAGACATAGCCCAGCGCATCGCGCGGCAGACCGGCGAGCGCGATCGCCTCCTCGATCCCGTTCATGAACCCTTCCGAAGGGTCGGCGGGCGTCGACGGCGTCTTCGCGTTCCACACCGTGCCGGTGCGGCGGTCGAGCAAGGTCACGTCGGTGAAGGTGCCGCCGATATCGATCGCGACGGCATCGGCGATCCGAGACTGGGTCATGGGGATTCCGTTCAAATCATCGCATCGCGGTATTCGCCGCGATGGAACAGCCGCGTCGGGAAGCGCGTCTCGCGCAGGCGCAGCGTCTCTTTCTCATCGATCGTGCGCCCGTCCAGGGACAGCGCGACGCCGTATTCCTCGCGTGCCTCATCGCGCGAAACGAGGCCGCCCATGACGTCGTCGCGAACGCGCTCAGCCTCGCGGTCGAAGGGGTGGCCGAAGCCGCCGCCGCCCGTCGTCTCGATGCGAAAGACATCGCCGCGGCGGATGCGCGTGCCGTCGCCGAGCGGCGCCAGCTCGCGTTCATCCGTTCGTCCCGGGTTGAGCACGATGCGGCCAGGGCGGCCGGACTTGCCGCCGGCAACGCCCCAAGGCGCGGCCTTGGTACCGTCGAGGCGTGTCGCGAGCACGGCATCGTCGCCGAACCACTCGATCTCGCGAATGACGCCGCAGCCGCCGCGCCAGCACCCCGGGCCGCCGCTGTCGCAACGAATGGCGTAGCGCCGCAGACGCGCGGGGTAGAGCTGCCCCAGATATTCGGCCGGGTTGTTCTCCTGCGCGACGAAATAGACGGCATCGTGACCGTCGGCGTAAGGCCGTGCGCCGAAGCCGACGCCGACGCCGTCATTCATGAAGAAGGTCGGTGCCGCGGGATCGGCGTTGCGCAGCGACCAGATTGCGTAGGAGCTGCCGCCGGCATTGGTCTTGCCGTGGGTTGCCGCGTTCATGACGCCGCTGCACATGTTGACGACGCGGACCAAGGTGAGGCCGCGTTGGCCGAGCGGCGCCGGAAAGTTCGGCTGAAGGAGACTACCCGGACGCAACCGCACCTCGTCGATCGCGCGCATCGCGCCCTCGTTGACGAGGAGCGAGCGATCGTTGCCCGAGAAGAAGAGACCGAAGATCATGCGCGGCACGGCGGGATTGACGAGCCAGTTGATCGGGCCCGGCGCCTGGTCGCACGTCTCCGTCGCATCGAAGGCGATGCGGTCTTCGGTCACCTCCATCGCGATGCTGATCTTGAAGGGGCCGTTGCCGAGCCCGTCGCTGTCGATGACGTCGGCAAAGCGGTGCGTCCCGATCGGGAAGAGGGCGCGCAGCTTCTCACGCACCGCGGCTTCGGTCTGGTGGTTCAGTTGCTCGAATGCGGCGAGGACACGCGCCCGCCCGAAACGCTCGAAAAGTTCGGTAAGGCGCCGCTCGCCGAGCCGCACCGCTGCGGTCAGCGCGCGCGTGTCGCCGCGCAGCTTGTCGGGAAAGCGCGTATTGCGCGCGAAGATGCGGAACAGCTCCTCGTTCAAGACGCCCTCGCGGTAGAGCCGCACCGGCGGCACCATGAGGCCTTCCTGGAAGATGTCGGTCGATTTCGGCGACATCGATCCCGGCTGCATCCCGCCGATATCGGTGAAATGCGCCCAGGAATGCGAGAAGCCCGAAAGCTTGCCCTCGGCGAAGACGGGCGCCGCGAAGACCTGATCGTTGAGATGCGAGACGGCGCCGTTGGAGCCGTAGCAATCGTTGTACCAATAGATGTCGCCGGGGCGCATCGTCGCCGCCGGATAGAGGTCGAGGATCGGCTGCATGATGTGGCCGAAGATCGGGATCGGCGTCCCGGAAACGAGACCGCCTTCGGGATCGAAAAAAGCGGTGAAGAAATCCTTTTTCTCGCGAATGACGTCGGACATCGCCGTGCGCTCGAGCAACGCCTCGGTTTCCGCCTGCGCCGCGCGCAGCGCGCCCTTGATGATCTCCAGCGTGACCGGATCGACCTTGGCGCCGGGTGCGTGAAATGCGCTGTCATCCATCGTCTTCTGTCCGATCCTTCAAGTGAGCGCGTCGTGATAGGCGTTGCGGTGGAAGAGTTTCGTCGCGCCGCGATGCACGCGGAGCCGCGCGGTCTCGGCGCGGTCGATGCCGCGGCCATCGGCGGCGAGCGCGACGCCGTAATCGTCGCTGGCGCGTTCGGACGAGACGAAGCCGCCGCGAACATCATCGAGCACGCGCTCGGTCTCGCGGTCGAAGGGGTGGCCCCAACCGCCGCCGCCACCGGTCTCGATGCGCAGAATGTCGCCGCGGCGCACGAGGATGCCGTCGCCGAGCGGCGGCAACGCGCGTTCATCGGCCTGGCCGGGATTGAGGACGCAGCGTCCGCCGCGACCCGATTGCCCGCCGGCGACGCCCCAGGGCGGGTTGTCGACGGAATCGATGCGGATCGACAGCATCGCGTCCTCCGCCAGCACCTCGATCTCGCGGATGACGCCGCAGCCGCCGCGCCAGCGGCCGGGTCCGCCGGAATCGCAGTTGATGGCATAGCGCCGCAGCCGCACCGGATAGCTGAGATCGAGGAACTCGGCGGGGTAGTTTTCGTTGGCGATGAGGTAGACGGCGTCGATCCCGTCGGAGTGGCTGCGCCCGCCATAGCCGACGGCGATCCCGTCGGTGAGAAGAAAGGGCTCGCCCGCCGCTGTGACGCGACCGCGCAGATAGTAGATGACGTAGATGTTGTTCGACGCGACCGCGCCGCCTTGGGTCGCGACATTGATGAGGCCGAGGCACGCCGTCCCGACGCGCACGAGCGTGATGCCGCGCTGCCCGAGCGGCGCCGGAAAGCGCGGCGCCAAGAGGCTGCCGGGGCGGATCTCGACCGCGCCGATCGCCGCCAGCGCGCCCTGGTTGATGAGCACCGTGGGCTCGCGCGAGAGCGCGTAGATGCCGAAGACGAGGCGCGGCACGTCGGGGCTCATGATGAAGTTGATGGGTCCCGGCGCCTGATCGTCCGTTTGGCTCGCATCGAGCGTCAAGCCGTCCTCGGCCATCGTCATCGTCATCCGGATCGCGAAGGGTCCGTTGCCGTGGCCGTCGCGATCGATCCGCTCGGTGAAGCGATAGGTGCCGGGCGCGATCGTCCGCTGCAGCCAGTCGCGCACCGCGCGCCCCGTCTCCTCGATCGTGGCGTCGAAGGCGGCGAGCACCGTCGTGCGGCCGAAGCGCTGGAACAGCTCGCCCATGCGCCGCTCGCCGAGCCGGACGGCGGCCGTGGCGGCGCGGATGTCGCCCGTCACCATCGCCGGGAAGCGCGAATTGCGGATGAAAACGCGAATCACCTCCTCGTCGACGATGCCGTCGCGGGCGAGGCGGATCGGCGGAATGATGATGCCTTCCTGGAAGATGTCGGTGGCGTCGGGCGAGAGCGAGCCCGGCCGCATCCCGCCGATGTCGTTGAAGTGCGCCCAGCTTTGCGCGAAGCCGGAGAGCTTTCCCTCGGTGAAGACCGGCGCGATGAAGACCTGATCGGGCGAATGACTGACGGCGCCCTTGGAGGCATAGCAATCATTGTACCAATAGAGATCGCCCGGCTGCATCGTCGCTGCCGGATAGTGCTCGAAGACCGGACTGATGAGATCGCCGAAGATCGGAATGGCCGTGCCGGCGACGAGGCGCGCATCGCCGTCGAACAGCGCGCAGAAATAGTCCTTCTTCTCGCGGATGAAGGGCGACATCGCCGTGCGCGAGAGCAGCGTCTCCATCTCGAGCTGCGCCGAGCGGAGCGCGCCCTTGACGAGCTGCAAGGTGACGGGATCGACCAATTGTGCAGTCTCGCGCGCTGCTCGCCCGTCCATTTGCGTGGCTCCGCATCCTTTCGGCGGCGGATCGTAGACGCAGGGGCGGATCATCGTCGAGGGGTTCCGGCGCTCGGCGTCACGGACGGAAGCACGGCGGCGCGGCCGCAGATCTCATCTCCGGCATCGGCCGGGAGACGGCTGAACGGCCAGGCAGAGATACCGGAAATGACGGCGACGGCAAGGAAGGCCGGCCAGAAATCATTGGCCGACAAGCTCGTCGTGCCGCGCCAGGCAAGCGTGATGTGGAGCAGGAGAGCGCCCAACGCGACGCCGACGCTCACCGAGAGCTGCTGCGCTGTGCTGCTGAGGCTGGTCGCCCGACTCATGCGGCTCGGCGGGATGTCGGCGAAAGCCAGCGTATTCGTGCCGGTGAATTGCAGCGAGCGGAAGAAGCCGCCGGTGAGGAGCAGGGCAAGGATGATTGAGGCCGGCGTCGACGGCCGCAGCGCGGCATAACCGAGGAGAAACGAGGCGCTGATGACGGCGTTGCCGGTGAGGGTGCGGCGGAAGCCGAGGCGGTGGATGATGGGCTGCGCCGTGAATTTCATGAGGAGTGCGCCAACCGCGCTCGCGAAGGTGAGGAGGCCGGATGCGAAGGCCGTCAAGCCGAAGCCGAGCTGGAACATCAGCGGCAGAAGAAAGGGCAGGGCACCCACCCCCACACGGAAGAGAAAGCCGCCGCCGACGGCGATGGCGAAGGTCGGAATGCGGAACAGCAGGAGATCGAGGATCGGGTGGTCGTGGCCCGCCGCGTGCCGCAGATAGAGGAGCGTCGCCGCGACGCCGACAGCCAGCAAGGCGAGCACCGCCGGTAGCGGGACGCCCTCGCGGCCCGCCGTCTCGAAGCCCAGCATCAACCCGGCCAGCGCCGTGCCGCTGAGGAGGAGGCCGGCGAGATCGAGCTTCGGCGTGTCGGGCTCCTTGCGGTTCTCGATGAAAAGCGAGACGAGAACGATGCCCAGGATGCCGATCGGCACGTTGAGGAAGAAGATCCAGCGCCAGCTCGCGAAAGTGACGATCGCACCGCCGACCGGCGGCCCCAGGACCGGCCCGATCATCGCCGGCACCGTCAGATACGCCATCGCCCGCACAAGCTCGGCCTTGGCGACCGTGCGCAACAGGACGAGGCGGCCGACCGGCACCATCATCGCGCCGCCGGCGCCCTGCAGGATGCGGGCGGCGGTGAGCCCGACGAGGCTGCCGCTCAAGCCGCACAGGATCGAGCCCACCGTGAAGATGACGATCGCCAGGCGAAAGATGGTGCGGGCGCCGAAGCGATCGGCGAACCAGCCGCTCGCCGGGATGAAGATGGCGAGGCTCAAAAGGTATGTGGTGATGGCGAGGCTGAGGCGGACGGGGTCCTCATGCATCGAGACGGCGATTTGCGGCAAGGCGGTCGAAATCACCGTGCTGTCGAGATTCTCCATCAAGAGGCCGCAGGCGACGATCATGGCGATCAGCGAGCTGCGCGGCGCCGGGCGATCCTTCTCAGTGAGCTCCATTGCCAATGCTATCTTCCCGAGGCGGCTCGATCTCTGCCATTCTGGCCGGGCATCCTAGCGGGCCTGCCGTGCTTGCGCCGTGCAGATTTCGCAATGCCGTGGTGCAATGGGTTTGCTCGGGCGCGAGAGAACCGCCGAAGCGGCCGCGCATGAGGCCGCACCAGATTAGAGACAGTCGCGCGGACAACCCCGCATCCAGAACGGCGTATCCGGTGCGGTATCCTTCAGTCGCCGCAATGCGTCCGGCGCGGGGCGCACAAGACCCCACCAACCATGCGCGCAACGGGAGCGCCACGCCATATGGTCCTCGAGCGCTACGTCGGGCGTTTCGATGGCGGCCTTCAGTGCTTCATGAGCTGCTCGGATGCGCCGGTCTCCTTCAGGACTGGCCGCGCGTGCATAGTCGTAGAAGGCGGCGGTCAACGCCTCCATCTCGCGCGCGACATGGGGCCAGGCGTCGCGGTCGAGATGCCAGGCTTGCATCCATTCACGGACGACCGTCTCGATCGCCGCGGCCTTCGGCCGGTCGCTGACCTTGCGGGCCGTCGTCAGCATATGGCGGATGAGCTCGGCCTCGGCATGCGCCAGCCGCGCCGCGAGTGCCGCGGATTTCATCGCTTCGATCGCGCGCTCGGCATCGCGCTGCAGCTCTTCGAGATAGTTCGCCATCTCCACTCCCTCAAAGGCGTCCGATCCGCTCGGTCAGGCGCGCGAAGAATCGGTCGACATCGATCCGGTCGATGACATGTGCATTCGGCGGCAGGCGCAGCCGGTTCCACCAATCGATCGTCGACCGCCCGATCGTCGCGGGACTCTGGAGCTCGATCGCGACGTGGCAGTCGCGGCCGCCGAACAACTCGGGCCACAGGACGTAGGCGATGACGCAGGGATCATGCAGTGGGTGTCCGGGTCCGCCGAATTTCTCGATCGCGTCCGGGCGCGGCCGCGACAGCATGCCGGCGACGGCGCGCGAGACGGGCGTATCGAGCGCGGCGATCGCCGCGACGCGCGCGGGCGTTGCGAGCGCCAGGTGCGTCGCATGCAGCCCGAACATCACGATCGGGACGCCGCATGTGAAGACGATGTGGGCGGCATGCGGGTCGGCGTAGAAATTGAACTCGGCGGCGGGCGTCATGTTGCCGAGATCCCGCGCGCCGCCCATGAGGACGATGCGGCGCAGCTTCGGCAGAATGCCGGGCTCCTTGACGATGGCCATGGCGATATTGGTGAGCGGGCCGATCGGGCAGAGCGTGATCGAGCCATTCTCGGCGGCGAGAAGCGTCTCGACGATGAAATCGACGGCATGGCGAGGCTGCAGCGCAAGGCGTGGCGGCGGCAGGTCGGCGCCCGCGAGACCGTCCGCGCCGCAGATGAACTCCGCCGTCTCGAGCGGCCGCAGGAGCGGCCGGGCGCAACCGGCAAGAACGGGCACCTCCGGCCGACCCGCCAACGCGACGAGCTTCAGGGCGTTCTGAGCCGTCAGCGCGAGGGGGACGTTGCCGGCAACGGCCGTGATGCCGAGCACCTCGATCTCGTCGGGCGAGGCGAGCGCGAGCAGAATGGCGACGGCGTCATCCTGGCCTGGATCGGTGTCGATGATGATCTTCTCTCGGGCCATCGTGCCCCCTTGTCTCTACGGACGCTCCGTCGATGATGGCATTTCGGCAGGGAGGGGTCATATGCATTTCGACTTCACGGGCAAGCGCGTCATCGCCACTGGCGCCAGCCGGGGCATCGGTCGCGCCATCGCTCTTGGTTTTGCTTCGTCCGGCGCCGATGTCTCGATTTGCGCCCGGAAGCCGGAGCCGCTCGAGGCCGCGCGCAAGGAGATCGCCGGTTTCGGCCACATCGCCCATGCTGGGCTCTGCGATCTTGGCGATCCCGAGGCGATCGCCGGCTACGTCGCGGCAGCGGCGGCTGTCCTTGGCGGCATCGATGTGCTGGTGAACAACGCCTCGGGGTTCGGTATCACCGATGACGAAGCCGGTTGGGAAGCGAGCGTCGCCGTCGATCTCCTGGGCACCATGCGCGCGTCACGCGCCGCGCTGCCCTTCCTCGAGGCAGCGCGCGGCGGCGGGGCGATCGTCAACATCGCGTCGATCTCCGGCCTCCGCCCGTCGACCCGAACGCCCGCTTACGGCGCAGTCAAGGCGGCGGTCATTCACTACACGACGACGCAGGCGGCACTGCTCGCCGCCAAGCGTATCCGGGTGAACGGCGTTGCCCCCGGCGCGATCGAATTCCCCGGCGGTATCTGGGAGCGGCGCAAGACGGAGAATCCCACCCTTTACAATGAACTGCTCGGCGGCATCCCTTTCGGACGGATGGGCCGGCCGGAGGAAGTGGCTTCTGTCGTGCAGTTTCTTGCTTCGCCGCTCGCCGCCTGGGTCACCGGCCAGACGATCATCGCCGATGGCGGGCAGACGCTCGGCGGGTGAGCATGCGCCATGCCGCTTTGAGGCACGCAATACTAGACATTGACTCGGCCGATCCTCGACTGCTGTCATCCGATCGGAATTTTCGAGGTTTGGTCTTGCGCGAGATTGTCCTCACCGCCGATCTCGGCGCCGGCTCGCTGCGGGTTGGCGCGGTGACGCCCACGGGACAGCTCGTCGCCGTTGCCGGCGTGCCGATTACCGCAGCCGAGCCCCACCCGGGCTGGAGCGAGATCGATCCCGAAATCTGGTGGCGTGCATTCGGCACGGCCACCGCCGCTGTGCTCCAGAAATTGAGGGCAGTCGATCATGTGGTGGGCCTCTGTCTCTCGAGCCTGACGCGCTCGCAGGTTTTTCTCGACCGTGACGCCCGACCGCTTCGCCCCGCCATCTTGTTTCGCGATCGACGCGCGAGCGACGAGGCGGTCGCAGTGGCGCAGCACTTCGTGGGGGAGAACCCGGCCGACGCCATCACCCCGTTTCATCCGCTCGCTCGTCTTGCCTGGTTTGCGCGGCAGGAACCGCGGCTTTTCGAACGGCTCCATGCCGTCGCCGAACCAAAGGATTTCCTCAATCTCCGCCTGACCGGGAAGAACGCCGTCGATACTATCACCGCCTCGCGCTATGACGGGCTGAGGCCGACGGGTTCGCTGCCGGCTTGGCTCGAGCGCTGCGCCAACCTCATGACCGTCGAGCGCCGCGCCCCATGGGCGATACTCGGCAGCATTGTCTGCCGCGAGGCGCCCTTTGATCGCCTTGCCGGCGTTCCGGTCTTCTGTGGCGCAATGGATGCCTGGGCAACCGCGATCGGCGCGGGAGCCGTCCACCCTGGCCAAGCCTATGACATCGCCGGCACATCAGAGGTCGTCGGGTTGATCACGCGCGCCCGCGCCACCGCGACCGGCCTCGTCTCGCTGGTGTGGACCGAGGACAGCCATCAGATCGGCGGCCCGACCCAGATCGGCGCCGATTGCGCGGTCTGGTGCCACGAGCGGTTCCGCATCCGCGGTGGTCTGAAACAAGCAGTCGAGCGTGCCGGGCGGCGTCCGCCGAGCGACGCCATGCCGGTCTTCCTGCCCTATCTCGCCGGGGAACGGGCACCGCTCTGGCGCGACGATGTCAGCGGCATGTTTCACGGCCTCTCCCGCCAGCACGGCCCAGACGATTTCCTGTGGGCGGCGCTCGAAGGCGTGGCACAGGCGGTGCGCGACGTCCTTGCGACCGCCACCGCCGCAACCGGAGTAGGCGCCGACGAGATCCGCATCTGCGGCGGCGGCGCGCGCTCGGATGCCTGGTGCCAGCTCAAAGCCGACGTGCTTGGCGTGCCGGTCCTGCGCAGCATTCATCGCGAGACGGGGTTGGTCGGCACCGCGACGGCGGCGTGGGTCGGGCTCGGCCGTCACCCCAACCTCGCAGCCGCCGCTGCTCGAATGTGCCCGATCGAATGTCGCTTCGAACCGCAACGGGGGCTTGCGCCGTTCTACCTGGGGCGCGCGGCGCTCTATCGCCAGGTCAAGGCGGCGGCGCTGGCGCTCGCCGATCCGAGATCGGCGATGCCAAATCCCGGGATCGCGGACCATCGGCTCGCCATTGCTGCGGAGGCGGGCGCATGATGACGAGATTCGACATCCCGCGCTTCGTCGCGACTTACGGCACGGCGCTGGCCGCGGTCGTCGTCTTCTTCATGTTCGCTGTCGCGGCGCCCAACTTCCTCAATCCGACCAACCTCCTCAACATCCTGAAGCAGGTCAGCTTTCTCGCCATCCTCGGGCTCGGCTTCGGCCTCGCCTTCATTACGGCCGAGCTCGACCTTTCCTTTGCCAATGTGTGCAGCTTCGCCGTGGTCGTCGTGGGCGGGCTGATCCATCACGGCGCGGCGCCGCCTCTCGCCGTTGCCTCGGGGCTGGCGGTCGGCCTCGTCGCGGGTGTGCTCAACGGGCTCCTCGTCACGCGCCTCAAGATCCCCTCGCTGATCGCGACCCTCGCCACGGCTTCGGTCGCGAACGGCCTCGCCTTCGCCGTGACGGGCGGCGTCGCCTTCGTCGGCCGCTGGGATCCGCGCTTCCTCGCGCTTGGGCGGGGCAGCCTCTTCGGCGTGCCGGCGCTCGTGCTGTGGACCGCTGGCGCCGCGCTCATCGTGCTGTTCCTGTTGAAGCAGACGAGGCTCGGCCTCCATCTCATCTTCACCGGCGAGGCCGCTGAAGCCGCGCGCCTTGCCGGCATCAAAATCGGTCGCATGAAGTTGCTCGGCCTCGCCTGCTCCGGCTTCGCGGCCGGAATGACCGCGGTGCTGCTGACGGCGCATCTCAACTCGGCCGCGCCGAACATGGCCGGCGATTTCCTCCTGACGGCGATCGCCGCGGTGCTGCTCGGCATGACGATGTTCGAGCCGGGCCGCTGCAATGTGCCCGGCACGTTGCTCGGCGCGGCGATGATCGGCATGCTGAGCAACGGGCTCGTGCTGCTGGGGGCGCCCTATTACGTCCAGGACATCATGCTCGGCATCATCATCGTCGCCTCGGTCGCGGTCTCTGCCTCGACCCTGAAGAAGGCAGCATTCAGCGTCTAGGTTTCACGAGATCATGGGGAGGGACTCGGAATGAAAAAGCTTCTTGCAGCGTCGGTTGTCGCAATCGTCTCGATGACGGCGATCTCTTCGGCACACGCTTTCAAGCTCGGCATCATCGCGTTCCAGATGTCCTCGGAGACCCACGCCCGAGTCGCGAACGCCGCTGCGGCCGCGGCCAAGGCGAAGGGCTGGGATGTTCAGCTGCTGAATTCCGAGGGCAGCTTGCCCAAGCACGCCGAGCAGATCGAAGCCATGATCCAGGCCAAGGTCGACGGCCTGATCATCGCCATGGGCAAGCCGGTCGAGGCCGACGCCCAGCTCGCCTCGGCAAAGCAGGCGGGCATTCCGGTCATCACCGCGGTCGCCGGCTCGAGCCCGCACACCCTCTTCGACATCCAGGTCAATGATTACGAGATCGGCGCGCAGGCGGCGCTCTACCTCATGAACAAGCTCAATTACCGCGGCAACATCCTGACCGAGCGCTACGAGAACAACGTCGCCTCACGGGTTCGCGGCAAGATCCTGGACGTCGTCCTCTCGGAGAACAGCGCGGTCAAGGTCCTCGGCAGCCACAGCATGGCGCGCACCGCAAGCTGGCAGGATGACGTGCGCACCGGCATGCAGGCTTTGATCCTGCAGAATCAGGGCAAGTTCCAAGGCATCTGGGTCTCCTTCGACGGCCAGGCCTACGTCATCGACGATCTGTTGCGGGCCCAGGGTTTGAAGAAGGGCGACATCGCCATGATCACGATGGATGGCGGGCCCGAGAGCAATCGCCGGATCAAGGACCAGGAAAGCTTGATGACCGCGACCTTCGCCATTCCGTTCGAGAAGATCGGCGCGACGGCGGTCGAGGACATGGACGAAATCGTCGTCAAGAAGACGCCGAAGGAAATGGTGGTTCCAGGTCCGATCCTGCTCATGCAGGCGGTGCTCGTCGACGCATCCAATGTCGATGCCATGACGAAGTGATGGCGCGCGAGATGAGCGCGGCACCGGGGCGAAGCGCCGCGAGCGTTCCGCTCCTCCGCCTCGCCGGCATCCGCAAATCCTACGGCGCGGTCGAGGCGTTGAAAGGCGTCGATCTCGAAATTCGCGCGGGCGAGGTGGTCGCCATCTGCGGCGACAACGGTGCCGGCAAATCGACCTTGATTCGCATCGTTTCGGGCGCGCACGCGCCGAGCGACGGCAGCATCGAGCTTGGCGGCGAGGCCGTGGCTTTCCGCTCCCCGCTCGAGGCTCTCTCCGCCGGGGTCGCGACGATCTACCAGGATCTCGCCCTCGCAGTGCGGCTGCCAATTTGGCAGAACGTCTTCGTCGGCGCCGAGTTGACGCGTCGCCTCTTCCCGGGGTGCCGCATCCTCGACAAGCGCAAGATGATGGCGGAGTCGCGCCGCTACCTTGCGCGCCTCAAGGTCGACATTCCGGATACCGACCGCGCGATCGAATTCCTCTCCGGCGGCCAGCGCCAAGCGGTGGCGATCGCGCGTGCGCTGCGCTGGGATGCCCGTCTCGTCATCATGGATGAACCGACGGCAGCGCTCGGCGTCGCCGAGAGCCGCCGCGTTCTCGAGCTCATCCGCGAGCTTCACCGCGGCGGTACCACCGTCATCCTGATCAGTCACAACATGGCGGAGATCGTCGAGGTCGCAACCCGTGTCGCCGTTCTGAGGAGCGGCCGCAAGGTGTTCGACTGTCCGCTCGAAAATCTCGACGCCGACGATCTGGCCCACATGGTCATGACCGGCCAGATGCTGCAGCGCACAAGCTGAGACCTGACTGCCGCCCGACGATCCGTGCGGGTGACTTACGACCCAATCAACGTACCAAGTCGCTCCACCGCATCCTCGATCGCCTCAGGAGGCGAGGCGGCATAGCCGAACAGCAACCCCATCTTGCGCACTTGGCCGGCGTAATAGCGCGACAGCGGCGAGAGCGTGATTCCGGCGTTGGCGGCGGCGTCGGCGAAAGCCAAGTCGTCGAAATCCGGCGTCCATTCCGGCGTGGGATATCCGACGAGATGCATCCCGGCGTCGTCGGGCTCGAGGGTGAGCGCACCGGCGAGATGGTGCCGCGCCGCCGCGACAAGCGCCGCTTGGCGCGCCGCATAGAGGTGCCGCATGCGGCGGAGGTGGACGGCGAAGTGCCCTTCGGCGATGAAGCGCGCGAGCGTCGCTTGGGCGATCATCGAGGCCGGCGGCTCGAGGAGCGGGATCGCGCAGACGATGATCTGGGCGAGCGCGCGCGGCGCGACGAGATAGCCGAGGCGAAGCCCCGGAAACAGCACCTTCGAGAAGGTGCCGACATAGATCACCCGGCCGGTCTCGTCGAGCAGGCGCAGCGGCTCGAGCGGACGGCCGCGGTAGCGAATCTCGCTGTCGTAATCATCCTCGATGATCCAGGCATCCGCCCCCTCAGCCCAGCGCAGGAGCTCGAGCCGGCGCGCGAGGCTCATGACGGTGCCCAGCGGGTATTGATGCGATGGCGCAACGGCGACGAGCCGTGCCGCGGCGGCGATGCGGCGCCCGTCGGCGACCGAGATGCCTTCATCATCGACCGGGATCGGCGCGATCCTGGCGCCGGCAGCGACGAGGATCGGCCGCAATGCCGGGTAGCCGGGCTCCTCGAGCCACACCGGATCGCCGGGATCGAGCAGAAGGCGGGCGATGAGGCTCAACGCCTGTTGCGTGCCGGAGGTCACGATCACCTCCTCGGGCCGGCAATCGAGGCCGCGCGCGGTGCGCAGGTAGTCGGCGATTGCTTCGCGCAAGGGCGGATGCCCCGCCGGCGAGGCGGCGAGAAGCCGCGCACCACCGGGCGCGCGCCACGTCTCGGCCGTCAGCTTCGCCCAGAGCTCGCGCGGGAATTCGGCGAGCGCCGGCTGCCCGATCTGGAACGGTGCCTCACTGCCGGGCGGCGGGTGTCGCATCGGATTGGCGAGCAAGGTTGCCGCATGGTTGGAGAGACGGACCCGCCGCTCGCCGCCACCCTCGCGCCGCGACGATTGCCGCACGGCCAGAAGGTGATCGGGCACTTCTTCGGCGACGAACGTGCCGGCGCCGGCGCTGCTGTGCAGATAACCTTCGGCGTGAAGCTGATCGAAGGCGAGGAGAATGGTGCCGCGCGCGCAGTCGAGCTCGGCGGCAAGGAGGCGCGAGGAGGGGAGACGCGTGCCGGGCGTGAGCCGGCCGGCGAGAATGGCGGTGCGAAGCTGCGCGTAGAGCTGACGGTGCAGCGGCAGGGCGGTGCCCGGATCGAGCGAGAGGCCGGTCAGGAGATAGTGCGCGGTGCGGGCCATGGCGACTCCAATACTGGTCCATTCAATTTACTCAATCCGGCTCTTTCGAGTGAACCGCTTTTGGCGCACTCTGCGCCGAACCGAAGGAGCCATCCGATGCCCGATACCGCACCACTGCCGCAACCGAAGGCACCCAGCGCGCGCACCCGCGTCAAGCGGCTTCCGGCGCGTGGCCATTACGATCGCACGACGATCGACGCCGTTCTCGATGCCGGGCTCGTCTGCCATGTCGGCTACGTCATCGATGGTCAGCCCTATGTGACGCCGACCGCCTATTGGCGCGAAGGCGACCGCGTCTATTGGCACGGCTCCTCGGCCAGCCGCATGCTCCGCCAGGTGAAGAGCGGCATTCCGGTGTGCTTCACGGTGAGCCTGCTCGACGGTGTCGTCCTCGCCCGGTCGGGGTTCCATCACTCTCTCAACTACCGTGCCGTGATGGCGTTGGGCAAAGCGGAGATGGTCACGGACGAGGCTGCGAAGCTCGCGGCGCTCGAGGCGTTTTCCGAGCGCGTGGCGCCGGGACGTTGGGCCGAGCTGCGGCCCGCGACCAGCCAAGAGATCAAGGCAACGACCGTCCTCCATATGGGTCTCGACGAGGCTTCGGCGAAGATCCGTATCGGCGGTCCCATCGATGACGAGCCGGACTACGCCTTGCCGATCTGGGCGGGCGTGCTGCCGATCCACCTCGCCATTGGGGTGCCGCAGGCGGACAGCAGGCTTGCATCCGGAATTCCCGTCCCCGACTATTTGCGAAACGTCTCGATCGGTTGACCCGATGGCCAAGCAGGCTGGCCTCGGTCCAGCCCGCAAAATGCCGGGATAATCAAACTACTTGTCCGCCGATGTCCACTCTGGTTGAGTGCATCTGTGTACAGTTCATTCCCCAGCGCGACGCTTCGCGTCGTCTCTCGACTTGGTCGCTCGACCCTCGTCGGCGTGGCGCTCCTCGCCGTCGCCGCGTCGCTTGCCGGCGCGGCGCTCGCGCAGGAAGAGGGGCGCATCGGCACGATCAAGACGTTGACGGGCGATGCGCGAATCATCAGCGCCGGCAACGCCGTTGCCGCCGCGGTCGGCGGCGCCGTTCATCAAAACGATGTCGCCGAGACGGGGAAGGACGGTGCGCTCGGTCTCACCTTCATCGACAATACGACGCTCTCGCTCGGCGCCAATTCGCGGATCACGCTGACGAAGGTGGTTTTCGACCCCGATCGGGGCAACTTCGCCTTCCTCGCCCGGATCATCCGCGGAACCTTCATGTTCACCTCCGGCACCATCGCCAAGCTGTCGCCGCAATCGGTGCAGGTCACGACGCCGGTCGGAACGATCGGCATCAGAGGCACGCGCTTTCTCGTCAGAGCCGAAGAGTGACGCGGCGCCTTCTTTGGCTGGCATTGCTGGCATTGCTCGGCGCGTGTACCGCGGGCAACGAGGTCGTGCTTCTGCCGAATGAAGACGGACATCCGAGCACCCTCGTCGTCAGCAACGCCGCCGGGACGGCGGTGCTCGAGCAACCCGGCTCGGCCGTGGCGATCGCGCGTGAGACGAGCGCGCCCGAAACCGTCGCCGTGACCGATGCCGAGATCAAGGAGCGCTGGGGCGCCGCGCTCGCCATTCACCCGCCGGCGCCGGTCACCATCCTTCTCTATTTCATCCTCGACACGACGCAGTTGACGCCGGAATCGCACGCCGCGCTGCCGCATGTGCTCGATCTTATCCGGCAGCGGCCGGCACCGGAGGTCGTCATCGTCGGCCATACCGACCGGTCGGGCGACACGCCATACAACAACGAGCTCGGGCTGCGCCGCGCCGAAGCAGTGCGGCGCCAGATCGAGGCGATCGGCGTTCCGGCCGAGCTCATCACGGTGACCTCGCACGGCGCCGGCAATCCGTTGGTGGTGCCGAGTCGAGCCTATGAGCCGCGCAACCGCCGGGTCGAGATCACGGTGCGCTGAGCCGCGCTTCCGTCGCCCTCACGGAAGGGCGACGTCATGCCGTGGCCTTCCCCAATCGGCCGCCGCCGCGACGCAGCGCTCGACATCCTCGGCGAGCATCAGACCTTCGCCGACCAGCCGTTCGGCGGCATTTCTGATCGCGGCGACGTAAGCATCCTTGTCGCGGTAGCGCTCAAGGATCGAATGGCGCGGATCGCCGGTCTGGGCACGCTCTCCATGTGTTTCGGCGAACGGGATGTAGCTGCCGGTGAACTCGTGCAGCGCGCCGTGACCGAAGCCACGGGCGCGAAGGTTCCAGCCCATATATGTCCCGAGCGGCGCCGCCACCATCGGCGCGCGAACGCCGGCGACATCGTTGCCGTCGCGGTCGACGGCGGGGACGAGCACGGCGTAATGCGCATCCGGCACCGGCTCCGGCGGCTCCTTTGTCAGAATCCCGCGCTCATCCCATTCCGGGCCGAAATCGAGAAGCTGCAGCGCGCTCGGGCCGCGCGGCGTCGCGCTTCCCGGAATCGCCGGGAACTGCTCGCGCCATTCCGATGCGGTGACGAGCGTCCCATCGCCGCGTCGCGGCACGCGGCTCGCCGGCGGCTCGGTGCCGTCGGTCGCCCAACGATCCATGGCGTCGATCATCGCGCGGAAGAGCATCGAGGTCGAAACGCAATTGATGAAATTCTGGCAGATGCCGCGCGCCGGCTTCTTCGGCGCGGGATCGGCGAAATGCTGCGAGCTCGCCCAGGCGAAGAGCCGGACACCAGGCGGCTCGGCGAGGTCGTTGCCCTTGCTGTCGGTGTGGACGAGCGAGCCGCGGCGCGCCCAATACTCGGTCGCGGTCTGCGTGTGGATGACGAGCGGATCGGTGTCTGGGCGCTTCAGGATGGCATCGCGCTTGCCGGTCACATGGTCGGTCGATGCGGCGTAGGCGAAGGGGAAGCGATCGGCCGGGTTGTAGTGATCCTCGTATTCCTGACCCGCCGGGACGACGGCGTTGGCAAAGCGGTGGTTGAGCCACATGCGGCCGCCGCCTGAAACATGCGGCAGGACGCCGTCAAAGACGCGCCGTCCCTTGGCATCGGCGTTGAAGCCGCGATAGACGAAGTCGCGGATGCAACGCCCCGTCTGCGAGCGCCCCCACGCATACGCCTTTTCGATCCCCTTGCCATCCTCGCGAAGGGGATTCTCCTGTCCCGCGCTATCCGTGCTTTCGTATTTGAGCAAGCTTGCGAAATCGCGCACCGCGACGTGGGCCAACCCGAGGACGAGCGGGTCCTTGCCGGTGTAGACGAGCTCGTAGATCCAACCCGGGGCGAAGCCCGAGGGGATGTGGATGTGCGTGTCGGACGGGACGACCGCCTGCTCGCCGCCTTGCCCGTCGAGCCCGACGCCACCTTCGATCCGGGCGAATTGCCATTCATCGGGCGGCACCGGGATGCGCGGGTCGCCGGCATAGCGGCGCCGCGTCAGCACGGCTTTCGAGGTGTCGAGGGAGACCGTCGGGTGGCTCCGCGTCGAGACCCAGCCGCTGAGCGGGAAGGTTTTGATCCCGGGGCCATCGGCGATGTATTCGACGCGGACGAGGCCGGTCAGCGGCTTGCCATTGTCACCCGCCACCGGCAGATCGAGGAGCATGCGGCCATTGCCCGGAAGCAAATCGCCTTGCCAGGCGATCCACGCGACCGTGTAGCCGCGGCGCATGAGGAAGCCGTTCCCGGCATCGGCGAGGGTCCGCGGGTCGTTGCTCGCCGGCGCATCGTTGAAGAATTGCAGCATCCGCTTGTTGCCGCGGTTGCCGTAATCGAGAAAGAGCCGACGATTGCCGCGCGCCATTTGCTTGGGCTTCAGGATCATGACATCGGCGGCGAAGCGGACGAGGCCGTTCTTGTCACGCGGGGCCTTGTCGAGATCGGTGATCCCGCGCTGCGCCGGAGCCAGCGGGTCGACGGCGAAATGCACGCGCCCGGACAGCCGCTCATAGGGTCCAGTTTCGCCGAAGGCATGCCCTTCGGCGAAGGCCGCGCGCTCGGCGATCTCGAGCTCGATCGAATTTGTCATGATTGGGTCTCTGTCTTGGGCTGTGCTGTCGGGTCAGGCGAGGCGGCGGACGATCGGCGCCGGGTCGGCATCGCGCGGGCGGCCGGGCAGCGCCACGGTTCCGAGATAAAGAAAGCCGACGATGGTGTCGTCGCGGCCGAAGCCGAGCGCCTGCTTGATCTCGGGATCGTAGGCCGGCGCGCCGGTCCGCCAGAAGCCGCCGAGACCCATCGCGTGCGCTGCGACGAGGATGTTTTGCGCCGCGGCGCCGACGGCGACTACCTGCTCGATCGCCGGAACCTTGGGATTCTCCTGCGCCGCCGCGGCGATGACGAGGATCGCCGGCGCCCGCATCGCCTTCTGCCGCTCGGCGTCGAGCTTCGCCTGCGGTGCCGAGGGTTCGCGCCGATGCAGCGAGCGCGCCAGCATGTCGCCGAAGCGATCGCGCGCGCTCCCCTCGACGAGGACGAAGCGCCAGGGTCGCAGCCGCCCGTGATCGGGCGCGGCGGCGGCGGCGGCGATCAGGCGATCGAGCTGCTCGGGCGTCGGGCCCGGTTCGCCGAGCCTGGCGGGCGAGATGCGGGTCGTCAGAGCGGTGATGGCGTCCATACGATCTGTCGCGATCTCTCGTGAACGGGGGGATTTGCGGCAGACCGTAAGAGGGGTGGGGCGCCCCGTCAATCGCCGGCTGTCGCGCCCGGGATGCGGCACCGATTGCGACGAGCAATCCGGCGAAATGCATAATATTGCCCCTTCGATTATCATGATAATGATGATCTGGAGCAGAGAGCGGCCGAGCGGCGAGGGGGCGAGACTTGGTGCAAGCAATTCGGATGATCTCCGTGCGCGCGTTGCTCGGCGTCATTCTGACGGTAATGGGGCTCCTTCTCGGCCCGTCGCGACCGGTCCATGCGCAGGTGTTCATCGGTCAGTTCGATGCGGCTGTCGCAGCCGTACACGCCACCTTGACGTTCGACACCTTCGAAAATCAGGTCGGCGTCCTGACCGACGGGTCGACCTACATCCTGCCCTTCGGGGTCGACGCTGCGACCTTCTCCGGCGGTCAGTTTGCCCTGTCATCGACCTATACGATCACTTCGGCGACGCAGAGCGGAAACATCATCACCTTCGTCGGCGTCCATTCGACGGCCGATGGCTCGATTCCGTATCTCTGCTCGATCAACCTGACCAATGGCGACTTCTCGGGCAATTGCGAGGGCTTTCTCGGACTTGGCGGCCCAGCGTCGACGGAGCAGGCGATTGCTGCGACCTCGCAAGGAATCTTGCGCGACCAGGCGCGCGCGGTGTCCAACATGATAGGCGAGCGGCTGCGCGACATCTCGCGCGATCTCGCACGCGGCCAGGCAACCGGCACGACGACGGGGCGCGCCGCGCAATCCGGCCTGTCCGCCGGCACCGATTCGGCGCGTTACGGCGTGTGGGCGGATGCTTCCGGCTCTTTCATCAAGAACGATGCCGCCGGGAAAGCCTATCAGGGGTCGAGCACGATCGCGCTGTCCGGTCTCGACGCCGTCATAGGCAATTCCTGGGTCGTCGGCTTCGTCGCCGGCTACAACCGCGCCGATCTCGAATTCAGGAGCCTCAACGGCACCCGCCTGTCGCAGGGTTCCGTCGTCGGCCCCTATGTGTCTTACGTCTTCAACGAGCATTTCACGGTCGACGGCAACATCAACTACGCGCGGCTTTCGAACGACGTCACGGTCGGCCCGTCGCCAGTGTTGCACAGCAGCTTCGCATCCGACCGCTACGCTGCCGCGGTCAACGGCAACTACTTCACCGATGTCGGGTCGTTCTCGCTGACCGGGTTTGCCGGTTACACTCTTGCTTACGAGCACGCGCAGCATTTCGCCGACCCGATCGGGGAGCCCTATCCGGCGCTCTCGACGCGCTACGGCGCGTTGAAGCTCGGCGGCGAGATCAGCTATCCGATGGGCAATGCGGAGCCGTACCTGCCGCTGACATACGAATACCAGACATCAGCTCCGGAAGACGGCACCAATCGTTCCTCCCTTCTCGTCGGTATCGGCCTGCGTTACCGCATCGACGACGCGCTGAAGGCCGGCATCGTCGCGACCGATGAGGAGCTCCGCTCGCACGAGCGCAATGCGACGATCGCCGCCAATCTGCGCCTCACCTTCTGAGGTGCGGCAGCGCCCACCGCAACGCCGGCGCCACGGGAGAACGCCATGACCGCCCGCTTCATCCGCGCTGTTCCGCTTTGCCTCGCGCTCGTGACGATGATGGCGGGGCCCAGCGCCGCGCAGGGTTTGCTGCGTATGCAGACCAATCGCATCCAGGACGCGATCCAGAATCAGATCCGTCAGGCGGTGAAACCGATCCTCACGGTCCGCAACTCCGCCGGCGAGGTCGAGGCGCTGTCGCTCAGCGCAGATGGCCACTACCTCGCGATCGTCCTGCACGACGGCACGGTGCGCCTCTGGGATCTGCGCGGCGGTCTTGAGGTCGCTCGCCTGACGAGCCCGGCCGGTCGCTTGCGCGCCGTTCGCATCTCGCCCGACGACCGGATGGTCGCGACCGGTGGCGAGAACGGGAGCCTCGCGCTCTGGGACGCCGCGTCCGGAAACCTCCTGCGCCAGCTTCCCGGCCATCGCGGCGCGGCGGCGGCGCTTGCCTTCTCGACCGACAGCGCCGTACTCGCGAGCGGCGGCGCCGATGGTATCGTGCGGCTGTGGGACGCGCGCTCCGGCGCGGCGCTGGCGAGCTTGCGCGGCCATGATGGCGAGCTCGCCGCGATCGCCTTCGCCGCCGACGGCAAGCAACTCGTGAGCGGCGGTGCCGACGGCCGCGTCATCCTGTGGGATCGGGCAAAGGGCAGTTCGCTCGCGACATTCGCGGCGGGCGGCGGGCGCGTCGTCACCGTCGGCTTCGATGCGGGCGGGCGCGTCGTCGCCAGCACCGCGGACTGCGTCGTCCATCTCTGGGAGCGCAACGGGACCCGAGAGGCGCTGACCTTCAGAGCCGCACCCAACGCGGCCTCGGCTGAGGTCACCGATGACGGGAAATACGTCGCGGTCAGCGATGCCGCGGCCAAGGTCAATCTCGTCGAGCTGGACAATGGACGCCTGGTGCGCGAGTTGAGCGCGCCGTCGGGGTCCTCGAGCTACGTCCTTGTCGATGTGAACCAGCGCCGCATCCTGACCGGGGGCGCCGACGGCGCGGTGCGCGTCTGGAACATCGGCGATGGCGCCAATCTGGCGCAGATCATCTCGACCCTGGGCGGCTGGGCCGTGGTCGATTCGCAAGGGCGCTTCGACGGCTCGCAGCAAGGCGTCGACGACGTCGCCTGGGTCGCCAATCAGACGGCGCTGCCGATCGATCATTTCTCGCCGCAATTCTATGAGCCCGGCCTTCTCGCCAAGCATATGAGCGACCGGCCGAGTTTCGTTGCCGGGGCGCCGACTGCGATCGGCGACGGCATCTTCCTGCCGCCGCAGAGCGCGATCGCGGCGCCGCCAGGCGCTTACGCCGCCGGCGCCGCGGTCGAGGTCACGGTGACGGCGCAGGATCAGGGCGGCGGCATCGGCGAGGTGAGGCTTTTCCAGAACGGCAAGCTCCTGTCGCGCGACGCGGTCATTCGTGAGGACAATACGACGCAAAATCGCATCGCGGTGCGGACCACCGTATTTCGTGCGACCCTTGCCGCCGGCGCCAATCATCTCGAAGGCTCGGCATCGAGCCAGGCGCAAATCGACGGCGTTGCCGCCGTGCTCGACATCGTTGCCGGCGGCTCGCCGATCCTGCCCAACCTCCACATCGTCACGGTCGGCATCAACAAATACAAGGACCGCAATCTCGATCTCGATTACGGCGCGCCCGATGCCCTTGCCGTGCTGCAGCGCCTCAGCCTCGCCACCAACGGCGTCTTCGGCAAGGTCGTCGCATACAAGCTTCTCGACGAGGCAGCGAGCAAGGCCGGCATCCTCGCCGTCCTCGACGGGTTGCGCCAGACGCGTCCCGACGATGTCGTCGCGCTCTACCTCGCCGGCCATGGCGAGATCGTCGGCACGGAATGGTATTTCCTGCCCGGCGACGTCGTCGCACAGAGCGAGGAGTCGATCGCGCGCACGAGCATCTCGGCAAGCCAGTTCCGCGACGCCCTCGGCCGGATGGGCGCGCAGCGCATCCTCGTTCTCATCGATGCGTGCAAATCGGGCGGCAGCATCGATGCGTTCTCGGGCGCGATGGACCGCAAGGTGTTGCGTGAAGTCGGGCGCGAGGCGGGTGTCGCCATCCTGGCCGCGACCCGTAAGGACCAGCTCGCCGCCGAGCTCCCCTCGCTCGGTCATGGTGCCTTCACTTATGTCCTCCTCGACGGCCTTTCCGGTAAGGCCGATCGTAACCCCACCAACGGCCAGATCACGGCGGCGAAGCTCCTGGGCTGGTCGTCGCGCGCTCTGCCGAGCTTCACCGAGCGCTCGTTCAACTATCTGCAAGTGCCGGTCGCTTACAGCCGCGGTGCCGATTTCCTCTTGAGCCGGTCGGAGCCGCGGTGAGATCATCGGCTCTTCGGCATGCCGGCGCTGCTCTTTCGATCGTCCTCTCATGCCTCCTCGGTGCCTGCGCGTCCGATCGGCTTGACGCGGCGCGAAGTCTAGCGGCGGAGATTGCGCGGAGCGGCGGGCTCGATCGCCGGCTTTTTGCGGAGACGAGCTTCGCGCTCATCGGTTGGGAGCGCGCCGGCACGAGCGCCGACGGCAAGCTCGTCGTCTATCTCGAGGGCGACGGAAGCGGCTGGATCAATCGCGGCCGGATCGCCGAAAATCCGACGCCACCCGATCCGATTGCTCTCCGCCTCGCCGCGGCGGATCCGTCACCGGGGCTCCTCTACCTCGCGCGCCCGTGCCAATATGTCGAGGACGACGCGGCGCGCAACTGCATGCCGCGCTATTGGTCGAGCGCGCGTTTCGCACCGGAAATCGTCGCCGCGACCGAAGCCGCGATCGATCGCGTCAAGACCGAGACGGGCGCGCGACGGATCGAGCTTGTGGGATATTCCGGCGGCGGCGTGCTGGCGGCGCTCGTTGCCGCGCGGCGTCACGACGTCGAACGCCTCGTCACCGTCGCCGCCAATCTCGATCTCGATGCCTGGACTCGGCTTCATGCCGTAACCCCGCTCTCCGAATCGCTTGATCCGATGCAGTTCGCCGAGGCCTTGGCGCGCGTCCCGCAGGTTCATTTCGTCGGCACCGCCGACGAGATCGTCCCGCCCGCCATCCTCGAGAGCTATCGCCGTGCTCTCGGGCCGAAGGCGTCGCTGGAGATCATCGCACTGCCGGATTTCACGCATGAGTGCTGCTGGCGGGATTCATGGCCGGACCTGCTCGTTCGTGCGCGGCGCGGCGGAACGAGCGACGGGTCGATCGAGCACCGGTCGGCATTCATCATCGGTCGCAATTCGTGATTTGGCGCGGCGGCGATCCTCGGCGAGCCTGCGTCCCGCTCACGAAGCGAGCGATGGAAGCTGCATGATTGCAATCGCACAGCGTGGAAACGGCTCGCCGACGCGGCTCGATCTCGTCATTTTCGATTGCGACGGCGTCCTCATCGACAGCGAGATCGTCGCCTGCCGCGTCGATGCCGCGAGCCTCGCGGAGATCGGCATCGAGGTGACGGTGGACGAGATCCTCGAGCGCTACGTCGGAATCAGCACGGCGACGATGCTTGCCGACATTGCGGAGCGCCACCGCGCGACCCTGCCGGAGGGATTTGCCGATGAGCTGCACCGGCGCGTCCTTGCCGCGTTCGAGACGGAGCTTCAAGCGATACCGGGCATCGCCGAGGCGCTCGACGCCTTGCCGCACCCGATCTGCGTCGCTTCGAGCAGCACGCCGGCACGGCTGCGCCACGCGCTGTCGCTGACCCGTCTCATCGTGCGATTCGATCCGCATATCTTCAGCGCGACGCAGGTCGAGCGCGGCAAGCCGGCGCCGGACCTCTTCCTCTTCGCCGCGGGCAAGATGGGTGCCGATCCCGCGCATTGTCTCGTCATCGAAGACAGCATCGCCGGCGTCACCGCGGCGTGCGCCGCCGGCATGACCGTCTTCGGCTTCACCGGCGGCGGCCACTGCCGGCCCGGCCACGGTGACCGCCTCAGGGAAGCGGGCGCGGCGGCGGTCTTCGGCGAAATGCCGAGCTTGCCGACGATGCTCGGCTTCTGAGCCGCTTCACTCGGCGGTGACGCCGAGCGTCTCGGCCAAGGCGACAAGCGCCTGCTCGAAGCAGGCGAGCGGTGCGCGCACGATTCCGGCGCCGACCTGTCCCAAACCTGCCTCGCGATGCGCGATGCCGGTGTTGATGATCGGTGCAAGCCCGGTTTCGAGCACTTTGCGAATGTCGATTCCCATCGGCGCGCCGGCGAAATCGAGCCCGGGCAATGTCCAGTCGGGGTTCCGCGCCGCCGTGATCTCGTACATGCTGCGCGTGATGTCGAGTGCCTCGGCCGCGCTGCCGGCGCCGACGAAGCCGGCGACCGCGGGCGAGGCTGCCATCGCCATGGCGCCGAGGCCGATCGTCTCGATGATGGCGGAATCGCCGATGTCGGGGTTGGCGTCGGCAGCGCTGTAGCCGGGAAAATAGAGGCCCTTCGGCATTTCGACCGGCGCGGTGAACCATTGCTCGCCGGTGCCCGCGACGCGGATGCCGAAATCGGTGCCATTGCGCGACATCGCCGTGACGATGGTCGAGCCGCGAATGCCGCGCACCGGGTCCATGATCGCCTTGCCCATCGCCATCGCGACGTTGAGGAAGAACTGATCGTTGCCGCCGATGAATTCGAAGACGCTGGCCAAGGTGGCGCGATCCTTGACGGCGCTGGCGAGCGACGGTGCCATCTCGCGCAGGAAAAGGCTGGTGCAGGCGGCGTTGCGCTGGTGCATCTCGTCGCCCATGGCAAGGCCGCGCGCGATGAGCGGCTTCAACGGTAATCCGCCGCGCCGCCGCAACGCCGCGCCGAGCGCCGGTCCCAAGCTCTTGCGCAGCCAGCGCAGACGGTCGAGCACGTCGGGACCGTTGGCGCCGAAGCGCATGACTTTGCCAATTCCCTCGTTCAAGGTGCAGAAGCTCATGTTGCCGAAGCGGCGGTTCTCCACCACCAAGACCGGCATGCCGCGGGTCGTCATGCCGGTCATCGGACCCACGGCGTCGAAATGATGGTTCGGATGGAAGGCGATCTCGCCCGAGACGGCGAGAGCGGCGGCGGCGGTGAGGTCGGGCGCCCAGCCTTCATAGAGGATGGCGCCGGCGATGGCGCCGCGCAACGGCCCGCACATGCGATCCGAGGCAATCGGCGGGCCGGCGTGAAGGATCATCCCTTCGTCGAGTGTGGGAATGACCGCGGAGGCGAGCCTTACATCGATGAGGACGGGATCGGCTTCGGCCATCCGGCGCAATGCTTCGCGATTGGCGTCCTCGATGAGCTGCACTGATTTCGTCTCTCGAAAGGTGAGGCGATAAGTTACATTGCATGCCGAGCCGCGGCGAGCCCGAAAGACCCGTATTTGACCTTCATGATGGGAATTCCGAGGTACCAATTCGCGGCAAGATCGTGCGGCGGCGCGGCTGGGCGCGGCGTCAGCGAGCTCGGCGCCGGGCGTGTCGCGGCGGTCTTCCAACGCAGTTTCTACATCGAGGCGCCGAGCGGCGCCCTCGTCTGCATCGGTCCGCTCGGAATGGGGCCGGGACCGCTCAATCTCCTCTGCGAATTTCCGTCGGACGTCGATTGGCCGTCGCTGGGTCTGCGCCAGGAGATGTTGGTTCGGCGTGAGGGCGATGCGCTGCGGATTGGCGAAACGATTGGCATTCCCCTCGCCGGGATCGTCGAGTGGCATCCGCCGTCGCGGCAAGCCCATTCGCTCGCGTCGCTCGCCGCGGGTTTGTCAATGCTTGCCGGCATCGTTCAAGGCAGGACAGAGATCCCCGTGTTCGCGCGCAATTCGGTCGGCATGGAGACAGGTTTCATGCGTCTCGTTCCGGCCTTGGCAAAGGGGGCGTTCGCGGAAGCCAAGAAACCGACCCCGCGCGATCCGCTTCTTCGCCTCGCCTGGCCGGGCATCACCGCACTTGCGGATTGGCTCGGAGCGCCGCGTCGGGCGGTGCCGGTCGATGCGTTGGACGGTCTTCTCGGCCTCGGCCCCGGCCTCACGCCGTCGGGCGATGATTTCCTCGGCGGCGCGCTCGTCGCGCTGGCGGCGCTCGGCCGCCGCGATGTCGCGGCACGGCTTGCCGCCGCGCTCTTGCCGCGCGTCGCGCAGCGCACCAATGCGATCAGCGCGGCGCATCTCGCTTGCGCTGCGGCGGGGGAGGGGGCGGGCGCGCTGCACGATTTTCTCATCGCGTTGTCGACGGCGAATGCGTCCGACATCGAGGCTTCGGTGGCTGCGCTCGGTTCGATCGGCCACAGCTCCGGGTGGGACATGATGGCGGGGGCGGCGCTGACGTGCAGGGCTCTCGTGGGCCGAAGCCTCACCGGGCGCGGCGGAGGAGGGTGAGCGCGGCTTCCGCCACCGCTGCGTTCGATCCCGCGAGGAGGATGCCGGCACCCTCGAGCGCGGCGGCCTGCGCCGCATAACCCTGCGGGTCCGCCTCGGTGCCGCAGATCGAGGCGATCACTGCCGGACGGTTGGCGCCGGCGTCGCGAATGGCGGCAACAATCCCGCCGGCGGGGTCCCGATGCGCGCCGTATCCCAGCACGATGTCGAGCAGAATGACGGCGACGGTCGGGTCGGCGAGCGCGGCGGAGAAATGCGGGACCCGCATTGCCGGATCGATGATCGCATGCGGCCGCCCGACCGTGTACTCGTCGGCGCCGAGATCGAGGAGGAGGTGCCCCTCGCTCTTCCCCTGCGCGATCGGCGCCGCTCCGGGAATCGGCGCGTTCGAGACGATCGTCTCGCCGGCCTCTCGGAGCACGATTTGCGCTTCGGCGCAGAGCGTGCCGCCCGTATAGAGGCCGCGGATCCAGCGTCGCCCGGATGCAAGGGGCGGCACGGCGGCGAGGTCCACCGCGCGCGTGCCGACCGCCGCGCCGCCGAGGGCGAGCGAAGCCGCATCGCGCAACGTCATCGCCGCGCGCCCATTGGGCGGCAGTTCGATCCGCTCGAGGCCAAGGAAGCAAATGATGAAAGGTTTGGCGCTCTTCCCGACACGATCCAGCACGCGCTGCGCCACGTCAGGCGCCGGCGGCTTCGAGATGACCACGATGACGCGCGTCGCGGCATCGTCATCGAGCGCCTCGATCGCGCTCAACG